>JACPSW010000124.1 GCA_016193045.1 Candidatus Rokuibacteriota bacterium | reverse complement strand
CGATCAACATCGAGCAGTCGGGGACCCGGAAGGAAGAACTGCTGCTGGAGAAGGACGAGATCTCAAAGGTCTGGCTCCTCCGCAAAGTCCTCTCACAGCTGAACCCCGTGGAGGCCATGGAGCTCCTGCTGGACAAGCTCAAGCTGACGAAGACGAACAAGGAGTTCCTCGCCGCCATGAACCAGCTGGGATAATCATTCGGAGGGGGCCTCGACGGCCCCCTCCGATGCCTCCCCCAGAGGTTGCGCCGGCGGAGCCGGCGCTCGAACCGCCCGTCCTGGGACTCCCAGCCGAAATGCTTGCCTTTTTGCCCGGTTATTGGTAGGTTTATGTATTCACGAGGAGGTGCGCCGTGAAGGCGGGCATTCATCCTGAGTACGTCGAGACAACGATCACCTGCGCGTGTGGGGAGGTCATCCACACCCGTTCCACCCGTCCCCAGATCCGGGTGGAGGTGTGCTCCAAGTGCCATCCCTTCTTCACCGGGAAGCAAAAGCTGGTCGACACGGCTGGCCGGGTCGAGCGCTTCCAGCGGAAGTACAAGAGGAAACCGGTTACAGAAGGGTAAGGTCCGGTCCGGCGGCCCCGGGCTCGCCGGGTCGGGGAGGGTGTCGATCCTGGGGCTGCGTCCCTCGGTGTTTGTTCCCCACGCGTGCCCCCTTCTCGCCTTTCGCGTCCCCCGCCCGTGGTCCCTTGGCCCCGTGGTGCGTCCGCCGACGATGAGGGTCCAGCGTGTTTGAACGGCTTCGCCAGATCGAGGAGCGGTATCAGGAGCTCTCCCGCCTGCTCGCCGACCCGCAGGTGATCGGGCAGCCGGCGCAGTATGCCCGCCACGCCAAGGCCGCGAGCGATCTCAGCCTCGTGGTCGAGCGCTTCAGCGAGTACAAGGCCGTCCTGGGGCGGACTACCGAGGCACGCCACATCCTGGCCGAGGAGCCCGACCGTGAGCTGCGCGAGCTGGCCCAGTCGGAGCTGGATGACCTCACCGCGCGCCAGACGGCGCTGGAAGAGGAGCTCCGGCGCCTCCTGACGCCCCGCGATCCCAACGACGACAGGAACGTCTTCGTCGAGATCCGCGCCGGCGCCGGGGGCGACGAGGCGGGGCTGTTCGCCGCCGGCCTGGCCCGCATGTACGTGAAGTACGCCGAGCGCCAAGGGTGGAAGGTGGAAACCGTCGAGCGCCACCCGACGGGCGTCGGGGGGCTCAAGGAGGTGATCCTGTTCATCCAGGGGAAGGGGGCCTGGAGCCGGCTGAAGTTCGAGCGGGGGGTCCACCGCGTCCAGCGCGTGCCGGTCACCGAGTCAGCGGGCCGAATCCATACGTCGACCGTGACCGTGGCAGTCCTGCCGGAAGCGGAGGACGTGGAGGTCAGAGTCAGTGACCAGGACATCAGGGTGGACGTGTATCGCTCCTCGGGCCCCGGCGGCCAGGGGGTCAACACGACCGATTCCGCGGTGAGGATCACCCACATCCCGACGGGGCTCGTGGTGACCTGCCAGGACGAGCGCTCCCAGATCAAGAACCGGGCCAAGGCCATGCGGGTGCTCAAGGCGCGTCTCCTCGAGCATGCCCAGGAGGAGCAGCGGGCTCAGATCGCCGCCGACCGGCGGAGCCAGGTCGGGACCGGGGAGCGCAGCGAGAGGATCCGCACCTACAACTTTCCCCAGGCGCGGGTCACCGACCACCGGATCGGCCTGACGCTCCACAAGCTGCCCCAGGTGCTGGAGGGGGAGATGGACGACTTGATCGACGCGCTGGCGGCTGCCGACCAGGCCGAGCGCATGGCCCAGGTCACCCCGTGAAGACGGCCCTGTCCGAGACGGCGGTCGGGGCGGTGCTCTCCCAGGGCGCGAGGTCGCTGGCGGCGGCCGGGCTCCCGGCGGCCCGCCTGGACGCGGAGCGACTCCTCGGCTGGGCGCTCGGGGTGGACCGGCTCGGACTCCTCATCGAGCCGTTGCGCCAGGTGTCGCCGCATGCGATGGAGCGCTTCCGGGAGGCCCTGGAGCGGCGCCGGCGGCAGGAACCGATCCAGCACATCCTGGAGTGTGAGGAGTTCGGAGGGCTCGTCCTCCGGACGGGACCCGGGGCGCTGGTCCCACGCCCGGAGACGGAACTCCTGGTGGAGTGGGTGCTGGAACGGGAGGGGCGGGAAGGTCCCTGGCGTTTGGCGGTGGACGTGGGCACCGGGACGGGGGCGATCGCCTGCGCCCTCGCGGTGAGGGTGCCACACCTCCGGGTCCTGGCGGTGGAGCGCTCGCCGGCAGCCCTCGCCCTGGCGGCTGACAACATCGCCAGCCTCGGCCTCCGCGCTCGGGTGGAGCTCCTCGCCGGCGACCTCCTGGAGCCGGTGGCCGGCGCCGCCGGGACGGTCGATCTGGTGATTGCGAACCCGCCCTATATTCGGTCCGCGGACCTCGCGGACCTGCCCCAGGAGGTTCGCGACTGGGAGCCCGGCGAGGCGCTGGACGGGGGGCCGGACGGCATGGCGGTTCATCGGAGGCTGATCGCCGAATCGCCCCGCGTCCTGAGGCCCGGAGGCTGGCTCCTTATGGAGATGGGGGAGGGGCAGGCTGCGGACCTCTCGGCGGCCATGGAGGCCGCAGGGTTCGAGGCGGTGGGGGTGCAGCAGGATCTGCGGGGGATCGAGCGTATGATCGCGGCGAGGAAGCGCTGATGGCGGCCCGGCTCGAGATCGAAGGGGGAGTCCCGCTCAGGGGCACGGTGTCGGCCAGCTCGGCCAAGAACGCCGCGCTCCCGGCCCTGGCCGCCACGCTGCTCACCGCGGAGCCGGTGGTGCTGGAGAACCTGCCGGCGCTGGCCGACGTCACCACGATCAGCCAGCTGCTCGAGCAGCTGGGGGCGGAATTCGCCGTGGAGCGCGATGGAGCGACCCGGGTCCGCGTGGCCCGCGTCAAGAGCCATGAGGCGCCCTACGAGCTGGTCTCGACCATGCGGGCCTCGGTGCTCGTGCTCGGGCCGCTCCTCGCCAGGACGGGCGTGGCGCGCGTCGCGCTGCCGGGCGGATGCGCGATCGGGCTCAGACCGATCGACCTGCACCTCGAGGGGCTCCGGCGCCTGGGCGCCGACATCGGGATCGAGAACGGTTACGTGCAGGCGCGGGCGAGCCGGCTCAAGGGCTGCCGGATCAGTCTGGACCTGGTAACAGTCACCGGCACGGAGAACCTGATGATGGCGGCGGCCCTCGCCGAGGGGACCACCGTTATCGAGAACGCCGCCCGCGAGCCCGAGGTCGTGGATCTGGCGCGGCTCCTTCAGGCCATGGGGGCGACCGTCGAGGGGGCCGGGACCGAGCGGATCGAGATCGTCGGGGCCGCCGAGCTCGGCGGGTGCCGCCGCCGGATCATCCCGGATCGCATCGAGACCGGGACCCTGCTCGTGGCCGGCGCCATCACCGGAGGCGACGTGACCGTCACGAACGCCGTGCCCCACCACCTCTCGGCCCTCCTCGCCAAGCTCGAGGAGGCGGGGGCGGTCCTCGACATCGGTGAGGATCGGATCCGCTGCCGCGGACCCGAGCGGCCGCGCCCGACGGACGTGATCACCAGCCCCTTCCCCGGCTTCCCCACGGACATGCAGGCGCAGCTGATGACCCTGCTCGGGCTGGCGGAGGGGCTGTCGCGCATCACGGAGACGATTTTCGAAAATCGATTCATGCACGCCGCCGAACTGAACCGGATGGGGGCGCGGATCGAGATCGACGGGGCAACGGCCCTGGTGCACGGCGTCCCGAACTACCAGGGCGCACCGGTAATGGCGACGGATCTGCGCGCCTCCGCTTCCCTGGTCCTCGCCGGCCTTGCCGCGCGCGGTAGGACGGAAGTCTCGCGGGTCTATCACCTGGATCGGGGCTACGAGCGCCTGGAGGCCAAGCTCCAGGCCCTCGGGGGCCGGGTGCGGCGGCGCCCATGAAAAAGCTGCTCACGCTGGCGCTGCCGAAGGGCCGGCTGCTCCCGCCGGCGCTCGTTATCCTCCGGGGCATGGGGCTGGACGGCGTGGAGGCCGATTCGCGCAAGCTCATCTTTTCCGACGAGACACACGGCCTCAGGTTCCTGATCCTGAAGCCGGCCGACGTCCCCACGTACGTCGAGTACGGCGCGGCGGATCTTGGGATCGTGGGCAAGGACATCCTCTTGGAGCAGGAGCCGGATGTCTACGAGCCTCTCGACCTGGGCTTCGGCTTCTGCCGGCTGGTCGTGGCGGAGCCCAAGGAGCTCTGGGAGCGGGACGATCCGTCCAAGTGGTCGTGGGTGCGCGTGGCGACCAAGTATCCGGTGCTGACGGAGCGGTACTTCTCCGAGCGGGGGATCCAGGTCGAGATGGTCCGGCTGGACGGCTCCATCGAGCTCGCGCCGCTGGTCGGTCTCGCCGACCGGATCGTGGACCTCGTCCAGTCGGGGGAGACCCTCCGTGCGAACGGCCTGGTCGAGGTCGCCGAGATTGCGCGCTCGACGGCTCGGCTGATCGTCAACCGCGCCTCCCTCAAAACCGAGTATTCACCGGTCAGCCGGCTGATCGAGCGGCTGAAGAAGCAGGTGAAGACGGCTTCGCCGGCGCAACCCCTCGGGGGAGGGGTCGGAAGGGGGGCGGAGCCCCCCTCCGAAGTATGACCTGCCGAAAGCTGGACACTCACGCCCTGGGGGTCCGCGGCGTGGTCCGAGCGCTCGAGCGGTCGCCCGCGGACGTCGATCCAGAGATTCACGGCCGGGTGGAGGCAATCCTTTCCGCCGTCAGGGCGCGGGGGGATGCGGCCCTCCTCGAGTTCACCGAGCGCTTCGACGGGGTGCGGCTCCAGGGGCCAGAGCTGGCCGTTACGGCGGCCGAGTACGACGCTGCCGAGCGGGCGGTGGGGGCAAGCACGCTCGGAGCCCTCCAATATGCGGCGGGTCGAATCGAAGCGTTCCACCGGCACGGGCTCCCGCGCTCCTGGTGGGTGGAGGACGCCAACGGCTCGCGGCTCGGGCAGCAGGTGCGCCCGCTCGACCGGGTCGGCATCTACGTCCCCGGCGGCCGGGCGGCCTACCCCTCCACGGTCCTGATGACGGCCGTCCCCGCGCGCGTGGCGGGGGTGCCGGAGATCGTCCTCGTCTCGCCGCCGTCTCAGTGCAAGTCGCTCAATGCCGCCGTCCTGGCCGCCGCCCGGGTCGCGGGGGTCACGGAGGCCTACCGCGTGGGCGGGGCCCAGGCCATCGCCGCCCTGGCGTACGGGACCGAGACCATCCGGCGGGTGGACAAGATCGTGGGACCCGGCAACATCTTCGTGGCCCTGGCCAAGAGCAAGGTGTTCGGCCAGGTGGGAATCGATATGGTGGCCGGTCCCAGCGAGGTCCTGGTCGTGGCTGACGAGACGGCCGATCCCCAGTGGGTCGCCGCCGATCTCCTCGCCCAGGCAGAGCACGACCCGATGGCGCGCGCGGTGCTGCTGACACCGTCGACCGGGCTCCTCGAGGACGTGGCGGCCGCGCTGGACAAGCGCCTCGTCGGGCTCGAGCGCGGGGCCGTCGCGGCCGAGGCGCTCGAGAACAACGGCGCGCTGGTCCTGACGCGGGACCTCGATGAGGCCGTCGCCATCGCCAACGCCCTGGCGCCCGAGCACCTCGAGCTGCAGGTCGGGGACCCGTTCGCCCTGCTCTCCCAGGTCCGACACGCGGGGGCGATCTTCCTCGGGCGCCACACCCCCGAGGTGATCGGCGACTACGTGGCGGGGCCGAATCACGTCCTGCCCACCGGGGGCACGGCCCGGTTCTCCTCGGCGCTCGGCGTCGAGGATTTCGTGAAGCGCTCCAGCCTCATTCACTACTCTGCCAAGGGGTTGAGAGAGGCCCGGCCTCACGTCGAGACGTTGGCGCGCGTGGAAGGACTGCCAGCGCACGGCGCAGCGGCCGAGGTCCGCCTCAGCGAGCGAGGGAACCCATCATGAGCCGACCGATCCGAGGGGGACAGCCGGAGGTTCCGCGCCAGGCCCGCATCGAGCGGAAGACCCGGGAGACGGAGGTCCTGCTCCAGCTCAATCTAGACGGCAGCGGGGCCGCCAAGGTGGAGACCACGATTCCGTTCCTCAACCACATGCTGGAGGCGTGGGCCAAGCATGGCCTCATGGACCTCACCGTGGACGCGCGGGGCGACACCGAGGTGGACCTGCATCACACGGTGGAGGATGTGGGGATCTGCCTCGGCAAGGCGTTCAAAGAGGCCGTGGGGGACAAGAAGGGAATCGTCCGGTTCGGCGTGGCGTCCGTTCCCATGGACGAGGCCCTGGTCTCTGCCTCGCTGGACATCTCCGGGCGTCCGTTCCTCGTGTTCAACGTGCCGCTGATGCGGACCCGGGTGGCGAACTTCGACCTCGATCTCCTGAAGGATTTCTTCCGGGCCTTCGCCTTCAATTCGGAGGTCACGCTGCACGTCAACCTCCACTACGGGGAGAACCTCCACCACATCTCGGAAGCGGTCTTCAAGGCCGCGGGGCGCGCCCTGGCCGAGGCCACGCGGCTCAACCCGCGCATCGAGGGCGTCCTGTCGACGAAGGGCAACCTCTGATGCCGCTCCAACCTGTCTTGCCTAACGTCTGCCGCCCGAGCGCCGGGGGTCCTGTCGCCGGCTTGCCCCCGGCCGCGTCCGGCCTCCGTCACCCGTTCACCCTCCTCTCCCAGTTCGCAGAACTGGGAGAGGAGGGTGAAGGGGCCCCACTCCGCCGGGCCGCTCCGGGGGCCACGCCCGCGCCACCCCCGGCGCTCGGATCCGGGTAGGCCGCGATGATCGCGATCGTTGACTACGGGCGGGGGAACCTGGGGAGCGTCGAGAAGGCCTTCGGGCGCGTAGGGATGGACGCCGTGGTGACCCAGGACCCGCGCGTCGTCGCGGGCTCGGAGGCGGTGGTGCTGCCGGGGGACGGCGCCTTCCACGATGCCATGCTGAGCCTCGAGGCCCTGGGCCTGCTGGGGCCCGTCCGCGGGGCGCTCGAGAGCGGCCGGCCGTTCCTCGGGATCTGCCTCGGCTACCAGCTGCTGTTCTCCGAGAGCGAGGAGTTCGGCCAGGGCAAGGGGCTCGACCTGATCCCCGGGGTGGTCCGCCGGTTTCCGAAGGGGCTCAAGGTGCCGCACATGGGGTGGAACCAGGTCGAGCACGCCGGGGACCTCGTCATCTTCGAGGGCATTCCGAGCGGCGCCTACTTCTACTTCGTCCACTCCTACTACCCCGAGGCGCTGGACGGGACGCTCCGGGTGGCCACCTGCACCTACGGCGTGACGTTCCCCGCGGCGATCGGGAAGGGCAACCTCTTCGCGACCCAATTCCATCCGGAGAAGAGCCAGCGGTGGGGGTTGCGGCTCATCGAGAACTTCGCCGCCTTCGTGAAGGATCAGCGCTGATGATGGTCATTCCGGCAGTGGACCTGAGGGGTGGACGCTGCGTCCGGCTGAGGCAGGGGCGGCCCGAGGCCGAGACCGTCTTCTCGGGCGATCCCCTGGCCGTGGCCCGCGCGTGGGTCCAGCAGGGCGCCCCGCGGCTCCACGTCGTAGACCTGGACGGCGCCTTCGCCGGAACGCCCAAGCAGCTCGGGCTCATCGAGGAGCTCGCCCGGAGCATCCCGGTGCCCGTGGAGGCCGGCGGCGGCCTCCGGAGCCTCGAGGCCGTCGAGACGCTGCTGGCCTCCGGAGCCCGGTGGGCGATGCTCGGGACGCGCGCCGCGCTGGATCCCCCGTTTCTAGAGGAGGCCTGTCGCCGCTTTGCCGGCCGGATCATCGTGGCGGTGGATGCCTCGGACGGCAGGGTCGCCGTGGACGGCTGGACCCAGCGACTGGACATCCCGGCCGTAGATCTGGCCCGGCGCGCTGCCCAGGTGGGAGCCGCGGAGATCCTCTACACCGACATCGCCCGCGACGGAACCGAGACGGGCCCCAATCTCAGCAGCACGGCAGCCGTGGCGGCAGCAGCAGGTCTCCCGCTCCTCGCCTCGGGAGGCGTCGGGAGCCTGGAGGATCTGAGGCGGCTTGCGGGGATCCCGGGGGTGATCGGCGCCGTCGTCGGGCGGGCGCTGTACACGGGGGCCGTCGACCTGAAACAGGCGCTCGCGGAGCTGGCCGCGTGCTAGCCAAGCGCGTCATCCCGTGCCTGGACGTCAAGGACGGGCGGGTGGTCAAGGGCGTCCGGTTCCTGGACCTCCGCGACGCCGGCGATCCCGTGGCCGCCGCTCAGGCCTATGACGCCCAGGGCGCCGATGAGCTCGTGTTCCTCGACATCACCGCCTCCCACGAGGGGCGCGCCATCATGCTGGACGTAGTGCGACGCACGGCCGGAGGGATCTACATGCCCCTGACGGTCGGCGGCGGGATTCGCGGCGTGGACGATATCCGGACGCTCCTCCGCGCGGGCGCGGATAAGGTGTCCCTGAACACCGCTGCCCTTGAGCGCCCGCAGGTGATCCGGGAATCGGCGGAGCGCTTCGGGAGCCAGTGCATCGTGGTGGCGATCGACGCCAAGCGGTCGAACGGCGGATGGACGGTTTACAGCCACGGGGGGCGCCGCCCGGCGAACCGGGAGGCCGTGGCCTGGGCCCGGGAAGCCGAGAGCCTGGGGGCCGGGGAGGTTCTGCTGACCAGCATGGATCGGGACGGCACCCAGGATGGCTATGACCTGGAGCTGACGCGAGTGGTGGCTGAGGCCGTATCGGTCCCGGTCATCGCCTCGGGCGGGGTGGGGACGCTTGAGCACCTCAGGGAGGGGCTCGTCGAGGGAAAGGCCGATGCCGCGCTGGCGGCGTCCATCTTTCACTTCGGAACTCACACGGTCAGGGACGCCAAGGCGTACCTGCGCGCCCGGGGCGTCCCGGTGAGGCTCGAAGAGTGACGGGGCCCGGCGACCTACAGTGGGATTCCCAGGGGCTGATCCCGGCGCTGGCCCAGGAGGCCGAGACCGGCGAGCTCCTGATGCTGGCCTGGATGGACCGCCAGGCGCTCACCCGAACCCTGGAAACGGGGCTCGCGCATTACTGGTCGCGCTCCCGCCGGGCGCTCTGGCAGAAGGGCGAGACGTCCGGCCACCGCCAGCACGTGGAGGCGATCTACGCCGACTGCGACCGGGACGCGCTGCTGCTCCTGGTGCACCAGGAGGGTGTGGCGTGCCACACGGGGAGCCGGACGTGCTTCTTCAACACGGTCCGCGATGGATCGCAAGGGGCCCAGCCGTCCCAGGGCCCGGGGATCCTCGATCTCGTCGAGCGCGTGATCCAGTCTCGGAGGGCGGAGCCGCCGCCGGGATCTTACGTCGCGAGCCTCTTCCAGAAGGGGGAAGCGCAGATCTGCCTGAAAATCGGGGAGGAGGCGCAAGAGGTGATCAGGGCCGCCACGAAGGGCGAAGGGGATGCCCGCCTCGTGGAAGAGGTGGCCGACCTCTGGTTCCACACCATGGTCCTGCTGGGTGGGCGCGGGATCTCCCTGCGCCGGGTGTTCGAGGAGCTCGGGCGGCGCCACGCGGAGAAGTCGCGGGGCCCTGGAGGAAGCGCGCCCTGACGGCGAGTCGCCGACGGCGCGCGTCGCTGGTCGCGGGGGGAGTCCTGCTCCTCCTCGGGGGCGCGGCGTGCGCGGGAAGCCGGATCGAGGGGGGCGTGTTTTACTCCGCGAAGGGCTACCGGATCGCGCTCCCCGCGGCTCGGGAGTGGCAGGTCGTTGCCGACGGGCGCGCGGATCTGGAACTGCGGCGGCCGGCCTCCCGGTCGGGGATCCTGGTCAACGCGACGTGCGAGGGGCGGGGGCCGACGCGCCCGTTGGCCGTCCTGGCGCGTCACCTGACCTTCGGCGTTCAGGGCAAGGAGGTGCGAGAGCAGTCGGAGCTCACGGTCGCCGGGCATCCGGCCATCAAGCTGCTCCTCACGGGGCGCCTCGACGGCGTCCCGGTGGAGGTGGAGGCGTACGTGGTGAAGGGAGAGCGCTGCGTCTACGACCTCGTCTACGTCGCGTCTCCCGGCGAGTTCGCCGGCGGCACAGCCGAGTTCGAAACGTTCGTGTCGAGCTTTAACGGCCCATGAGGCGGGACATTTCATGACTGCCGGGACCTATCTGAGACAGCAGGGACGGCAGGCCGTCATCTGGTACGGGGGGCTCGGCCTGCTCACCACCCAGGTGGTGCGGAACCTCAGCCTTCCCCCCTCCTACTGGCGGCTGGTCCTCCTGGAGGTGGACGCCATGGGCGTCCGCTCCGTGGCCGTCGCCCTGACCGCCGCCGTCTTCACGGGGATGGTTCTGGCGCTCCAGAGCGCCGTCAACATGGCCCGCTTCGGGGCCGAGAACTACGTGGGGCCGGTGGTGGCCCTCTCCATCCTGCGGGAGCTGGGCCCGGTGCTCACCGCCATCCTGGTGGGCGGGAAGGTGGCCTCGGGGATCACCGCCGAGCTGGGGTCGATGAAGGTCACCGAGCAGATCGACGCGCTCCGGGCCATCGGCGTCAACCATATCAAGAAGCTCATCGTTCCCCGGCTGCTGGCGGCGCTCGTGATCTTCCCTCTCCTGACCATCCTCGCCGACTTCGTCGGTCTCGCGGGAGGAATGGCGGTGGCTGTGTTCGAGCGTCAGGTGGACGTGTACGTGTACTGGAATAACATCTTCTACTGGGTGACGTTGCGCGACTTCTTCACGGGGGTGGGCAAGAGCTTCTTCTTCGCCGCCATCGTCACGCTGATCGGCTGTTACAACGGCCTCAGCACGGAGGGCGGCACGGAGGGGCTGGGCCGCTCCACCACCGCCACGGTGGTGCAGGTGGCCATGGGCGTGATCATCGCGGATTACTTCCTCACGAAGCTATTTCTCTTCCTCTTCTGGTGAGGCCGAGCGGAATGGCGGACCGGCCGGTTGTCGAGCTGCGGGGGGTGAGAAAGGCCTTCGACCGCAACGAGGTTCTCCGCGGCGTCAGCCTCGGCCTCTCCAAGGGGACCACGCTGGCCGTGATGGGGGGCAGCGGCGCGGGCAAGACCGTCCTCCTGCGGCTCTGCGCGGGGCTCACCTACCCGGATGCGGGCGAGATCCGGCTGT
Organism: Candidatus Rokuibacteriota bacterium; assembly: GCA_016193045.1. GTDB lineage: Bacteria > Methylomirabilota > Methylomirabilia > Rokubacteriales > CSP1-6 > CSP1-6. The sequence goes on along the minus strand of JACPSW010000124.1, from coordinate 9,776 downwards.
TCGGGCAGAATATCGAGCGCCTCCGGGAGGAGGCGATGCTGCCATTGAGACGCCGGACGGGCTTCGTCTTTCAGGGGGCCGCGCTCTTCGACTCGCTCTCGGTGTTCGAGAACGTGGCCTACCCCCTCCGGGAGCACACCTCCTGGGGCGAGGGGGAGATCACGGACCGGGTCCACCGGTTCCTGTCGCTCGTGGGGCTGCCCGGCACCGATTCCCTCCTGCCGGCGGAGCTGTCGGGGGGGATGAAGAAGCGCGTCGGGATCGCGCGGGCCCTGGTGCTCGAGCCCGAGGTGGTCTTCTTCGACGAGCCCACCGCCGGCCTCGATCCGACCAACGCCCGCGTGGTGGGGGAGCTGATCGCCGAGCTGCGGAGCGGGGTGTGCGACACCGCCATCGTGGTCACTCACGACATCGAGTTCGCCGGAATGGTGGCCGATCAGATGGCCATCCTCCACGACGGCCGGTTCGCGGGGGTGGGGACGCCGGCGGAAATCCACGGCTCGACGGTGCCGGCGGTTCAGGCCTTCCTAGCCGGAGAGCTCCGGGGGAACTGAGACATGCCCGAAGACCGAAAGCAGCTGGCCCTCCAGATCCGCATCGGCCTCTTCCTCCTGGTATCGCTGGTCGTCCTCATGGGCCTCATTTATCTCCTCGGCGCGCAGGCGCGCTACTTCGAGCGGCGGTACGAGCTCGTCGCCGAGTTCATGGAGGTCGGCGGGCTCACGCCCGGCGCCACGGTCCGGCTGGCGGGCGTGCAGATCGGCCGCGTCGCGCGGGTCTCGCTCCCCGAGAAGCCCGGCGCCAAGGTGCGCGTGTCGCTCTCCATCGCCCGACGCTTCGAAGACCGGATTCGCAAGAACTCGGTCGCCCGGATCGAGACCCAGGGCCTGCTGGGAGACAAGATCGTGGAGATCAGCCTGGGCAGCCCCGAGGCGCCGGCACTCAAGCCGGGCGAGGTCATCGCCTCGCGGGATCCCGTGGAGGTAAGCCGGCTCGCAGGGGAAGGCGTTGAGATCTTGAAGAACGTCGCGGCGCTCTCGGGGAGCCTTCGGACAACGGTGGAGGAATTCAACGAGACCCGGGCCCTGGAGGACCTTTCCGCGGTGCTCCGCTCGACCCGCCGCATGACGGAGCAGGTGGAGAAGGGATCGGGGTGGCTGCACGTCCTGATCTACGAGGAGCCCGAGGCCCTGAAGCGGCTCAACCAGGTGCTCACCGCGACTCAGGAGCTGCTGGCCCGGGAGCCCGGCGAGAGCGCCGTCGGGGTGCTGCTCTCGGCCGAGAGCGGCCGGGCGGCGCGCCAGCTCCTCCAGGCGATGGACGCGGTGGGCCGGCTGGCCGAAAAGGGAAAAGCCGACGAAGGGCTCGCGGCAGCGCTCCTCTTCGATCCCCGGTACAAGTCCGTGGCCGAGGACCTCCAGGTCGTCGCCCGGAACTTCCGTACGGTATCTGAACGCCTCACGCAGGGGAAAGGCGTCGTGGGAAGCCTCCTCCAGGACGAAGGGGGCGGCCCCATGGGGCAGGCGGCGCAGGATTTCAGGATCGCCGTGGCCAACCTGAGGGCCATCACCGACCGGTTGGCCGCCGGAGAGGGAACGATCGGGGGCCTCCTGGAGGACCCGACCGTGTACGAGAACCTGGCGGCGTTCCTCGAGGGGGCCCAGCGGAGCGTCCTCCTGCGCTATCTCATCCGCTCGACGATCGGCTCGGGCCAGGAGAAGAAATAGGGTGGTCCGCGACGGATCGGCGTACCGCTGCCAGGAGTGCGGCTTTGCCGCCCCCAAGCCCGGCACCTGCCCGGACTGCGCGCGCCAGGGCAATTACGTTCAGCTCGTGGAGGAGCGCCCGGCGCCGGCGAAAGGTCGGCGCGCCCCCACTGCGCCCGCCACGAGCGCGCCCGTGAGGCTGACGGACGTCAGGGTCGAGGCCGGGGAGCGGATGCCGACCGGTGTGGGCGAGCTCGACCGCGTTCTGGGGGGCGGGGTCGTCAGGGGCTCGCTGGTCCTGATCGGCGGGGATCCGGGAATCGGGAAGTCGACATTGCTGCTGGAGACCTCCCGCGCGCTGGCCGACCTCGGCGCGCCGGTCCTGTACGTCTCGGGCGAGGAGTCGGCGGCCCAGGTCAAGCTGCGGGCCGACCGGCTGGGCATCTCGCCGCGGGGGCTCTACTTCCTGGCCGAAACCAATCTCGAGGCCATCGAAGCTCACGCGGCGCCCCTCGGGCCCCGGGTGCTCGTCGTGGACTCCATCCAGACCGTCTACCTCCCCGACCTCGAATCGGCGCCGGGGAGCGTGAGCCAGGTGCGCGAGTGCGGGGGCCGCCTCATGCTCCTGGCTAAGCGGACGGGAATGGCCACCTTCCTCGTGGGTCACGTCACCAAAGAGGGGGCGCTGGCCGGTCCCCGGGTGCTGGAGCATCTGGTGGACACGGTCCTCTACTTCGAGGGAGAGCATCACCATTCCTATCGGGTGCTGCGGGCGGTGAAGAATCGCTTCGGTTCCACGAACGAGATCGGGGTCTTCGAGATGACCGAGCGCGGCCTGGCCGAGGTGAAAAATCCCTCGGGGTTCTTCCTCTCCGAGCGCCCCAAGGGGGCGCCGGGGTCGGTGGTTGTCGCGAGCCTGGAGGGAAGCCGCCCGCTCCTCCTGGAGCTCCAGGTGCTGGTCAGCCCGGCCAGCTTCGGGACGCCCCGCCGCACGGTGCTGGGCATGGACTACAACCGCGTCTGCCTGCTCCTAGCGGTGCTCGAAAAGCGCCTGGGGTTTCCCCTCCAGACCCAGGACGTGTTCGTGAACGTGGCCGGGGGGGCGCGGGTGGCGGAGCCTGCGGCCGACCTCGGGCTCGTCGCGGCCGCGGCGTCGAGCTATACGGATCGCCCGGTCAAGGAGAACCTCGTCGTCTTCGGCGAGGTGGGGCTCGCCGGGGAGGTTCGGGCCGTCACCGGCCTCGACCTGCGCCTTCGCGAGGCCGCGGCGCTCGGGTTCGCCGGCGCGGTGGTTCCTCGAAACAACCTGTCGGCCGACACGCCGCTCCCGCTGGACGCGCGCGGAGTGGCTTCCATCGACGAGGCGATTCAAACGCTACTGGGATTTTCGAATCCATCTTGAGGGGATTTCGCTGCTATGACGACCATCATCGCGCGACTCGTCATTCTGCTTCTTGCCGCGAGCGGGGGTGTCGCCTTGGGACAGGCGCTCGACCTCGCCTCGCCCTGGCCCCTTCTGGCCCTGGCGGGGTTGGCCGTCGGGGGGGGCGTCCTCCTCGCGGAGCGGGGGTTTCAGCGGGTGCCCATCGAGCGGATCTTCTGGGGAGGCCTGGGCGCGCTCTTCGGCTTGGTGCTGGGCCTGCTGCTGGGGGCCGCGCTGGAAGCGTTCGTTCCGGGCGCCCGGGGTCCCGGCCGTGGGCTCTTGGCGCTGCTGCTCGGCTACCTGGGGGGCGCCGTTGCGCTCCGGAAAGGCGAGGAGCTCGAAGGGATCTCGTCGGTCCTGTTTCCGAAGGTGGCGGCGCGGGCGGATCTCTACAAGATCCTGGACACCTCCGTCATCATCGACGGGCGGATCGCCGACATCTCGGAGACCGGCTTTCTCGAGGGGACCCTGATCGTCCCCCAGTTCGTGCTCCGCGAGCTCCAGCAGATCGCCGACTCCTCCGACAGCCTGAAGCGCAACCGCGGCAAGCGGGGGTTCGACGTCCTTCAGAAGATCCAGCGCATCCCCAAGGTGAAGGTCCAGATCCACGACCTGGACTTCCCCCACGTGCGAGAGGTGGACCGGAAGCTCATCGAGGTGGCCAAGGTCCTGGGCGGCAAGGTCATCACCAACGATTACAACCTGAACAAGGTGGCCGAGCTCTCGGGCGTGTCGGTCCTCAACATCAACGAGCTGGCCAACTCGCTGAAGCCGGTCGTCCTGCCCGGCGAGCTCATGCACGTGCACGTGCTCAAGGAAGGCAAGGAGTCCGGGCAGGGGGTAGCCTACCTGGACGACGGCACCATGGTCGTGGTGGACCACGGGAAGAAGTACCTGGGCCAGAGCGTGGAGGTGACCGTGACGAGCGTGCTCCAGACCACTGCCGGGCGAATGATCTTCACCCGGCTCCGGGAGGAGGAGACGGTGCCCGGAGGCCGCGGGTGAGCACGCCGTCAATGAGCGTCGTGGCGATCGTCCCGGCAGCGGGGAGCGGGAGCCGCATGGGCGGCTCCTCGCCCAAGCAGTTCCTGCGCCTCGGGGGCGTCCCGGTGCTGGTCCGGACGCTCCGGATCCTCGCCGGGAGCCGCGTCGTCCGGGGAATCGTCCTCGTCGCGCCTCCCGCCGCCGTGGAGCGGACGCGCCGGCTCCTCGCCCGCCATCGGGTCCCCCGGGTGCTGGCCGTTGTCCCGGGCGGGGCGGAGCGCCAGGAGTCGGTCTGGCTCGGTCTCCAGGCAGTCCCGCCCGCGGCGGAACTGGTGCTGGTGCACGACGGGGTGAGGCCGTTCGTCACGGGGACGCTGGTGCGGGACGTGGTGGAGGCTGCGCGGCGTTTCGGAGCGGCGATCTGCGGGATCCCGGTGCGCGAGACGGTCAAGCGGCACCGGGAGGGATTCGTCGAGACGACCGTTGACCGGGGCGGGCTCTGGCTCATCCAGACCCCCCAGGCCTTTCGCCGCTCCCTCTTGTGGGAGGCTCACGAAAAGGCCCGGCAGGACGGGTTCCTCGGGACCGACGATGCCGTCCTGGTCGAACGGCTCGGCGTACCGGTGAGGATCGTCGCCGGCCTCCAGGAGAACCTCAAGATCACGACGCCGGACGACCTGGCGCGGGCGCGGGTCCTCGCGAGCGCACGGGGACGCCGGTGAACCGCGTGGGGCTGGGCTTCGATCTCCATCCCGCCACGCCGGAGCGCCCGCTGATTCTCGGCGGCATCACGGTCCCCGCCGACCGCGGGTTGGCCGGCCACTCGGACGCCGACGTCCTGAGCCATGCCGTGGCCGAGGCGATGCTGGGGGCGCTGGCGCTCGGTGACCTGGGGAGCCACTTCCCCGATTCCGACCCGCGCTACCGCGGCGTGTCGAGCCTTCGGCTGCTCGGCGAGGTCCTGGCGCTCGTGACGGCGCGGGGCGCGCGGCTGATCAACGTGGACGCCACGGTCGTCGCCCAGTCACCCCGGCTCGGCCCCTGGCTCCCCGAGATGGCCAAGCGCCTCGCGGAGACCCTGCGGGTGGATCCGGAGCGGGTGAGCGTGAAGGCCAAGAGCCCGGAGGGGCTCGGCCTGCTCGGACGGCAGGAAGGGATCGCCGCCATGGCGGTCGTGAGCGTCGAGGTTCCGGGTTGAGCGTCAGGGTGAGGTTTGCGCCGAGCCCGACGGGCTCTCTCCACATCGGAAACGCCCGCACCGCCCTCTTCAACTGGCTCTTCGCGCGCAGGCACGACGGGCGCTTCATCCTCAGGATCGAGGACACCGACCGGGAGCGGTCGAGGCCAGAGTTCGAAGCGGCGATCCTCGAAGATCTGCGCTGGCTCGGCCTCCGCTGGGACGAGGGACCCGACGCAGGAGGGGAAGTGGGGCCATACCGGCAGTCCGAGCGGCTTCCCGATTATCGGGCCGCCGTGGATCGGCTCCTCCAGGAGGACAGGGCTTATCACTGCTTCTGCACTCCGGAGGCGCTGGAGGCCCAGCGTCGGGATCGCATCGGCCGGGGTCTCCCGCCGCGGTACGACGGCCGCTGCCGGCCGCTGCCGGTCGAGGAGGTCTCGCGCCGCCGCCGGGCAGGGGAAGCGGGGGCCGTCAGGTTCGTGATGCCTCCCGACCGGATCCAGATCCACGACCTCGTGAAGGGGGACGTCCAGTTCCTCGGGAGCGACCTCGACGACTTCGTCATCCTCCGGGCCGACGGGACTCCCTCGTACAATTTCGCTGCGGCGGTGGACGACTGCCGGATGGGGGTGACCCTGGTGATCCGGGGCGACGATCACTTGGCGAACACCCCCCGCCAGATGGCCCTGGCCCGGGCGCTGGGGTGGGAGCCGCCGCGCTTTGCCCACGTCCCCCTCATTCACGGGGCGGACGGTGCGCCGCTCTCCAAGCGTCATGGCGTCGTGACGATTGCCGAGCATCGGGCGGCAGGGATCCTGCCGGAGGGGCTGGTCAATTACCTGGCCCTGCTCGGCTGGTCCCCTCCCCCGGGGACGGACGAGGTGATGGACCTCGAGGCGCTCAGCCGCCACTTCGACCTGGACCGTGTCTCGCGGTCGCCCGCGAAGTTCGACGCCGATCGGCTGGCCTGGTTCAACCGCCAGCACCTGCGCCGGGCGCCCGTCGAGCGCTTGGTCGAAGAACTGGGGGTGCGGGCGACGCCGCTCGCGCGGCGCGCCGTGGAGGTGCTTCGCCGGGACGCCTCCGGGATGGCGGCCATCCGAGAGTCCCTTTCGGCCCTCATGGAGGAACCGGCATCGTCGGTCGGCGGGTCGGACCGCGCCGTGCTCGTGGCGGCACGCCGGGCGCTCGCGGGGGAGCCGGCCACTGAGGCTGAGGCCGGTTCCCTCTTGGACGACCTGGGCCGCCAGCTCGCTCTGCCCAAGCGCGCGATCATGCATACGCTGCGAGCGGCCCTGACCGGGCGGGAGCACGGGCTCCCCGTCGCGTCCATCCTCTACGTCCTCGGTGGCGAGGAGACGCGGCGCCGCCTCGAGCGCGCGATCGGCGCGCTGCCGGTCGCCCGGGGGGCCTCGTGATCCGGCTCTACAACACGCTGACGCGGAAGAAGGAGGAGCTGGTTCCCCTCCGGCCGGGCGAGATCCGGATGTACGTGTGCGGGGTCACCGTCTACGACCTCTCGCACATCGGCCACGGGCGGAGCGCCCTGGCCTTCGACGTGATGCGGCGCTACCTCCGGTACCGGGGGTACGATGTGCGCTTCATCCGAAACTTCACCGACGTGGACGACAAGATCATCAAGCGCGCCCAGGAGGAAGGCGTACCCCCGCGGGAACTCGCCGAGCGCTACATCGAGGAGTATCGGAAGGACATGGGAGCGCTGGGCATCCTCCCGGCGGACGTCGAGCCCAAGGCCACCGATCACATTCCCCAGATGATCAAGCTGATCGAGCGGCTCGTGGCGAAGGGGGTCGCCTACCCTCTGGACGGCGACGTGTACTTCGAGGTGAAGCGCTTTCCCCGCTACGGCCGGCTCTCGGGGAAGAACCTGGAAGAGCTCCAGGCGGGGGCGCGGGTGGAGGTGGACGAGCGGAAACGGAACCCGCTGGACTTCGCGCTCTGGAAGGCCTCCAAGGAGGGGGAGCCGGCTTGGCCGAGCCCGTGGGGTCCCGGCCGCCCCGGCTGGCACATCGAGTGCTCGGCCATGTCCATGCATTACCTGGGGGAAAGCTTCGACATCCACGCCGGCGGGGAAGACCTCGTGTTCCCCCACCACGAGAACGAGATCGCCCAGTCGGAGGCGGCCACGGGGCGCCCCTTCGTCCGCTACTGGGTCCACAACGGGTTCGTGAATCTTGGCGCCGAGAAGATGTCGAAATCCCTGGGAAACGTGCTCACCCTCAAGGAGCTCCTGCGTCACCACGAGCCCGAGGCGCTCCGTCTCTACCTGCTCGGCACCCACTACCGGAACCCGCTCGACTTCTCGAACGAGCGGGTGGCCGAGGCGGCGCGGGCGCTCGAGCGCTTCAGGAATCTGTTCGAGGAGGCCGAGCGCCTGGCGGCCAAGGGGACGCCGGCGCCGGGACGGGATCAAGGGCTCCTGGAGGAAGCGGCCGAGGCGCGCCGCCGCTTCGAAGAGGTGATGGATGACGACTTCAACACGGCGCAGGCCGTCGCGACGCTCTTTGACCTCGCCCACCGTCTCCAGTCGTTCAAGAGCAAGGTGACCCAGGGGGAGGCATCCGCCGGGGCGTTCCTGCTCGGCGTCGGGGAGCTCATGAGCCTCGGCCGAGTGCTCGGGCTCTTCGAGGAGCCCTCGCGGCCGTCCCAGCCGGTGGATCCCGAGCTCCGGGGAAAGATCGAGGCTCTCGTCAACGCCCGAGCTGAAGCGCGGCGGCGGCGGGACTGGGTCGGCGCCGATCGGCTTCGAGCCGAGCTTGTCCGGGTTGGCGTGACCGTGGAGGACGGGCCGGAGGGCACGACCTGGAAGTGGAAGCCGTGAGCGTGGGAGGGCGGGGGATCCGCTACGGCCGGCACCCGGTGCTGGAGATGCTCCGGGGGGACGCGCGCCGGATCGAAGAGATCGCGATCCTTCGCGACGGGCGCGGCCCGGCCCTGCAGGAGATCCTCGGCCTCGCGGTGAGCCGCGGGGTCAAGGTCTCCTACCGAACGCGCGACCAGCTGACGGCCGCGGCGCGCACCCCCCATCACCAGGGGGTCGTGGCCAGGGTGGCGGAGACGGGTTACGCGACGCTAGAGGAGTTGCTGGCGATCCCGGCCCGGCGGGGAGAGCCCGCCTTTTTCCTGGCCCTGGATCAGGTTCAGGACCCCGGAAACCTGGGAGCCCTGCTCAGAACCGCGGAGGCCGTCGGGGTCCACGGGGTGGTGGTTCCCAAACACCGATCTGCCGGGCTCACCGGGGGGACGGCGAAGGCGGCTGCGGGAGCGGCGGAATCTATCCCCGTGGTCAGGGAAACGAATTTGGTGACCGTGTTGGAAGAGCTTAAAAAACAAGGAGTTTGGATCGTCGGAGCCGTTTCCGTAGGAGGGGGTCCGGTCTGGGAGGCGGACCTCAGTGGGCCGATCTGCCTGGTCCTCGGGGGGGAGGGGCCCGGCCTTCGACCGCTCGTCGTCAGGACATGCGACCTACTGGTGACCCTTCCTATGCGCGGACGGGTCGGTTCCCTCAACGTGGCCGCGGCCGGCGCGGTGGTCTGCTACGAGGTCTTGCGCCAGCGGATGACTTCCGAGAAAAAAACCGTTGACTTCAAAAGGCTTGGAAAGTAGCATGAAAGTTTGTCTGTGCTGGCGTAGCTCAGAGGTAGAGCGGCTGCCTTGTAAGCAGCGGGTCGGGGGTTCGAATCCTCTCGCCAGCTCCAGCCGTTTCGGGCGTTTAGCGGGAATCCGGGCGGGCTCGGGGAGGTACCCAAGTGGCCAAAGGGGGCAGACTGTAAATCTGCTGGCGCACGCCTTCGGGGGTTCAAATCCTCCCCTCCCCACCAGTCTCGAAATTTCGGGCGCGGGCTTTTCCCGCGCAAGTGATGGGGGAGGCCTCGGAGAAGGGCCGGGCCCCACGCGAAGCGTGGGTGGGGGCCCCCTCCTGATGATCATGTGCGGGAATAGCTCAGCGGTAGAGCGCCAGCCTTCCAAGCTGGGGGTCGCGGGTTCGAATCCCGTTTCCCGCTCCAGCGCCCATGTAGCTCAGTCGGTAGAGCACGTCCTTGGTAAGGACGGGGTCACCGGTTCAAGTCCGGTCATGGGCTCCATTCCCGCCGTGCGAGCTGCAGGCCGTCGCGGGGCTGGGGCCCCGCCGTCCGAGGCGAGCCTGCGAAAAGATGTGCGAGCTGCAGGCCGTCGCGGGGCCGCAGGGCGAGCCGCAGACCGGCCTGGGGCGGGGGCCCCAGCGGGCGAGGCGAGCGAAACCCGGCGCGTCCCGCCGGCCGAGGCGAGGCTGCGAAGAAATAGCGCAACACTGAACCGATGGCGGAGCGGGGGGAGTCAGGAATGGCCAGGGCGAAGTACGGGCGGACGAAGCCGCACGTGAACGTAGGGACGATCGGGCACATCGATCACGGCAAGACGACGCTGACGTCCGCGATCACGAAGGTGCTGCACACGAAGGACAAGAAGGTGGCGGTGCGGG
>JACPSW010000132.1 GCA_016193045.1 Candidatus Rokuibacteriota bacterium | reverse complement strand
CCTCGCCCGTCACGGAAGTCTCCCGGCAGCCGGTCCCCAGCAATCCCACGTCGGGATGGGCGTCGAGCAAGGCCACCTGCCGGGCGAGCCGGTCGGGATGCGCCAGGTCGTCGGCATCCATCCGCGCGAGGAGCGCGGCCCCCGACAGCCGCCAGGCGCGGTTGAGCGAGACGGTCAGCCCCGACGGGGGCTGGTGGACCACCCGGAGCCTCGGATCTTTTTGCCGGTCGAGGATCGGTCCCGTCGCGTCTTCGGATCCGTCGTCCACCACGATGAACTCGAGGTCGCCGAGCGTTTGGCCCAGGATGCTCTCCACCGCCTCGCCGACCCACCGCTCGCCGTTGTGGACGCTCATCAGGACCGACACCCGGGGCATGGCGGGCGCTCACTCCGCCTTCACGGCCACGAACAGGATCATGTGACCGAGCAAACGGAGCAGGGGCGGTGTGTAGAGGAGGCGCCGCCCCGCGCGCGTAAACCTGGCGCCCTCTGCCCCCCTCACCCCACTTATAATCCCCTCACCTTCATCCTCTCCCCCCCGGGGGGAGAGGGCAGGGTGAGGGGGACGGACCACGCGGCCGAGGGCCTTCCTGAGGAGGCGCGCCGGATCATAGGGCGAGAGCGACCGGACGCGGAAGCCGTTCCGCTCGAGGAACGCGCGCACCTCGCGCCGCGAGAACGCGAACTGGTAGAACTCGCCCCCGGCGGCCCGGACGCGCCGGTTCCGGAGGCGGATCCACCAGGTCCCGAGGCGCCTCACCCCGTTGAGGTAAGGGACCGACAGGATCAGGACGCCGCCGGGCTCGAGGACCCGCCGGGCCTCGCGGAGGATCGCGTCGGGTCCCTCGGGGTCGTGCTCGACCACCCCGAGGGACACGTAGGCCGAGAATGCCCCCGGACGGAAGCCGAGGCAGCGGAGATCCATGAGGGCCACGGGCGCCCCGGGAGAAGCCTTGCGGCACTCGCGGAGCGGCTCGAAGGTCCGATCGACGCCGACCGCGCGCCGGCCCCGCTCCCGGAAGAGCAGCACGTACTGGCCGAGGCCGCAGCCGGCTTCCAGGACCCGGCCCCGGGGAGGCAGGGCCGCCTCGATGAGCCCCGTCAGGGGCGAGCGGCGGGCCTCCCCCAGCAGCTCCTCGAGGGTATGCCCGGCCCAGTGGTCCTCCCAGAACGAGCGCGTGGGGCCGGGGGAAAAATAGGCGATCACGGAGCGCCCAGAGCCTCCGTGAGAACGTCGAGCTCCAGCTTCAGGATGGCCTCGATGGAGTTGCGCTCGAGCACGTGTCGCCGCGCGTTCTCCCCCAAACGCTGCCTGAGCGGAGCGTCGGCGAGCAGGGCCTCGATTCCCGCGCGGAAGCTCGCGGCGTCCGGCCGGCAGAGCGAGCCCGTCTCCCCGTGGCGGATGATCTCGCGGATCCCGTCGACGTCCGAGCCGAGGACCGGCAGCCCGCACGCCATCGCTTCCAGGAGGCTCTTGGGATTCGCCTCGTAGAGCGACGGCAGCACGAAGAGCTCCGCCCGGTTCAGCAGGGCCGGGAGCTGAGGGTTCGGGACGCTGCCGGTGAACTCCACGACAACGTCCGCCTCCCGCGCCCGCTCCCGGAGCCGCGCCAGCTCGGCCCCAGCGCCGATCAGCCGGAGCCGCGCGCCGGGGATTCCGCTCAGCGCCTCGATCAGGGCGGGCAGATTCTTCTCCGGGCTGAGGCGGCCGACGAAGCAGACGAGCCCCTTCTCCCGCTCGCCTCCATCGGGGGCGAAGAGGCGAGTATTCACGTGGTTGGGGATGACGCTGACTCGCTCCGGCGCCAGCCGGTAGCGGGACACCAGATACTCCTTGGCCCACTCGCTCGTGACGACGGCCCGGTCCGCCGCCCGAAGCGCCAGGCCCTCGAGCCTCCGCGCCACGCGGTTCGTCCACGCGCCCGGCAGCTCGCGCTCGCGGTTGAGGGACCAGACGAACCCGCCGCGGACGATCAGCTTCTTCCGGAAGAGCCACTTGGCCACCACGGCCGTCCACGCCCCGTGGAACGTCCAGGTGATCCGCGTAGCCGAGGTCCTCGGGGCCGCCGTACGTGACGAAGGCGAGGCGACCGACGTGAGGGCGGAGGAGCCGGTACAGCTCGACCTCGCGATCGAGCAGGCCCCCGTCGGCCCAGGTCCTGAGCGACACGCCGTAGGTGAAGAACAGGACGAGGCCCGACGGCAGCGCGGTCATGACCGCGGCTCGGCCGGGACGCAGACCATCCACAGCTCGCCCCAGCGGACCTCGAACTCCCGCACCCGGAGGTCCGCCCCCTGGACCTCGGCGAACCACGCCTCCCGCGTGTGCTCGACGAAGTGCGTGGGATCCAGCAGGGAGTCCACCCCCAGCTCGCCCTTCAGGGGAACCCGCCAGTCGCGGTCGTAGAGCGGCACCCGGATCAGCACCCGGTCAGGCCGGACCCGCTCCCTGATCGATCGCAGGAAGTCCACGCGCTTGTCCAGGTGCTCGAGGACGTTGGACAGGATCACCACGTCGAAGGGGCCCTCGATCCCGCCGTCCTGGGCGTCGCCCTCCACGAAGGTCAGCCGCTCGTCCCGGTAGTGGCGGCGGGCATAGGCGATCGCCGAGCGGTCCCGATCCACCCCCCTGACCCGGGCCCCCGCCGCCTTCACGATCTGGTCATCCAGCACGCCGTTGCCGCACCCGATGTCGAGCACCCGCTCGCCGGCGCGGATGTTGCGGACGAAGAAGTCGTGGTAGCCGGTCAGGCGATGCTTGGGATGGAGCCCGCCGCCGTGCCACACGGCGACGCGCGAGATCGTCCGGTAGAGCCAGCTGTCCAGCCTCAGGAGCTGCCGCAGGAGCCACGCGGCGGGAATGACCCGCTTCAGCAAGGCCTTCACGACGCCAGCTCCCGGAACAGCTCGGCGTACCGCCGGGCGACCGCCTCGGTGAGGTACGGCCGCATCGCTTCGTGCGCCTCGGCCGACCATCTCCGGAGCAGCTCCCGGTCCTCCCTCACCCGGTCGAGCGCCTCCTCCCAGTCCCGGAGGGAGTCGCACAGCAGGCCGGTGCGCTCCGGGATCAGCACCTCGCGGTAGGACGGGACCGGCGAGGCCAGGGCCGGCACCCCCTCGGCCAGGAAGACCCCGATCTTGAACAGGCTGTGGCCCAGGTTGTAGGGCGAATCGAGCTGGCGCGGGGCGATGCAGAAGTCCCCCCGCACGAGGTTCCTCGGCAGCGAGGCGTACCGCCACCGGACGAACCGGAAGGGAACGGACAGGGAGGGGCGACGCTCGGAGATGATCACCAGGGGGATCTTGCGCGCGGCAAAGAGCGGGAGGAAGGGCTCGAGCTCGAGCGCCTTGACGGCATACCCGCACCAGGTGGCCGTCACGGGCGCGGGCCCGAACCAGCCGCGCGCTCCGTCGTACGCCTTGGTGTAGCGAAAGTGCTCGCGGTTCACGGACTCCGGCAGGTAGGTCACGCGCGCGTGGAACTCCCGCGCCCGGGAGGCGATGAAGGCGGAGCCTGCGATCACGACGTCCGCCAGCGAGACCATCCGGCGGCATTCGTCCACGTGGGCGCGCGTCACCCCGTAGCCGCCCTCCACGATCCCGGTCTCGTCGAAGTAGTTCACGCACAGGTCGAGCGCCACCTTTGTCCCTCGCGCTTTGGCCTCGGCGGCGAGGCGGTAGGCGGTCTCGTCCTGCATGCGGACGAAGACGGTGACGTCGGCCTCCGCCAGCCCCTCGTTGACGGTCGAGCGGATGCCGAGGCGCTCCAGGTAGGGGATGAGCTGGAAGCAGCGGATCCACACGGAGGCCGGCATCCGGTCGTAATTCGAGTGGTTGACCGGAACCGACCAGGCGACGGAGAGGGGCTTCGTCATCGGGCGCTGACCCACAGCCGGGCCGCCGCTCGCGCCGCCCCCCACCCCGCCACGCTCAGCAGAATCGCCGGGTCCACCCTGAGGAGTCCCGGCCAGTCCAACCGGCGAGGCAGCGGCCGCCGCCGGCAGCGCTCGAGCGCCTCCAGGTACCGCGGAAAGACGACGGCGGGCGAAAACCGCTCCACGGCGCGCCGCCGGGCGGCCTCCCCCAGCGCCTTCCCTGCCTCCAGCGCCCACGCGAGGGCGTCGGCGAACGTCTCGGGCTCCACGGCGCGGCCGCAGTCCCCGACCAGCTCGGGAGTGCCGCCGCTGTCGCGGTAGAGGACCGGCAGCCCGCTGGCCATCGCTTCCAGGACCACGTTGGGGCACGCCTCGTTCTCCGCCAGCATCAGGAAGACGTCACAGGATCTGAGCAGTCGGGGCAGCGCGTCCCGATCCGCATAGCCGAGGAAGTGGAGATTGCCGAGGGCGGGCAGCCCCTCGTAGCGGCCGACCAGGATGAACTGGACCGCGGAGTGGGCGGCGGCCAGGGCATACAGGGCCGCCGCGCCCTTCCGCGGGTTGGTGCTGTGGGTCACGGCGCACACCCGGACCTTCCCGGGCAGCGGGACCCGTTCCCCCTCGGGGCGGAAGCGCTCGACGTCCACGGGGTTGTGGATGACGGGGCCGTCCTGCCGGATGACCCGGTACTTCCGGGTGGTCGCGTGCCTGCCGTACTGGCTCTGGAAGACCGTCAGGTCGGCGAGGAGGTTGACGCGGGCCTGCCGGAGATCGGCGATGGCCTCCCGCCCGTAATCCAGCGCCGAGCCGTCCACCCGGTGGAGCAGCTTCGCCGACGGATGCGAGCGCTTGGCGTGCAGGGCCGTCCGGAAGGAGAGCCCCCAGGAGTTCACGAAGAGCACGTCCCAGGCGTCCTCGAGGCGGTCCGTGAACGGGATGCCCGCCGATGCCAGGAAGGTGCGGAGGTTCTGGTAGAACGACGCGGTCCCGCCGCCGACCGCCTCGGGTTTCGGAAGGCACGCTCTCAGCACGGCGCGGGGTCAGACCAGATCGTCATCGGGCGGGATTTCCCCCCTGGCCCCTTCGGCGCCCCAGATCGTCTTCCCGTCGGACGTCTTCCACGGCTCGTGCCCCCACTTGAGGCAGGTCTTGCAGAGCTCGGGCTCCTCCTCGGGCCGGCGGTAGGCGCGGTCGATCCGGCGCCGCAGCGCCGCGTAGATCGGGGAGTCCCAAACCTCCCGGAGCGTCTGCCGGCCGAGGTTCCCCACGATCGCCTTGCCTTCCTGATCGTAGCAGCACGGCACGACGTCGCCGTTCCAGTACACGAAGATGGCGCGGTAGATATCCTGGCAGGGCTTGATGTGGAGCCGCCGCTGGTACTTCGGGTCGAGCGGCACCGCCTTGGGGTCCGTCACGGCGAAGCTCTTCACGAAGAAGTTGAGCCCGATCTCCCGGGCCATCCCCGCCGCCCGCTCGATCTCGTGCTCGTTGTTCCGCATGGCGATCATCTGCCACTCCAGCCGGATCGGCGAGCGGCGGGCGCGCGCCTTGCCGGCCATCATCTTCATGTTCCGGTAGACGCGGGCGAACTCGCCGCCCACGCGGTTCTTCTGGTACACCTCCTCCGTGACCCCGTCCACCGAAAAGCGGAGCATGCCCAGCCCGGCGTCCAGCAGCTTGTCCGCCGTCGTCTCCGTGAGCGGCAGCCCGTTGGTGAACATCTGGGTGGACATGCCGGCCGCCGTCGCGAGCCGCACCATCTCGGGGAGCCCCTTGTGCAGCAGCGGCTCCCCCTGGAAGTGGAGCTGCATCTTCTCGATGCCGAAGTCGGCGGCGTCCCCCACGATCTTCCGGTAGAGGTCCATCTCCATCGTGCCCATCCCCCGCGGGAGGAGGTCGTGCTCGGTGGACGGCAGGCTGTTCTGGAGCCCGACCAGGCAGAAGGGGCAGTTGAGGTTGCAGCGGCTGGTCGGCTCCACGGAGAGCATCTTCGGGCGGCGCGGCCCGAGCCCGTAATGGTAGGCGTGACGCAGCCGCCCGCCGAGGAAGGCCGCGTCGAAGTCCCGGACCGCGCGCTTCAGGGCTCCCATCAGGCGTCCTCCAGGAGGTCGCGCATGACCTCCGCATACCGCGCGGCCACCCGCTCGGCGGAAAACTCCTGGGCCCGCGCCAGGCCGCGCGCGCTCAGCGCCGGTCTCTCCGTCAAGAGACGATTCACATCGGTTTCCAGAGAGCCCGAAAACGGCACTCCGGCGTCCCCCACCAGCTCCACCGTCCCACCGCTCGGATGGTAGAGGACGGGCAGGCCGCAGGCCATCGCCTCGATGACCGTGTTGGGGCACGGGTCGAATTCGGAGGGGAAGAACAAGAAGTCCGAGCCGCGCATCAGGGAGGCCACCTCCTCGCGGCTCTTCACACCGAGCACGCGCACGCGCGGATCGGCCAGGAAGGGCAGATCGGCTTCGGCCTGACGCCCGACCAGGTACACGCGGGCCTCCCGCGGCAGGGCGTCGAGGAGCCCGCCGATGCGGTCCAGGCGCTTGGACTCCCCGACGGACCACGAGACGTGGAGCGCCCGGGGGCGGCCCTCGAGCGGCGGCGCCGGCCCGTCGGCGCTGAACAGGGCGGGGTCCACGCCGTTGTGGATCACCCGCGACCGGGGGCAGGAGAGGATGGGCGACATGTTGTCCTGGGCGAACCGGCTCTGGAAGACCGTCACGTCCACCAGCGTGTTGAGCTTGGCGATGAACGCGTGCTTCTTCCGCCGGGCCCGCGACTCGTTCGGCTCGAGCCGCTCGTCGATCCGGTGCACGAGCTTGACGCCGCGCGCCTTTTGACGCTTGAGCGTCCGGTAGTCGGCGAAGTGGGCGAACACCAGCAGCACGTCGCACGGCTCGGCCGGATCGGACGCCACCTCGAACCCGTAGCGCGGCAGCCAGTCGGCCAGGACGCGGGCGAAGCTCCGGCTTCCTCCGCCCGGCTCCGCGACGCCGAGGGTCAACCCCACCCGCCGCGCCCCCTTCACCGCTTGGCCACCCAGCACAGGTTGTCCAGGTTCGGCCCCAGGCCGGAGCCGACTCCCCGATGCTCCCCTTTCAGCAGGCCGAACCGCGCGATCTCCGCGGCGATCTCGGGATCCCGCGCCTCGTGGGAAAAGAGGATCCCGCCGTCGGACAGCCGCGGCCACACGAACTCGAGACACTGCCGGAAGGAAAGGGTCAGATCCACGTCCAGGAACGCGAAGGCAATGGCGGCCGGATGCGCGTCCGCCCGCCTGAAGGAATCCTCGAACCACCCCTTGACGAACCGGCAGCTCTCCAGATGCCCGTACGCGGCGACGTTGGCCCGGACCTCCTCCAGGCTGCCCCGGTAGCTGTCGCCGCGCTCCAGCTTCGCCGCGTACGCGCCGACCTGCTCGCCCGTCCCGTACCGCGCGGGATCGGGAAGCCCCGTGTAGGAGTCGTAGGCGTAGAGCGTCCGGTCGAGGCGCCGGGCGAGCAGGCTCCACTTGGCCGTCATGCCCCCCTTGAAGACCCCGCACTCCACGAGATCGCCCGGCACGTCCCGGTTTTTGAGAATCAGCTCCAGGATGCAGAGGCTCTCCTCCAGCGAGTGGGCGCAGCGCACGCCCTTCTGGATCCTCTCGAACTGGGCGGCGAGGTCATCGGACGGCGCGGGGCGCCGCAAGAG
>JACPSW010000162.1 GCA_016193045.1 Candidatus Rokuibacteriota bacterium | reverse complement strand
GGTGCTTTTCCTTCTCGCGCAGGGAGGCGGCCTTTTCGAACTCCTGGGCCTCCAGGTACATGTCCTTTTCCCGGACGACGCGCTCGATTTCCTTCTCCAGTTCCTTGATCTCGGGGGGCGGGGTCAGCGCCATCAGCCGGGTCCGCGAGGAGGCCTCGTCGATGACGTCGATGGCCTTGTCGGGCAGCTGCCGTTCCGTGATGTACCGGTCCGCGAGCTTCACGGCGGCGTCGATCGCTTCGTCGGTGATCTTGACCCGGTGGTGGGCCTCGTACTTGTGGCGGAGCCCTCGGATGATCTCGATGGCCTCGGTCACCGACGGCGCGCGAACGATGATGGGCTGGAACCGCCGCTCCAGCGCCCCGTCCTTCTCGATGTACTTGCGGTACTCGTCGAGGGTCGTGGCCCCAATGGTTTGGATTTCACCACGGCTGAGAGCGGGCTTGAGCATGTTGGACGCATCGATGGCGCCCTCGGCCGCGCCCGCCCCGATCAGGGTGTGGAGCTCGTCCAGGAACAGGATCACGTTCTCGGACTGGCGGATCTCCTTCATGACCGCCTTGAGGCGCTCCTCGAACTGGCCGCGGTACTTCGTGCCTGCCACGAGGGCTCCCAGGTCCAGCTGGAGCAACCGCTTGTTCACGAGCACGTCGGGGACGTCGTGGTTGACGATTTTTTGGGCCAGCCCCTCGACGATAGCCGTCTTGCCCACGCCGGGCTCCCCGATGAGGACGGGGTTGTTCTTCGTCCGCCGGGAGAGCACCTGGATGACGCGCTCGATCTCCATCTCCCTGCCGATGACGGGGTCGAGCTTCCCTTCGCGCGCCAGCTGCGTGAGATCCCGCGCGAACTCGTCCAGGACGGGGGTCTGGGAGCGCTTCTTGGGGCGGGGGTAGTACTGGTCGCCGAGGAGGGCCAGCGTTTCCTGACGCACCTCTTCCAGCCGCGCGCCCAGCGACTCGAGGATCTTGGCGGCGATGCACTGCCCCTCCTTCATGAGGCCGAGGAGCAGGTGCTCGGTGCCGATGTAGTTGTGACCGAGCTGGCGCGCTTCTTCGATCGAAAGCTCGAGGACCCGCTTGGCCTGGGGGGTGAAGGGAACCTCCCCGAAGGTCAGGGTCTTGGGAAAGCCGGCGAGGGCGCGTTCGACCTCAGCCTTCACGGTCTCGAGACGGAGCCCGAGCCGCTGGAGGACGGCGGTTGCGATTCCTTCCCCGTCGCGGATGAGGCCCAGGAGGATATGCTCCGTGCCAACGAAATCGTGACGGAAGCGCCCCGCTTCCTCCCTGGCCAGGATGATGACCCGCCGCGCCCTTTCCGTGAATCGCTCGAACACTGGTTCTCTCCTACACGGTTTTGCCCGGGTTTTCCTTCCCGGACAGCAATTTAGCCAGATTATATCCCAGGGGGAAGGCCCCTCCTAGCCTTTTCTTCCGAGACCGAAGCAACCCCTTGAAAGCTTTGAGCAAACGACCCGAACGCGACTCCCTGCGGCTCGCCCGGCTTCATCTTGCTCGCCTCGGACGGCGGGGATCCTCCGATTTCGCTCGCCTCGCCCGCTGGGGCCCCAGCCCCAGGCCGGGCTGCTGCTCGCCCTGCGGCCCCGCGACGTCCTGCGGCTCGCACTAAACTTCCAGGGTCCAGCCGCGGGTGTCCGGGACCCGGGCGTACTGGATGTCCACGATGGCTTGGTAGAGGCGCCCGGTCAGATCGCCGATCCGCCCGTCGTTGATAACGATGCGCTCCCCCCGGTACGAGAGCTCGCCCACGGGCGAGATGACCGCCGCCGTGCCCGTCCCCCAGACTTCCCGAAGCGTTCCCTTGCGGGCGGCGGCGATGACCTCGTCGATCCCGATCTGCCGCTCCGACACGGCGACCCCCCACTCCCTGAGGAGCGTCAGCGCCGAGTCCCGGGTGACACCCGCGAGGATCGTTCCGGCCAGCGGGGGCGTGATGACCTCATCGCCGATCCTGACCATGAGGTTCATGGTCCCGACTTCCTCGATCAGGCGGCGGTGGACGCCGTCGAGATAGAGGACCTGGGTGAACCCCGCGGCGTGGGCCTCCTCGGCGGGAAGGAGGCTCGCGGCGTAGTTACCGCCGGTCTTGGCCTCGCCGACCCCGCCCGGCACCGCGCGGACGTACTTCTCCATGACGAGGATCTTGACCGGGTTCATGCCCTCCGGGTAGTAGGCGCCGACGGGCGACAGGATCACGAAGTACACGTAGGCCTTCGCCGGGCGGACGCCCAGGAAGGGCTCGGTGGCGATGACCGTGGGCCGGACGTAGAGCGAGGTCCCGACGCTCCCCGGCACCCAGTCCCGCTCGAGCTTCACCAGCTCCACGAGCGACCGGAGCGCGAAGTCAGGGTCCAGCTCCGGGATGCAGATCCGCCGGGCGGAGCGGTTGAGCCGCTCGACGTGCTTCTGGGGACGGAACAGGCGCACCTTTCCGTCCCCGCCGCGGAACGCCTTCAGCCCCTCGAAGATGGCCTGGGCGTAATGGAACACGGCCGTGGCCGGGTCCAGGGTCAGGGGGCCGTACGGCTCGACGCGCGGGTCGTACCAGCCCTTCTCCTCCTGGAAGTCCGCCAGGAACATGTGGTCGGTGAAGACCGTGCCG
Source organism: Candidatus Rokuibacteriota bacterium (assembly GCA_016193045.1). Classification (GTDB taxonomy): domain Bacteria; phylum Methylomirabilota; class Methylomirabilia; order Rokubacteriales; family CSP1-6; genus CSP1-6. Next base: position 27,951 of record JACPSW010000162.1, on the reverse strand, counting down.
AAGGTCAGCTCGCTGTCCTTCGGCTTCGGCTTTTTCGTCGTCGTCCGCGTGATCCTGATCGCTTCGCTCATGGTCGCCCCCGCAGTAGGAAGGTTGCCGACAGGTGACAGTCTACCACGCCCCGGGACCCGGGGAATGCTCCAAGGAGCGAATCCGACGAGCCGTAGCCGCGCGCGAAGCGCAGGGCGCCGCAGCGCGCTGAGTCCCGGAGGGACGAAGCCTACCCCCCGCCTCGGGGGGATGGGGGGGGGCAGCGGAGGCGCCCGAGCGAGCGCAGGCGGTCGAGGTAAGGAGGTCTGAGCGGGAGGAGCATTCCCCGGGTTCCGGTGGCTCGCCCGGCTTCATCTTGCTCGCCTCGGACGGCGGGGCCCTTCAGAGTTTGCTCGCCTCGCGACTCGTGGAGCCCAGCCCACGGGAGTCGCTCGTCTCGCCCGGCAGCCCCGCGACGTCCTGCGGCTCGCCCTACGGCCAGGTGGCGGCGCGCCCGTCCACGAGCCGGTACCCTCGATCGGCCTTCCGGGCCAGGTCCTGGTTGTGGGTGGCGATGACGAAGGTCAGCCCGCGCTCCGCCTCAAGCCTGAGGAACAGGTCGAAGATCACCTCGCTGGTCTTGGGGTCCAGGTTGCCCGTCGGCTCGTCGGCCAGTACGAGCCGCGGCCGGTGCATCACCGCGCGGGCGATGGCCACCCGCTGCTGCTCGCCGCCCGAGAGCTCTCCCGGGCGGTGCGTGAGGCGGTCGCCGAGACCCACTTCGTGAAGGGCGTCCGCCGCACGGGACCGCGCCTCCTCCCACGGCAGCCGCTGGAGCAGGGCGGGAAGCATGGCGTTCTCCAACGCTGTCATCTCCCCCAGCAGGTTGTAGAACTGGAAGATGAACCCGACCTCCGTCCGGCGGAAGCGGGCCAGGCCGCTCTCGGACCGCGCGAAGACGTCCTCCCCGTCGAAGACGACCTGCCCCGCCGTCGGGCGATCCAGGGCGCCGAGGAGGTGGAGGAGCGTGGACTTCCCGACGCCTGACGCCCCGACGAGGGCCACCACCTCCCCTCGGGCCACGGAGAGGGACACCCCCTTGAGCACGCGCACCACCTCGGGGCCGCCCCGGTACTCCTTTTCGAGATCGCGCACCGCCACGAGCTCACTCATAGCGGAGCACCTCCACCGGGTCGAGCCGGGCGGCCCGCCGCGCGGGCAGGAGCGTGAAGACGAAGGCGATCAGGAGCGTCGCCCCGATGATCAGCCCGAAGTCGCTCCAGGTGAGCTTCATGGGAAGGTAATCGATCTGATAGACGTCGCCCGCCAGCCGGATGATCCGGTAGGTGTTCTGGACCCAGATAAGGCCGAGCCCCACCGCGCTCCCCGCCGCCGTCCCCACGAGCCCGATCAGCATCCCGACGGAGAGGAACACCGCTCCCACGCTTCCGGCGGGCGCCCCCATCGCCTTCAGGATCCCGATCTCTTTCCGCTTCTCGGCCACCAGCAGGATGAGGTGCCCGATGATCGCGAAGGCCGCCACCAGCACGATGATCGTCACGATGATGAAGAGGGCCAGCTTCTCCAGCTGCAGCGCATTGAAGAGGTTCCGGTTCATCTCCATCCAGTCCCTGAGGAGGTAGGGGAAGCCGAGCCGCTGGGCGATGGCCCGGGCGGCCGCCTTGGCCTCGAAGGGGTCGCGGAGCTTGACCTCGATCCCCGTCACGCGGTCACCGAGGCCGGCGAACTCCCGCCCCGCCTCCAGGGTCACGTAGGCCAGGGAGGAGTCGTACTCGTACATGCCGACCTCAAAGGTGGCGGCCACCGTGAAGCGCCGCATCTTGGGCACCATCCCGACCGCCGTGAGCGCCCCCTGGGGGGAGATCACGGTGAGGCTCTCTCCCGGGATGACCCCGAGCGTCCGGGCCAGCTCGCGGCCGAGGATGATCGCGGGCTCTCCCCCGCCCCGCTCCAGCCGCTCGAGGCTCCCCATCTTGATCTGCCGGGCGATATCCTTCCGGACCGACTCGCTCGCCAAGTCCACGCCGCGGACCAGGCCGCCCGTGGCGCCGCCGCCCCCGACCGTGAAGAGCGCCTGCTGCATCACGAACGGCGTGGCGGACCTTACTCCGGGGACGTCCTTGATCCGCTCCATCAGGGCCGCGGGGTCGCGCATCCCCCGCCCGCCTCCCTCGAAGATCAGGATATGGGGGTTGGCGGCGATGATCTTGTCCCTGATCCCGTCTTGAAATCCCGTCATGACCGCCAGGACCACGATCAGCGCGCTGACACCGAGGAAGACGCCGCCGACGCCGATCCAGACGAAGAGCGACAGGTTGGCGCGGTGGCCGCGGGCCCGGAGGTACCGGAGTCCCAGGAACAGCTCGAACGGCAGGCCGCGCCGGCTCATTCCGGGGCCTCGGGACGCAGTTGCGGGAAGAGGATCACATCGCGAATCGAGGGCTGGTCGGCGAAGAGCATCACGAGCCGGTCAATCCCGATCCCCTCGCCCGCCGTCGGCGGCATCCCGTACTCGAGGGCGCGCACGAAGTCGTGATCCAGCCAGTGCGCCTCCTCGTCGCCGCGGGCGCGCTCGGCGGCCTGCTGGGTGAAGCGCTCCAGCTGCTCCTCGGGGTCGTTCAGCTCGCTGAAGGCGTTCGCGAGCTCCAGGCGCGCGACGAAGAGCTCGAACCGGTCGACCAGGGCCGGGTGGTCCCGGCTCCGCTTGGAGAGCGGCGACAGCTCGACCGGGAACTCGATGACGAAGGTCGGCCGCTCGAGCGTAGGCTCGACGAGCGTCTCGAAGAGGGCCTTCCAGTGCTTCGCGCGGGTGCCCGCCGGATCCACGTGAACGACCCGACCCTGAGCCGGGCCGCGGATCAGCTCCCAGGGATCGGCCTCCGGCGTCACGGGAACTTTCAGCTCCTGGGCGATCGCCTCGTGGAACTTCACCCGCCGCCACGGCGGGGTGAGATCGACCGGCTCCCCCTGATAGGTCAGCCGCAAGGACCCCAGGAGGGTTTGCGCCAGATGGCAGACCAGCGTCTCGGTCAGCTCCATCAGGTCGCCGTAGTCGGCGTAGGCCTGGTAGAACTCCAGCATCGTGAACTCGGGGTTGTGCTCCGTGGAGATCCCCTCGTTCCTGAAGTTCCGGTTGATCTCGTAGACCCGATCGACGCCCCCGACGACGAGCCGCTTCAGGTAGAGCTCCGGGGCCACGCGGAGGTAGAGGTCCAGATCCAGCGCGTTGTGGTGGGTGATGAAGGGGCGCGCCGCCGCGCCGCCGGGGATCGGCTGCATCATCGGCGTCTCCACCTCCAGGAAGCCCCGCGCGTCCAGGAAGTCGCGGATCTCCTTCACGAGGCGGCTCCTCAGCCGGAAGACCGCCCGGGACTCCGCGTTCACGACCAGGTCGAGATAGCGCTGGCGGTAGCGCCGCTCGACGTCCTTGAGGCCATGCCACTTCTCGGGGAGCGGGCGCAGGGCCTTCGTCAGGAAGGCGAAGGACTTCACCGCGACCGTGAGCTCGCCGGTCCGCGTCCTGAACGGCTCCCCCGTGACGCCGACGACATCGCCGGCGTCCAGGTCCGTGAAGAGCCCGTACTCGTCCCCGAGCTGGTCGGCGCGCGCGTAGAGCTGGATGCTCCCGGTGTAATCCTGGAGGGTCGCGAAGCAGGTCTTCCCGTGGTGCCGGAGGGTCAGGATGCGTCCGGCGACGGCGACGGGCCCGACCCCCTTGAGCTCCTCCTCGGTGGCCGCGCTCAGGTGGCCGACGAGACGGCCGGCCCAGTGGGTGACCGGGTACCGCCCCCCGAAGGGATCCACACCTCGGGCCCGCAGAGCCGCCAGCTTCTCGTGACGGCGCCGGATGAGGTCGTTCTCGTCCATATTACACCGGCTTGCCCGACAGGAGGTAAGCCCGGATGAAGGCATCGATCTCGCCATCCATGACGGCCTCGACGTTGCCCGCTTCGAGGCCGGTCCGGTGATCCTTGATGAGCTGGTACGGGTGGAACGTGTAGGAACGGATCTGGCTGCCGAAGGCGATCTCCTTCTTCTCCCCCGTCAGCTCCGCCAGTTCTTCCCGCTGCTTCTTCTCGTACACCTGGTAGAGCCGCGCCCGCAGGATGCGGAGGGCCGTGTCCCGGTTGCGCAGCTGGGAGCGCTCGTTCTGGCACTGGACGACGATCCCGCTCGGGAGGTGCGTGATCCTCACCGCGGAGTCCGCGGTGTTGACCCCCTGGCCGCCCGGTCCCGACGAGCGGAAGACGTCGATCCGAAGGTCCTCGTCCCTGACCACGACCTCCACGTCCTCCACCTCGGGGATCACCGAGACGGACGCGAACGAGGTGTGACGGCGCCGGGAGGCATCGAAGGGGGAGATCCTCACCAGCCGGTGGACTCCGGTCTCGCCCTTCAGATAGCCGTAGGCGTACTCGCCGCTCACCTCGATGGTCGCCGACTTGATGCCGGCTTCCTCGCCCGGGAGCAGGTCCACCACCTCGGCCTTGAAGCCCGAGCGCTCCGCCCATCGGAGATACATGCGCACGAGCATCTGGGCCCAGTCCTGGGACTCCGTCCCGCCGGCGCCCGGGTGGATGGAGACGATGGCGTTCTTCCGGTCGTGGGCGGCCGAGAGGATGACCTTCAGCTCGAACTCTTCGAGCGACTGGCGGAGGCGGTGGAGCCCGTCTTCGATCTCCGCCGCGACGCTCTCGTCACCTTCCTCCACCGCCATCTCCCAGAGGAGGCGCAGCTCCTCGGCCGCGGTGGACAGCTCCCGCCAGCGCCCGACGACCCGCGTCAGCTCGGAGCGCTCCTGGACCAGACCCTGGGCGCGCCGGTTGTCCTCCCAGAAGACGGGCGAGGCCATCTCGGCCTCGATCAGGCGGAGGCGGTCTTCCTTGGCGGGAAGGTCAAAGGTGCCCCCGGAGGTCGTCGAGGCGCTTCTCGAGGTCGAGGACGTCGCGCTTCAGCTCGCCGAGCATGGGCTAATGACTCCTCCGAAGGCGCGCGAAGAAACACCCGGCGGCGGACACCGCCAGGCAGAGATACGCGAAGAGGTTTCCGAAGCGCGTGTAGAAGGTGCCGCCGCGGGGGTTCGCGACAATCCTGTCGCTCAGCACTCCACGCTCGAAGAGCCCCAGCGTCTTCGTGATGCGTCCGCTCGGAGAGACGAACGCGGAGACGCCGGTATTGGCCGCGCGGGCAACCGCCACGCGGTGCTCCACAGCGCGGAACGGCAGCATCGCCAGGTGCTGCCACGGCCCGCTCGTCGTGCCGAACCACGCGTCGTTCGTGATGTTCACCATGTACGCGGCTCCCCCCGCGACAAATTCCCTGAACAGTTCGGGAAAGATCCCCTCGTAGCAGATCACGACCCCGAACGGGGGATCCGCCTCGTCGAACACCTTCGGGACCCGACCGGACTGGAACTCCGAGATGAACTCGGCCCAGCCCCGGACGAAGCCGATCAGCCACGAGAGCGGGACATATTCCCCGAACGGGACGAGATGTATCTTATCATACTTGGCCCTAATCCCCTGTGTTTCCAGCAGAATCGCGCTGTTGTAGAGCCCCCGCCCATCTCCGTCCAGGGACCCGATCACGAGGGGGGCTCGGACCTCTCCCGAAAGGGCCTGGAGCTCCGCCACCAGGGCCGGGTCCCGGCGGAGAAAGATCGGGGCGGCCGTCTCGGGCCAGACAACGACGGCCGGGTTTCCCCGGCCGGCCTCGCGGGTCAGGCTCGTGTAGATGCGGATTGTCTCTTTCTGATAGGCCGGGTCCCACTTGAGCGTCTGCTCGATGGACGGCTGAACGACCGCAACCACGATCAGCTCGTCCGGGGGGGGCAGAAGCCCCGGCGAGACGTGACCAAAAGCCAGGGTCCCGACGAGCAGCGTAGCGACCCAGGCCAGCCCCCACGCCGCTCGCCGCCATCCGAGCCCCACGAGGCCAGCCAACGCCGCGTTCACGGCGACGATGGCGAAGGACACGCCGTACACGCCGGTGACCGAGGCGATCTGGATCAGCAGGAGCTGGCGGTACTGGGAGTAGCCGAGGAGCCCCCAGGGAAATCCCGAGAGGATCCATCCGCGGAGCCACTCCCCCACCACCCACAGAAACGGCGCCGCCGCCAAGGCCCAACCGGCCCCCACACGCTGGCGGAGCCAGCTCACGGTGGCCGCCACCAGAGCGAAGTAGAGCCCACAGTATGCCGCCAGCGCCAGGATCGGGAGCCAGGTCAGAGGCCACGGGATCGCGCTGTAGTTCCTGAACGTGTGGTCGAGCCAGCGGAGGAGGAGAAGGAAAAAGACCGTCCCCATCAGCCAGCCGTCGGCCAGGGCCTGGCGTGGCGATCGGACGAGCGCCGAGGCGAAGAGCAGGACCAGGGCGACCCAGGCCAGGAGTGACCAGTCGGCCCTCGGGTATGCGACCGTCAGCAGGGCCGCCGACGCCAGGAGTGCGGGGATCCTGACCCGCGGAGCCCCGAGCGTGGCGACCCAGTCAGCGGCCATCGAGGAGGCGGTCGCCGAGGTAGCGGGGGAGCCCCGCTTTGAGAATCTTCTCTCGGGCGGCGGCAACGTCGTACTCGACGCGATGGAGCGCGACGCGCCCGGCCTCGACGTCCCAGAGGGCGTAGCAGGCGCGCGGGTCCCCATCCCGCGGCTGTCCCACACTGCCCACGTTGACGATGTAGCGCCGCCCGGCCACCACGCGCACCGTCCCGGGCTCGGGATCGAACTCCGGGCCCGAGGACCCGACCGACCAGACGCGGGGATGATGCGAATGGCCGACGAAGCAGAGCCGGGTCGCGAAGGCCGAAAACACGTCGAACCCCTCCTCGGGCGTGATCAGGTAGTCCCACTCCTCCGGGTTCCGCGGGCTCCCGTGAACCAGCGTGGCGTCCTCCACCTCCAAGACGAGCGGCAGCCCGGCCAGGAACTCGCGATGCGCGTCGTCCAGGACGGAGGCCGTCCAGAGGGCCGCCGCCCGCGCGTAGGGGTTGAACCAGCCGAGGTCCAGACGGCCCGTCGTTCCGTACTCGTGGTTGCCGGCGATCAGGCGCGCCCCCCGCTCGGCGAGCTTCTCCACGCACGGGATCGGGTCGGCCCCGTACCCGACCACGTCGCCCAGGCACAGGATGGCGTCGGCGCCGCTGACGGTAAGCCGGTCGAGGACGGCGGTGAGGGCCTCGAGGTTCGCGTGGACGTCCGACAGGATCGCGTACCGGATCGGCTTAGCCCGGATTATTCACGAACGATCGTGGCCTGTGGCGGGCGGGTCCTGTCGCAGGGCGCAGCCCCCGCGGGGCCGGCTCCGTCACCCACTCGCCCGAACGCCGCGCTCCGCGCGGCGGACGGGACGAGGGGGGCCCACTGCGCGCGGCCCCGCGAGGACCGCACCCTGCGCCACCCGCCCGGTCGTGCCATCGCCTTTCGTGAAAAATGCGCGTTAGCCCCTTGTCACGCGCCGTGGGGCCCCCCGTTCCCCGCGTCACCCGCGCGGCCCCGTTCCTACTCGCGAGCGGGCGGGGGCTACCCGGGGCGGAGCTCTTTGTGGATCCGATCCAGGATGCCGTTGATAAACCGGCTGGACTCCTGGGTGCCGAACTTCTTCGCCACCTCGATGGCCTCGTTGATCGCCACCTTGGGCGGGATGTCCGTCGTCCAGAGCAGCTCGAAGATGCCGGCGCGGAGAATGTTGCGGTCCACCACGGCCATCCGCTCCAGGTCCCAGTGCTCGGCGTACTGGGCGATCAGCTCGTCGATCTTCCCTCGGTGGACCATCGTCCCCCGCACCAGCACCTCACAGAACGCGCGCACCTCGGGGTCCACGGGGTGCCGGCTCCAGAACTCCTCCGCGGAGGGGACCGGATCCGCCTCCCCCCGCAGATCGAGCTGGTAGAGAAACTGAAGCGCCAGCTCCCGCGCCTTCCTGCGCTTACCCACGGCGCCGCCCCACCCGGGAGACGAACTCCGCCATCTCCAAAGCCGCCAGCGCGGCCTCCTCCCCCCGGTTCCCCACCTTCCCGCCCGCCCGCTCCCAGGCCTGCGCCTCGTTCAGCGCCGTGACGACGCCGAACGCGGCGGGCACACCCGTGGCCAGAGCCACCTCCCGGATTCCGGCGGCCGCCTCGCGGGCCACGTGCTCGTAGTGCGGGGTCTCCCCGCGGATCACGACGCCCAGGCAGACCAGCGCGGCGAATCTTCCGGTCCGGGCCAGGTGGAGCGCCGCCTGGGGCAGTTCGAAGGACCCCGGAACCCAGTGGACCTCGACGCGGGAAGGATCGCAGCCCTGGCTCCTGAAGGCCTCGAGCGCGCCGTCGAGCAGCCGTTTGGAGAGGGCCTCGTTGAAGCGGGCGACGATGACGCCGAAGCGCGGGGGCCGGCGTCCGGTCCGGGCGCCCCCGCCGATCCTGTGAGGTCTGGGCGCCCGGCCTGCCATATCAGTCGGAGGGGAGGGAGGAAAAGAGGTGCCCGAGCTTTTCGCGCTTGGTCCTCAGGTAGTGGACGTTCGAGTCGGTGGCCGGGATCTCGATCGGCACGCGCTCGGCGAGGTGAAGCCCGTATCCCTCCAGTCCGACGATCTTCTTCGGGTTGTTGGTCAGGAGCCGCATGCTCTTCACCCCCAGATCCAGCAGGATCTGGGCGCCGATCCCATAGTCCCGGAGATCGGCCTTGAAGCCGAGCGCCAGGTTGGCCTCCACCGTGTCTTTGCCCTGATCCTGGAGCTCGTAGGCCCGCATCTTGTTGATGAGGCCGATCCCGCGCCCTTCCTGGCGCATGTAGACGAAGACGCCGCGGCCCTCGCGCCGGATGATGGCGAGTGCCTTCTCCAGCTGGGAGCCGCAGTCGCAGCGCTGGCTCCCGAACACGTCCCCCGTGAGGCATTCGGAGTGGACCCTGACGAGAACGGGCCGGCCATCGGAAACGTCTCCCAGCACCAGAGCCAGCGGCACGCGATCGTCCACGGTCGTCTCGTAGGCGATGGCGGTGAAGTCGCCCATTTCCGTGGGGAGGCGGGTCGTGGCCACGCGCCGGACCATCTTCTCCTTGCGGATCCGGTACTCGATGAGGTCCTTGATCGTGATCGCCTGGAGGTTGTGCGCGCGGGCGAGCGCCAGGAGCTGGGGCACCCGGGCCATCGCCCCGTCCTCGTCCATCACCTCGCAGATCACCCCGACGGGCTCGAGCCCGGCGAGACGGGCCAGATCTACTGCGGCCTCGGTGTGCCCGGCCCGGCGCAGGACGCCGCCGGGCATCGCCCGGAGCGGGAGGACGTGGCCGGGGCGCGTCAAGTCGTCCGGCCGCGCGGCCGGGTCCACGAGGGTCTTGATCGTCACGGCGCGGTCGTAGGCCGAGGTCCCCGTCGTGACCCCACGGCGGGCGTCCACGGTGATCGTGAACGCCGTCCCCATCGGCGCCGTGTTGTCCGAGACCATCATCGAGATCTGAAGCGCATCGAGGCGGTCGCCCGTCATCGGCGCGCAGATCAGGCCGCGGCCGTGCATGGCCATGAAGTTCACGGCCTCCGGCGTGACCTTGTCCGCGGCCATCATCAGGTCGCCCTCGTTCTCCCGGTCCTCGTCGTCCACCACCACCAGGATCCGGCCGGTCCGGATCTCCTCGATGGCCGCCTCGATCGACACGAACTCGCCACTCATGCGTCACCTCGCGCCAGGAATTGAGCGAAGGCCGGGGCGTCGGCCGCCTCCCCGAGCTGGAGGAACCGGAACAGGTACTTGCCGATGACGTCCATTTCCAGGTTGACCCGGTCGCCCACCGCCCGCCGGCCCAAGCTGGTCACCTCCAGGGTGTGAGGAACCACCATGACCTCGAAGGCGCCCGCCGCCAATCCCGCCACGGTCAGGCTCACTCCGTCAACGGCCACCGAGCCCCTGGGAATGAGATAGCGCTCGAGGCCGGGGTCCGGGACCTCGATCCTCAGCCTCACGGTATCACGCTCCGGGGACGCCCGCGCGACCCTTCCGATCCCGTCCACGTGGCCCAGCACGAGGTGGCCGCCGAGCGGCGCCCCGAGGCGGACGGGCCGCTCGAGGTTGACCGGCGCCCCCGCGGCCAGATCGGCCAGGGCCGTGGCCCTCAGGGTCTCCGGACCGACGTCGAAGGCGAGCAGGGCCTCCACCCGCTCCACCACGGTCAGGCAGACGCCGTTCACCGCCAGGCTCGAACCTACCTCCGTGCCCTCGAGGACGCGCTCGGCCCGGACCCCGAGGCGCCAGGCGCCCTCGCGGTGGACCAGCTGGGTGACCTCGCCCAGTTCCTCAACAATGCCCGTGAACATCCTCATCTCCTCGAGCAATATCACCCTCGATGAGCAGATCCTCCCCCACGGGTCTCGCGGTCATCCCCGTGAGCCGGAACGCCTCCTTCAGCCCGCGCCCCGGACCGCGGACGGGCGTGGGCGCGTCCTGACCGCCCAAGAGCATCGGCGCCACGAAGACGGCCACCCGGTCCACGAGCCCGGCCTCCAGGAACCCGGCATTCAGCTCTCCGCCTCCTTCGAGAAGCAGGGCGGTCACTTCGCGCCGGGCCAGCTCGGCCACGAGCGCCGTGAGATCCACGCGCCCGTCACGAGCGGGGAGCGTCAGCACCTGAGCGCCGCGTTGCTCGAGCGCCGTCACGCGCTGCGCGTCGGCGGATTCGGTGACGGCGACGAGGGTTCTCCCGGGGCTCCCCGCCGAAAGAACGCGAGCCGACGTGGGCGTCCGCGCCTGACTGTCAACGATGACCCGGTACGGCTCGCGCTGCCACGGCGGATCGAGGCGAACGGTCAGCTCCGGGTCGTCGGCCAGGACGGTCCCGATGCCCACCACGATGGCGTCGGCTTCGCTCCTGAGCCGGTGCGCCTCCCCCCGCGCTTCCACGCCCGTGATCCAGCGGGACGCCCGATTCCAGGAGGATATCTTGCCGTCCAGGCTCATGGCGACTTTCAGGGTGACGAACGGCCGGCGCTCCGTCACCCACGTGAAAAACGGCCGATTGAGCCGGCGGGCTTCCGCTTCGAGACAGCCGACCGAGACCTCGAGACCGGCCTGGCTCAGCGCCGCCGCGCCCGCCCCATTGACCCGGGGGTTCGGATCGAGGACGGCCACCACCACCCGGCGGAGCCCGGCGTCGAGCAAGGCCGGCACGCAGGGGGGCGTCCGGCCCTGATGGACGCACGGTTCCAGCGTGAGGTAGAGCGTCGCTCCGCGGGCCTTGGGCCCCGCGGCGGTCAGGGCAACGCGCTCGGCGTGGGGCGCTCCCGCCCTCGCGTGGTAGCCCTCCCCGACCACCCCCCCATCCTTGACGACCAGGGCTCCGACCAGGGGGTTCGGCGAGGTCAGCCCGCGGGCGCGCTCGGCGAGAGCGAGCGCCTGCATCATGAGTGTCTCGTCACCGGGATGCTGAGACATGTGGCAGACGCCCTAGTCCGGGAGGAGCCCGGCCACGAACACCTTGGGATCGAAGGGCTGGAGGTCCTCGACGCGCTCGCCGGTGCCGACGAGCTTGATCGGCAGTCCGAGCTCCTGGTGGATCCGCACCACGATGCCGCCCTTGGCCGTGCCGTCGAGCTTGGTGAGGATGAGCCCCGTCAGGCCGACTCCGGCGTGAAACGTCTTGGCCTGCGCGAGCCCGTTCTGCCCCGTCGTCGCGTCCAGCACCATGAGGGATTCGTGCGGGGCGCCGGGAAGCTGGCGACCCACGACCCGCTTGAGCTTGGCCAGCTCCTCCATCAGGTTCGACTTCGTGTGGAGCCGCCCCGCCGTGTCCACGATCAGCGCTTCCACGCCCCTGGCGGTCGCCGCCTTGACTGCGTCGAAAACCACCGCCGCCGGATCCGAGCCCGGCGCTTGGCGGATCACCTCCACGCCGACTCGCTGTCCCCAGGCCTCGAGCTGGTCGATGGCCGCCGCGCGGAACGTATCGGCCGCCGCCAGCAAGACCGGCTTCCCCGCGGCCTTCAGAGCCGCCGCCAGCTTGCCGCAGGTGGTGGTCTTGCCACTGCCGTTGACCCCCAGCACCAGAATCACCGAGGGGCGGTGATCCAGGGACAGCGGGGCCGCGGCCCCGGCAAGCGCATCTTCCAGAAAGCGCCGAAGCGTCGAGCGGATGTCACCGGGCGCGCCGACGCGGCCCCGGCGCGCCTCCTCGCGGACGAGCGACACGAATTCGCCCGCGAGCTGGGCGCCGAGGTCGGTCGAGATCAGCAGCTCCTCGAGCTCCTGCAAGAGCGCCTCGTCGACGGAACGGCCGGCGCTCAGCACCGTGTCGAGGGCGGCGTTCAACACTTCCTGGGACCGCTCGAGGCTCTGCTTGAGGCGGTCGGTCAGCGTGGAGAGGAACTTCACGGCCTGGCCGCCTCCGTCTCCGCGGGGATGACGAGATTCTGGATCACGGCCCCCCGGGCGCCCAGCGGGGGGATCGGCTGGCCGTTGAGCTCGAGGGCCAGGCCCCCGGCGTTGCCGACGGTGAGGACGAAGCGCCGGTTCGACACCCACTCGCGCGTGGCTCCCGCCGGCAGGAGCTCCTGCACGACGCTGCCGTCGTCCATCTGCACCCGCACCCAGGTCGGCTCGGTGGCGCGCGCCACCAGCCTGGCCCGGGACGGCTCGCCTTCGGCCGGCGCCCTCTCCGGAGCCGGCGGGCTCTTCACCGCCGCCGGCATCGCGCGCTGAGCGGCGGGGGGTCCCTTGAAGCGCCCTTGAAGCCCGAGGGTCAGGAAGAACAGCCCCAGCCCGAGACCCAGCAGCAGGACCAGGCTCACCAGTACCGGACCGCGCCCGCGCGCCTTCGGGCGAATGGTCAGTGTCAGTGCCGGCTCAGCCGGGGCGCTTCCCGTGAGATCGCGGTAGCGGGAAAGCGCCTCGTCGGCGGGCTCCCCCAGCGCGAAGCAGTAGGCCCGGATGAACCCCTTGGTGAAGACCGGCGCGGGGAGCTGGTCGAAGGCATCCGCTTCCAGCGCCTCGAGGTACCCCTGGCCCACACGGGTGGTACGGGCGAGCTCCTCGAGGGAGACACCCCGGGCGGTTCGGCGTTCCCGGAGGTAGGCACCAACGGTCTGCATGGAGACAGCCTCATAGGAGTGTAAGCCAGGCCCCCGAGAAAAGTCAACGAGCGAAAGGAGTTACACTCAGTCGGCGAGACGGACCGAGACGAGGCGGCTGAGCCCGGGCTCCTCCATGGTGATGCCATAGAGCACGTCGGCGGCTTCCATGGTCTTCCGGTTGTGCGTGATCACGACGAACTGGGTCTGCTGGCAGAGTTCACGTAGAACTCGAAGGAATCGGTGGATGTTCGCATCATCCAAGGGCGCGTCCACCTCGTCCAGCACGCAGAAAGGGCTCGGCCTGAAGTAGAAGATGGCGAAGAGCAACGCCAGCCCCGTCAGGGCCTTTTCTCCCCCGGACAGCAGGGTGACCTGCTGGAGGCGCTTGCCCCGGGGCTGAGCCATCAACTCCACCCCGGCCTCCAGCGAATCCTCCCCTTCCTCGGGCTCCACCAGCCTCAGTTCGGCCCGCCCTCCTTCGAACAGCCGGCCGAAGATCTCGCCGAAGTGGCGGTTGATCGCCTCGAAGGCCTGGACGAACCGCTCCTGGGCCGTGCGGGTCATCCCGCGGATCGCTTTTTCCAGGTCCTTGATGGAGGCCACGAGGTCGTCGTGCTGGGTGCGGAGGAAACCCAGCCGTTCTTCGAGCTCCCGGTACTCCTCGTCCGCGACCAGGTTGACCGGCCCCATCGCCGCCAGCCTGGCGCTGAGCTCGTCGAGCCGCTTCCGCGCCACCTCCGGGTCCCGCGCCGGGTCATGGTGGCCGGGGAGCGCCGCGGCCTCGACGCCGAAGCGGCGGAATGCCTCCTGTTCCAGCTCCTCGCGCCTCACCCGCCCCTCGGTGGCTTTGAGCTCGAGCCCGTGGAGCTGCTCCTTGATCTGGTCCAGCGCCCGCTGGCCCTCGCCGGCCGCGGCTTCGATCTCCTGAAGCCGCGAGACGAGCTCTGCGTGCTCGCGGGCGATCCCGCGCTCGTCGGCCTCCAGCCGGTCCCGATCGGCCGCAATCTGCTGGGCGCGCCCGTCCGTCTGCTCCCGCTCGCGCGACAGGTCCGTCCGTCTCAGCGCCAGCTGGCTCCGCCGCTCCTCCGCCTGGGAGTGGCGCTGGGCCAGATCGGCCTCGAGGTCATCCATGTGGGCGAGCTCCCGGCGCCCGGACTCCACGCGCTCGCCGAGGGCCGCCCACTCCACCCGGCAGGTCGTCAGCGCTCCAACGAGGGTGGCCTCCCTCTCCTGGGACGCCTCCACGGCGGCGCGAAGCTCGATCATCCCCCCCTCCAGCTCCGCGTCGGCTTCGACCGCCGCCCGGCACTGCCGCTCGAGGCCCTCCCGCTCCCGCATCGCCTCTGCCGCTTCCTCGGCGAGTTGCCGCTCCTCCGTCCCTACGGCGGCCAGATGGCCCGAGACCCGCTCCATCTCGCGGAGGACCTGCTCGAGGTCCTTGTCCCCCTCGACCCGCCGTCCGGCTTGGGCCTGGATGGACTCCTGGAGCCGGGACTGCTCTTTTCTGAGCTCGGCGAGCTCGGCCTCCACGGTCTCCAGGTGCGCCTGAGCCGCCTGGACCTCGCGGGCCAGCCGCGCGGCTTCGTCGGCCAGCTCACGGATGGCGCGCTTGCGGCCGAGCAGCGAGTGCTCGCCATCATCCCCTCGACCTCGACCGCCCGTCAGCCTGCCCGCCGGCGAAAGCACCTCGCCGGAGCGCGTGACGTAGGTCGCGGTGGTGCCGTTCCTGCGCCACATCGCCTCGGCGTGATCCAGGTGTGGAACCACGGCGACACGTCCGAGGAGGTAGTGAAGGAGCGCCGGATGGCGAGAACCCACGAGACGGGCGGCCCACCGGACGTCACCCTCGTCACGCGGCAGCCCGTTCTCCGAGGGGAGCGTTTCCAGCGGCAGGAAGGTCGCGGCGCCGGCCCCGCGTTCCTCGAGATAGCCGATGCCGGTCTTGGCGTCGGCGAAGCGCTGCACCACCACCCACTGGAGGCGGTCGCCGAGCACGGCCTCGACCGCGGCCTCGAGCCCCGCCGGCACCTCGAGCAGATCGGCGACGGTTCCGAGCACCCCGCTCAGGCGGGCGGCACCGGCCTCGCTGAAGATCGCGCGGACCCCGGCCCCGTATCCCTCTCGCTCGCGCTCGAGACGCTCCAGCGCCTCCAGCCTCGACCGGGAGGCCGCCTCGGCGAGCCTCAGGTCGCCAACCCCCGCCTGATTTCGATCGCGCTCGCTCGCGCGCGCCGCCAGCTCTCCTTCCACGCTCGATCTTTGCCCTTCGAGGTGCGAGAGCTCCTCCGCGACCCGCCGCCGGGAAGCCTCCAGCCTGCCGCGCGTCTCGGCGAGGCGATCGGCCTCGCTCCGAGCGGCGCCCCGCTCCTGAACGAGCCGGTCCCGGAGCCGCTGGAGCTGGGCCTCCCGCTCGCGAAGCTCGCCGATCGCTCGGGTGAGCTCCGCCCGCTGGCCCGCGGCGCGAACCGAGTCCAGACGGAGGACCTCGAGCCGCTCCCGGTCGGCCAGGAGCCTCCCCCGGAGCGCCCCCAGCTCGCCCTCCAGCGTCTCACTCTCTCGCTGCCGTCCACGCTGAGAGGCCAGGAGCTCCTCCAGCTCGCGCCCCCGGGCATGCCGGTCGGCGTCGAGACCGGCGACGCGCTCCTGAATCAGGCGAAGCTCCTCTTCGAGCCTCAGGTCCTCTTCTCCGAGCTCGCGGATCTGAAGCCCCATCTGCTCGCGCCGCTCCAGCAGCCGCTCCACTTCGCCCTGGATCTTCTGGACCGACTGGTGGAGGTCCGAGAGGCGGTGCTCCATCTCCTGGATCAGCGAGCGCTGCGTCGCCTCCGCGGCGGCGAGGCGCGCCAGCCGCACGCGCGCGACCTCTTCCTCCCGGCGGATCGCCTCCATCCTTTCGCGGTACTGGGCCTCCTGATGGGCCAACGCGGTGTAGTCCGCGGCGAGCAGCGCGAGCGTAAGCCCCTGCTGCTCGGCGTGGAGCGTCTTGTACTGCTGGGCCTTCTTCGCCTGCCGCTCGATGGAGCCGAGCTGCCGCTTGACCTCGTCCATCACGTCCCGGACGCGCTGGAGGTTCTGACGGGTCGCGTCCAGCTTTCCGAAGGTCTCCGCGCGCTGCTGCTTGTAGCGCGTGATCCCGGCGGCCTCCTCGATGAACACGCGGCGCTCGAGGGGCTTGGCCGTCAGGACGTGGTTGAGCCGCTCCTGGTCCATCAGCGCGTATGCCTTCGGATTGACCCCCGTGCCGATGAAGAGATCCAGGATATCGCGGAGCCGGCAGATGTTGCGGTTGAGGAGGTACTCGCTCTCCCCGGTCCGGTAGAGCCGGCGGCCGACCCCCACCTCGCTCCACGGCACGGCGACGGAGCCGTCGTTGGCGAAGACGAGCTCCACATCCGCCAGACCCAGCGGCTTGTGGGAGGCGGATCCGTGAAAGATCACGTCCTCCATCTTGTGGCCGCGAAGGGACTTGGGGCTCTGCTCGCCGAGCGCCCAGCGCACCCCGTCGGCGATGTTGCTGTTGTGGACGATGACGTTCCCCGCCACGAAGTTGTGAGTCTCCGCCACTGTCAAGTCGTAGACCCATGGCTCGGGGGGAACGATCCGCTCGATCGCCACGACCTCATCCCAGTAGACGTCCGACTCCGCCAGCGTGCGGAGCTGTCTGAAAAACGGCCTGCCCTTTTCAGGGGTTGATCCATGCCGCTCAAGCAGGTCAGCCACCTCACGAAGCCCTGCGCGGCTCGCTTCGCACCGGCCTTCGAGATAGGCGGCGAGCTTCGGGCTGAGCGGGCGCAGAGGCTTAACAAGGACACCTGCCGCCGCAGCGGCGGCGCGGACCAGGGGCGTCACACTCGGCACGAGGTCGAGATTCGGATTGGGGGTAGTCTCGATGCGCGCAAGGGCGTCGAGGCGCGATTGCTTCCGCCCCACGAACCTCAGCTTCCCGGCGAGCCGACGAAGCTGCTCGATCCCGTATACGTAAACGCAGTAATAGGTCCGACGGTGCCGGTGGCGCGTGTTGGAGGCGTAGCGAATCTTGGGGCGGAGGAGGGCGAAGATGCCGAGCCTCAGGAGAAGCGCCAGCACCCCTTCTGCCAGTTCGCGGCTGGCCGTGGTGTATTCAATGTGAGGCATGCCCTCCGCACGGACGTAAGCATCCCCCTCGAAAAGCCCCGAGAGGAACTCCCGAACCACCTCATCGGGAGAGGACAGAATCTGCGGAGGGACGCGCTTGCCCGCCGAGCGGCCCCCGACCGTGATGCCGAAGACCCGGTCCAAGAGCAGGCAGAGGGCGCGCGAGAAGATCAGGGTGTCGGTGACAGGGGGCTTGTAGGACAACAGCCGGGGTGTGACCCCGAAGAGCTCCTGGGCCAGTCGGGCGAACTCGGCCGTCACCTGAGCGTCGGCGTTCACGAACCAGACCTGATCGGAGGTCGTGATGCGGCCTTCGGCGATGAGGTAACCCATAAACCGTGCGAGCCGCCCGTCCACCTCGCATGGAATCCGTATCGTCCCCCGAGCCGAGCTCTGGATCGATTCCAGAGGCAACTCCAGCGGAGCCACGAGGCGGGCGATCCGGCCCGCAACACCGACCCTGAGGGGCTGCCCGTCGGCTCCACCCTTCAAGTAGACCGGCGATACCCCCGCCAGTTGAGCGAGACGCCGCCATCCGCCCGCTCGGCGGCGGGCACCCTGAAGCCACGCGCGGAGGGCCGGAGAGGGAGGGATGTAGACCCGATCCGCCTCCCGGAAGCTCGACAGCACCGCATCGGCAAGGGATGAGCCCTGGCGCGGCTTCACCGCGAGGCTGCGGGGCAGGGCGATGGCGACGCCCAGGGCGAGCTGCTCCGCCGTGAGAACCTTGAGCGCCCCGCCGTCGAGCGTGAAGAACGGATGATAGTGCGTCGTTACCACCTCGCGCCCCGAGTGCGTCCGCACCCGGAGGAGATAGGGGGGAGCGGCCCGCCTGATGAAGGCTTCAACCGGCCGTGGCTCGAGTCTGAGCGTCCCGGGATGCAGCGAGAGGACCTCGATCCCCGAGAAGGGGTCGAGCGCCGCCACGCCATCGTCCAACTCTCGCACGAGCGCCGCCGCCGCGACGGCGGATTCCACCAGCTCACGGATCGGCAGCAGGCGACCGTCAGCGAGGGCCACAGGAGTCTCGCCGCTCAGGCACTTGCCACAGCCGTTCGGCCCGACGATGGCGGTGATCCCCGGAAAGACCTTGAGCTCGGTCTTCTCGCCGAACGATTTGAAGCCGTGGACGATGATCTTCTCGAGCCGCATCGCGCTCCCCAGAGAGATTGACGTATTCATACCACGGGGGGACGCCTCGGACAAAGAAAAAACACCACGCCTGGGGGAAAGAGGAGGGGGAAGGCTACTACCTGTTGAGGGCAGTGAGCGTCGGAACCCGCTGAAGCCGTCGGTCGCAACGCGTTCGAGCGCGGGCTTTGCCCGCGCAACCCCGGGGGGAGGCATCGGAAGGGGGGCGGAGCCCCCCTCCGAGTGATGTCAGGCGGTCTTGAGGAGGCAGCACTTCTTGTACTTCTTGCCCGAGCCGCAGGGGCAGGGGTCGTTCCGCCCGACCTTCTGGCCGCTGGCGTTCCTGACAGCGGGACGCGCGGCGGAGGCCACCTCCATGCTCTCGCCCCGGGACTCGCCGGCGTCGGCCCAGGGGCTCCGCCGCACCTCGGGCGCGGCCTCCCGCACGAGCTGGATCTTGAAGAGCCACTCCACCACGGTGGCCTTGACCCGCTCGACCATCTCCTGGAAGAGATCGAAGGCTTCCCGCTTGTATTCGGTCAGCGGGTCGCGCTGGCCGTAGCCGCGGAGGCCGATCCCTTCCTTCAAGTGGTCCATGGACAGCAGATGGTCCTTCCACTGCGCGTCGATGACCTGGAGCATCACCACGCGCTCCAGGTTTCTCATGCCGTCCGCGCCCACCGCCTCCTCGCGCGCTTTGTAGCGCGACTCCACGGCGTCCCGGACGAGCTCCTCCAGCCCTTCCCGCGAGGCGGCCTCCCCGTGCTGAGCCTCCCCGGGCAGGCGCAGGTCGAACTGCCGGTGCAGCGCCTCGTTGAGACCGTTGAGGTCCCAGTCCTCCGGGTGCGCGTCCGCGCCCGCGTAGACGTCCAGGAAGCCCGTCGTCAGGTCCTCGGTCCACTCCCGGATCGTCTCCTCCTGACTCTCCCCTTCCAGAATCTCCCGCCGCATCCCGTAGATGACCTCGCGCTGCTTGTTCATCACGTCGTCGTACTCGAGGAGGTGCTTCCGGATCTCGAAGTTGTGGGTCTCCACCCGCTTCTGGGCGGTGGCGATGGCCCGGGTCACGAGCTTGTGCTCGATGGGCTCTCCCTCTTCCATGCCGAGCTTGTCCATGATCTTCCGGATCCGCTCCGAGCCGAAGATCCTGAGGAGGTCATCCTCGAGCGACAGGTAGAAGCGCGAGGAGCCCGGGTCGCCCTGGCGCCCGGACCGGCCGCGGAGCTGGTTGTCGACGCGTCGTGATTCGTGACGCTCGGTGGCGATGATATGGAGGCCGCCGACCGCCACCACCCGGGCGTGCTCGGGGTCGGTGATGCGGCGCGCCTCCTCCAGGGCCTGGCGCCGCGCCTCGGGGGACGCGGTCAGCGGATCGACCCCCTTTTTGCGCAGAATCTCCTTCGCCAGGAAGTCCGGGTTGCCCCCCAGGAGGATGTCGGTGCCGCGGCCGGCCATGTTGGTGGCGATCGTGACGACCTTCTCCCGGCCGGCCTGCGCGACGATCTCGGCCTCGCGCTCGTGGTGCTTGGCGTTCAGGACCTCATGGGGAATCCCGTGCTTCTTGAGGAGCTTCGAGAGGCGCTCGGACTTCTCGATGGAGACCGTGCCGACGAGGACCGGCTGCCCCTTGCCGTGGCACGCGCCGATTTCCTGCGTCACCGCGTCGAACTTTTCGCGCTCCGTCTTGTACACGACGTCGGGATAGTTGGTCCGGATCAACGGGCGGTTCGTCGGGATGACGACCACGTCCAGCTTGTAGATCTTCGCGAACTCCTCGGCTTCGGTCTCGGCCGTGCCGGTCATGCCGGCCAGCTTGTCGTACATCCGGAAGTAGTTCTGGAACGTCACCGTGGCCAGGGTCTGGTTCTCCCGCTCGATCCGCACCGCCTCCTTGGCCTCCACGGCCTGGTGGAGCCCGTCCGACCAGCGGCGGCCCGGCATCAGGCGGCCGGTGAACTCGTCCACGATCACCACCTGGCCGTCCTTGACGACGTAGTCCACGTCCTTCTTGAACAGGGCGTGGGCCCGGAGCGCCTGGTGGATGTGGTGCAGCGTCTCCATATGGATCGGGTCGTACAGGTTCTCGACCCCGAGGAGCTGCTCGGAGCGCGAGATGCCCTGCTCGGTGAGCGCCACGGCCTTCGACTTCTCGTCCACGATGTAGTCGCCGGCCGACGAGGCCTCCACCTCGGAGAGCTTGCCCTCCACGATGGTCGCCGCGCGGTGGAGCTTGGGGATGATCCGGTCGATCTTGTAGTACTTGTCCGTGGACTCCTCGGCGGGGCCGGAGATGATCAGCGGGGTGCGGGCCTCGTCGATCAGGATGGAGTCCACCTCGTCCACGATGGCGTAGTGGAGCTCCCGCTGGACGAGCTCCTCCATGCCGAAGCGCATGTTGTCCCGCAGGTAATCGAACCCGAACTCGTTGTTCGTCCCGTAGGTGATGTCGGCCCCGTAGGCCTCCCGGCGGGAACAGGGCCGGAGGTTCGCCAGCCGGATGTCGGACGAGACGTACGCCGGGTCGTAGAGGAACGATACCTCGTGCTGGATCACCCCCACCGTCAGCCCCAGGGCGTGATAGATGGGCCCCATCCATTGGGCGTCGCGGCGCGCCAGGTAGTCGTTGACGGTGACGACGTGGACCCCCCGCCCCGTCAGGGCGTTGAGGTAGGCCGGGAGCGTGGCGACCAGGGTCTTCCCCTCGCCGGTGGCCATCTCGGCGATCTTCCCCTCGTGGAGGACGATGCCGCCCATGAGCTGGACGTCGAAGTGGCGCATCCCCACCGTGCGCCGGGCCGCCTCCCGGCAGACGGCGAACGCCTCCGTCAGCAGGTCCTCCGGCTCGGCGTCGTCGGCGAAGCGCTTCTTGAATTCCTCGGTCTTGGCCCGGAGGGCGGCGTCGGACAGGGGCTGGAGGCCGGGCTCGAGGGCGCCGATGGCCTGGACCGCCGGCGCCATCCGCTTGGCGTCGCGCTCGTGCTTCGTGCCGAAGACCGCCTTGAGAATTGTGGCGAGCATGTCACGATTGTACACCAGCGGTCAGCTCCCGGCGGTGAGCTTTCGGCAAAAGAAAACCCCCGACGCCGGAACATCGGGGGTTGACTGCTGGCCGTTGATGGCCGGCGTTTTTCTACAGCTTCACGACCCTGGTCGCCTGGAGGCCCTTGGGCCCCTGCGTGTACTCGAACTCCACCTGCTGGCCCTCGGCCAGCGTCTTGAAGCCCTCTCCCTGGATGGCCGAGTAATGGACGAAGACGTCTTCGCCGCCCGGCTGCTCGATGAACCCGTACCCCTTGGCATCGCTGAACCACTTGACCTTGCCGACCTGTGCCATGCGCGTCGCTCCTCCTTTTTCGGCTGAACGGTGGGCAAGAAAACCGGCGAAATTATAGGAACGCCACCGGAGTGTGTCAAGGGGGGGGCTGGAAGTCTCAGCCGGAGGCCTGGGCGCTACGGCGGAGCTCCCGGGCGTGCCTGAGGGCGGTCTCGGTGATCCGCTCGCCGCCCAGCATCCGCGCCAGCTCCTCCACGCGGGCGTCGGCGGAAAGCGCCTCGACGCTCGTCCGGGTGCGCCGCCCCGTGACGGTCTTGGCGACGCGGACGTGCTGGTCCGCGTAGGCGGCGATCTGGGCCAGGTGGGTCACGCAGAGGACCTGCCGGCTCCGAGCGGTCTGCCGGAGCTTCTGCCCCACCACTTCGGCGATGCGCCCGCCGATCCCCGCGTCCACCTCGTCGAAGACCAGCGTCGGCACGCGGTCGGCGGCGGCAAGGATGACCTTGATGCCAAGCATCGTCCGAGAGAGCTCGCCCCCCGAGATCACTCGCGAGAGTGCTTTCGGTTCCTCGCCGGGGTTGGTGGAGAGGAGGAACTGCGCCGCCTCCACCCCACGCGGCGTCACCCGGGAGTTCTGGGGGCCTGCCGACAACCCCCCGGGGAGGGCGGCCTCGCGGGTCAGGAGGGTCCGGAACTGGGCCTTCTCCATGCCGAGGGCGCGCAGCTCGCGCTGGACGAGCCCCTCGAGCCGCCCCGCCGCTTTCTCGCGGGCGGCGGACAGCGCGAGGGCCGCCCGCTCCGCTTCGGTCGCCAGGGACGCGAGCGCCGCTTGCTGCTCGGCGACCAGCTCGTCGTGACGGTCCAGCCGCTCCAGCTCGGCCGCGATCTGCTCGCGGTACTGGAGCATGGCCTCCACGCTCTCCCCGTACTTTCGCTTGAGCTTGGTCAGGGCGTCGAGGCGCGCGTCGATTTCCTCCAGCCGCCCGGGATCGGACTCGAGCCGCTCGCGGAGGCGCCGCGCCTGCCCTACGGCGTCCTCGAGATGGACCTGGGCCGATGCCAGGGGCTCGCCGGCGGCGGTCAACGCGGGGTCGAACTTCGCGAGCTCGCCGAGCAGCCGGGAAGCCCGGGCCAGGCGCGCCGCGGCGGACTCAGCGTCGTCGTCGAGGAGGCGCGTCACCTCGGCCAGCCCCTGACCGAGGCGCTCGCAGTGCTGGAGCCGCCGGCGCTCGAGGCCCAGGCCCTCCTCCTCGCCTGCCTTGAGCCGGGCCCCGTCGATTTCCGACAGCTGGAAGCGGTAGAGGTCCTCTTTCCGCGCGCGATCCCGCTCCGCCGTGGCCAAGCGCTCCAACTCGGCCCGCGCCCCTTCCCACCGGCGCACGAGGGCTCCCACCGCCTCGCGAGCGGCTTCCGCCCCGGCGAAGCGGTCCAGGAGATCCAGCTGGCGGGCCGGCTCCATGAGGAGCTGGTGCTCGTGCTGGCCGTGGATCTCCACCAGCTCATCGCCGAGGCGCTCCAGGAGCCCGAGCGTGGCCGGCGTGTCGCTCACGAAGGCGCGGCTCCTGCCGCTCCGGCTCCACTCGCGGCGGATGATGAGCTGCCCGTCCTCCGCCGTGTGGCCCAGGTCCTCGAGGATCCGGGGAATCTCCCCGCCGGGATCGATGTCGAAGACGGCCTCCACGGTCGCCGACTCGGAGTCCGAGCGGATCAGGTCGGACCGCGCCCGGGCGCCGAGGAGCAGCAGGATGGCGTCGATGAGGATGGACTTGCCGGCGCCCGTCTCGCCGGTCAGGACATTGAGGCCGGGAGCGAAGGGGACGGTGACTTCTTCGATCACCGCGAAGCGCTTGACCCGAAGTTCACGCAGCATGATCGGGAGTCCTTAGCCTGCATTATTCACGAACCATAGTCGAGTGTCGCGGGCGGGGCCTGTCGCAGGCGACGATCGTTCGTGAATAATGCGCGCTAGCGTTCACCCCATTTCAACTTGGTCCGGAGGACCGAGAAAAAGTGGCGCCGGGGATCGCGGACGAGCCGGATGCGGGGCGCCGCCTGGCGGACCTCGACGATGTCTCCTTCTCCGAGCGCGACCCCGACCTGGCCGTCCAGGGTAAGCATCACTTCCTGCTGCCCCGTCAGAAGCGTGACCTCGATCGGGAGCCGGGCCGGGAGCACAAGGGGACGGTTCGTGAGGGTGTGGGAGCAGATCGGGGTGAGAACCACCGCGTCCATGGTCGGGTACACGATGGGGCCGCCGGCCGACAGGCAGTACGCGGTGGAGCCCGTCGGCGTCGAGATGATCAGCCCGTCGGCGCGGTACCCCGTAGCGTACTGCCCTTCCACGGACACCGCCAGCGTGATGATCCGGCTCATCGCCGACTTGGTGATGACGACGTCGTTCAGCGCCACGTGCTCCGCGAGGCGCTCCACTCCGCGGCGGACCCGAGCGGCGAGCATCATCCGCTCCTCCACCAGCATCTCGCCGCGAAACAGTGCCTCGACGGTCGGGATGAGCTCGGCCTCCGCGGTGGCCGTCAGGAACCCGAGCCCGCCGAGGTTGACGCCGAGGATCGGGACGCCCAGGTCTCCCACGAGGCGCGCCATCGAGAGCAGGGTGCCGTCGCCCCCCAGGACGACCAGCAGGTCCGATTGAGCTGGAAGGTCTGGCTTCCTCACCGCGGGGCCGGCGTGCGCCACCAGTTCCGCCGTCTCCTTCTCGAGCAGCACCTGCTTGCCGTGATCGGCCAGCCACTCCACGAGCCTGGCGACGACCTCCCCCGCCTGCGGCCGATCCACCTTGGCGACGATCCCCACGCGGTTCATATGTCGTCTGCCCCCTGGGTGACCCGGGCGATCAGGGCGTCCAGCTCCGCCAGCGTGCGCCCGCGCCGCGAGAGATAGAGGAAGAACTCGCGGTTCCCCTTGGGTCCGGTGAGCGGAGAGGCAGCCACCCCCAGGATGTGCCAGCCGTGGAGGATGGCGAACCGCGCGAGCCGGCCGAGGACGGCCCGGTGCTGGGCCGGATCGCGGACAACGCCCCCCTTGCCGACCAATCCCTTCCCAACCTCGAATTGCGGCTTGACCAGCACCACGGCTTCGGCGGGATCAGCCAGCGCGCCCATGACCGCGCGCAGCACCTTCTCCAGCGAGATGAACGCGACGTCCACCGTCGCCAGGTCCGGCTCCGTGGGGAAGACCGCCGCGGTGAGCGTGCGCGCGTTCGTCTTCTCCATGAGCACCACCCGCGGATCCGCCCGGAGGGCGGCGTCCAGCTGTCCCCGGCCCACATCCACCGCGTACACGCGCGCGGCGCCGCGGGAGAGGAGGCAGTGGGTGAAGCCGCCGGTGGAGGCGCCGACATCGAGGCAGGTCCGTCCCGCCACGGAAATCCCGAACGTCTCGAGGGCGTGGGCGAGCTTTTCCCCGCCGCGGCTGACAAAGGGCGGCCGCGCCTTGATCTCCACGGGCGCGTCGGCCCCCACCTGCCGCCCCGCCTTGTCCACGCGCTGGCCATCCACGAAGACCTGCCCGGCCAGGATGAGACGCGCGGCCTGCTCCCGGCTCGGGGCGAGCCCTCGGGCGACGAGCAGGTTATCCAGTCTCTCCCGCCTCCTCGCCGGCTTCGTCGCCGCCTTCACGCGCCCTCCCTCCGCCAGCCGGCGATCCGCTCCTTCAGCTCCTCGACCAGGGCGCGCGCCCGATCCCGATCCGGCGACTCGCCGACCACGAGGAAGCAGGCCCGATCCGGGTCGGGGATCGCGGCCACCCATTCCTCACCCATGCGGACGCGGACCCCCTCCACCAGGTCCACGGCCTGCCCCTTGGTGGCGGCGAGCAGGCGGCGCATGACGGCCCCTTTTTCTTCGTTGGGACACGGGACCTCGCCGCGCGTCACGTGGCTCTCGGGTACCTGGCGGATGAGAGCATGCAGCCGGACCTCCAGCCGCGCCATCATCTCCAGCAGCTTGACCAGCGCCGCCATCGCGTCGAAGGCGGGCTGGAAGGCGGGGAAGATGAACCCCCCGAGCTCCTCGCCCACGAGCACGACGCCCGGGCTCAGAGCGGTTTCGGCGAGCGAGCGGGGGCTCTCGCGGGCCCGGATCAGCCTGAACCCGTGCTCCGCCGCCAGCCGGTCCAGGACCTGGGAAGCCGTGATCGGGACCACCACCGTCCCTGGGGGGTGCGTGCGCATGGCCAGGAGCGCCATCACCGCCAGGGCGAGCTCGCCGGGGACGATCTCCCCTTTCTCGTCCACGAGAAAGACTTTCTCGCCACCGGTATCCAAAAGCACCCCCAGATCCGCGCCCAGCGTCCGCACGATGTTCGACAGCTGATCCAGCGAGCGCCGGAACTCCTCCGTGGTCTTCGCGATGCGCGTCTCGTCCAGGTACGCGTTGAGGGAGATGACCTCCACGCCCAGCTCTCCGAGGATGGCCGGGAAGATGGCGGAGGCCGGGCCGAAGGCGTAGTCCAGCACGAGCCTGAGCTGCGCCCGGCGGACGAGCTCTCGATCCACCGTCCGCAGCATGCCGTCACGGTACCGGTCGGTGCCCGCGTGGGGAAAGGAGAGCACCCCCGTCTCTTCCGTCGGCGCCCGGTAGAAATCCTCGCGGAAGAAGAGTCGCTCCACGGCCCGCTCGCGCTCGGGCGCCAGGTCGAGCCCGCGCGCGTCGAAGAGCTTGATATCGAGCAGCTCCCGGTCGTACGGGGACTTCCTCACGTGGCTTCCGCCCGCCAGGCCCAGCGCCGGGATTTGATACCGCACGACCGGGATCGGCGCCACGCCCAGGTCTTGGACGTCCACGCCCACCGAGAGCGCCCCGGCCATCAGGGCCCGGTTGATCATCCGGGAGGTCTTGTGGTGGTCGCGACTCGTGATGACGGCGCGGCGCTTGCCGAGGCTGGCCCCGAAGGCGGCGCCGAGCTTGGAGGCGAACTCGGGTGAGACCTCGATGTTGGCCAGCCCGGTGACGCCGTACCGCCCGAACAGGGCGCGCGACCACCGCTCGCCCCACACGAGGCTGACGGCGAGCGTCGCGCCGTCCTCCACCTCCTTGTACGGCCAGACCTTCACGTTGGCCTTGAGGGTGCTGGCCTCGCCGATCTTCGAGAAGTCTCCAACGACCACGCCCTCGGCGAGGAATGCCTTGGCCCGGATCGTCGCGCCCCGGCCGACCACGGCCTCCTTCACCACGGCGCCGGGGCCCACGCGGGCGTCCTCCCAGAGGACGCTCCCGCTGACCTCCGCCCACTCCTCGACCACCGCGCCCGGGCCGATGACGGAGTCGGCAATCCGCGCGCCCGCCGCCACGCGGGCCCCGCGCCCCACGATGACGGCGCCGGCCAGGGCGGCCGCCGGGTTGACCTGGGCGGATTCGTCGAGCCAGACGGCGTGAGGCGTCCCCGGCTGCCGCTGTCCTGGAATCTCGACCCGGAGCCTCCCCTGGAGGAGGTCCAGGTGGGCCAACCGGTACTCCGTCAGATCGCCCACGTCCCGCCAGTACCCCTCGGCCACGTGGCCGTAGAGCGGACGGCCCTCGGCCAGCAGCGCGGGGAAGAGGTCCTTGCCGAAGTCGTACTCCCGGTGGGGCGGGATCGCGTCGAAGACCGACGACTCCAGGATATAGATGCCGGTGTTGATGGTGTCGCTGAACACCTCCCCCCACCCGGGCTTTTCGAGGAAGCGGGTGATCCGGCCCGCCTCGTCCGTGATCACGATGCCGTACGGGAGCGGGTGCTGGACGCGGGTGAGCACCATGGTGGCCTCGGCCCGCCGCTCCCGGTGGAAGGCCACCGCCCGCGCCAGATCGAAGTCGGTGAGCACGTCACCCGAGATGACCAGGACGGGCTCCGTCGGGTTTCCGAGTGCGAACTTGACGGCGCCCGCCGTCCCGAAATCCGCCGTCGGGGCGACGTATCGGAGCGTCACGCCGAAGCGGCTGCCGTCGCCGAAGTAGCCCGTGATGGTTTCGGGGAGAAAGTACAGCAGCGCCTGGAGGTCGGTGAACCCGTGGCGGCGGAGAAGGCGGACCGTGTGTTCCATGATGGGGACGTTCCCCATGGGGACCATGGGCTTGGGAACGTGCGTCGTGAGGGGTCGGAGCCGGGTGCCGAATCCCCCCGCCATGATGAGAGCCTTCATGCCCGCTCCTGCGCGTGGGAACAACCGAACGGACCGATTATACAGGAGCCGCGCACGCCACGGCAAAACCGCCGCGCGGCACTAGCCCGGACTATTCACGAAGGGCGCGCGCGCGACCGGGCGGGTGGCGCGGGGTGCGGTCCCGCGGGACGGGCGGAGTGGGACCCCCTCGGCCCGTCCGCAGCTCACCTGAGCTGCGTTCGGGCGAGCGGGTGACGGAGCGCGGCCAGCGGGGCTGCACCCC
>JACPSW010000161.1 GCA_016193045.1 Candidatus Rokuibacteriota bacterium | reverse complement strand
CCCGGTCGTCCAGGGGGTCAACCTCGTGATCGTCACGATCGTCGTCACGATCAACCTGGTCGTGGATATGCTCTACGCCCTCATCGATCCGAGGATCCGGTACTGAGCGATGTCGAACCACGTCGAGACCCCGGCCCCGCCCGCGATCCGCCGCAAGCCCTGGGGGACGTCGGTGGGCCTCCGCCTGGCCTGGTCCTTCGCCCGGCGGAAGCCGCTCGGCGCCTTCGGCGGCGTCATCGTCATCGTGCTGCTGGTCATGGCCGCGTTCGCCCCCTGGATCGCGCCCTATCACTACGACGACAGCGTCCTGAAGGCCCGGCTCAAGCCGCCCGGCGGGGAGTTCTGGCTGGGAACGGACAACCTCGGCCGGGATCTCTTCAGCCGGATCGTCTACGGGGCGCGGGTGTCGGCCATCGTCGGGTTCGCAGCCGTGCTCCTCGCGATCTCGCTCGCCACCCTCGTAGGGGTCACGAGCCCCTATTTCGGGGGCAAGTACGACATCGGCGTGCAGCGGGTCGTGGACGCCTGGCAGTCCTTCCCCTATCTGGTGATCATCCTCTCCTTCCTGGCTGTGCTGGGGCCCGGCGTCCTGAACCTCATCGTGGCCATCGGCGTCCTGGCGGCCTCGGCCGCCTCGCGCGTCATCCGGGGAGCTACGCTCGCCGTCATGAACAACACCTATGTCGAGGCCGCCCGGGCCATAGGGTGCGGCCACGGTCGCATCATCGTTCGCCATATCCTTCCGAACGTGATGGCGACGATCATCGTCCTGGCCACCATCCTGCTCGGGGGCGTGATCCTGGCGGAGTCGGCGCTCTCCTTCTTGGGGTTCGGGGTGCCTCCACCCTTCCCGTCCTGGGGGGGAATGTTGTCGGGTTCGGGCCGGTCATACATGCTCCAGGCGCCCTGGATGGCCTTGTGGCCGGGCGTGGCGATCTCGCTGGCCGTGTTCGGCTTCAACATGCTGGGGGACGCCCTCCGCGACGTGCTCGACCCGCGGCTCCGTGGCGCGGGCGGCGGCCTCCGCTGACCTCCCTTACTCGCGCCTCACGCGGTGCGTCGTCCCGCCCACCTTCAGGACCGCCGCGCCGGTCGCGTCGTCGTAGTCGATGAGCTGGCCGAGCTGGTAGGCGGCGGCCCGGGACAGCCGCGCCTCGAACCGGCCCCCCTTGATCCGGCAGTACGGGATTCCCGCGGCGGTGAGGCGCAGCGTGGCCGGATCCAGCGGTTCCTCGGTGCCGTCGTTCACGGTCAGTCGGAGCACGGATCCCACGGCCTCCACCCGGATCACGACGAAGGGGACGTCGGCGACCTCCACCGGCACCCGGAGGGGGCCGGCCTGGATGAAGTAGCCCGCGGCGTCGCGGCGCAGGTTTCCCATGAGGTTGGCGAGGATGCCCGGATGAGTGATCTCCTGCCCTTCATGCAGCCACTCCCCCTCCCGGTTGACCGTGAGGCGGGGCAGCATCCACTCCGCCGGCTCGGGCGCGCTCATCGTCCCCGGCCCAGGTCGCTTGCCCGGTGATAGGAATCCGCGGTTGTGCGAGCGCGGGCTTCGCCCGCGCAATCGGTGGGGGGAGGTATCGGAAGGGGGGCGGAGCCCCCCTCCGAGCAAAAGGTGAGGCTGGCGAAGGTGACGACGGCCTGGGGATCGGGCCACTGAGCGTAGCGGAGCAGGCGGCCGCGTCCCGCGGGCAGACACCGGAGCAGCGTGTAGATGGGCGAGAGGCCGCAGATTCGCCGGCTGTCGCCGTCCTTCGCCACCGATTCGTAGAAGGCTCGCGCGTCCACGGCGGCCACCGCCTCCAGCGTGGCCCGGTCTTCGCGCTCGAGCGCCGCCAGGCGTGAGGGGCCCACGGGCTCCGCGTCGCCGAAGCGGGGTCCCACGTGCGCCAGGTCCACTCCCGCGATGACGCAGACCCTTCGGCGGGAGGCGGCGATGGTCTCGCCCAGCGCGTCCAGAAAGCGGGGGACGCGGGGGTCGGCCTCGGGCTCCCGGCCGCCCGCCAGGCTCTCGTGGAGGAAGCTCGCCAGGATGGGCACGATGGTGAAGTCGTGGCGCTCCGCCAGCGCATACCGAAGAAAGACGGCCTGAAACTCGATCGAGTGCTCGCTCCGGTGGGCGCCCTCGCTCGAGAGGAGATCGTCGCCATAGCGCTGCTGAAGCGCCGCGGGGAACTCGCGGTCCACCGGCGCCGGACCGAGCGGGGTCTCGTAGTCCTTCAGGGTGAGGGCGAAGGGATCGGCCATCCCGGCGTGGCAGGTGCCCAGGATCACGAAGAGGTCGGCGTCGCTCCTGTTGACGAGTTCGCGGTAGGCCCAGGCGTACGTCGGCCCGCCGCGGTGGAAGTCGATGTGGGGCGCCATGATCGCCGTGATGGGCCCATCGCGGCGGTCGCCGCCGGCGGCTCCGGGCCCTTCGGGGTGGGTGAAGAAGGCCGCGAGCTGGGCGCTGAGCGCCTCCGGCTCCGCCGCGTAGGCGCCTCCGGCGTGAGCGGCCGGCCGGGTGGGGCTCGCGCGGAAGCGCGCCTCGATGGCCTCGCGCCGCCGCGCAAAGGTCTCGCTCTCCAGGAAGCCGTGCTCGTCCAGCGTCCGTGAGATCTCCGCGAGGCGCTCCGTCAACAGGAGCTCGCCGTGACGGCGCATGAAGACCTCCTGGATGTCCAGCAGGGTGTGCTCGCCGTCGAAGAGCGACACGATGTCCAGCAGCAAGGGGGGCAGGACGAGGACGGAATCGGTGAAGCCGGCCGGGTCCCGGAGGGCGACGCCCTTCTTGCCCCCCGCTTCGACGGGGAACGCCTCCACGGGCCTCAGCTTCGGCCGGCCGGTCGGGGTCACGCGCGCTCCGGCCCTTCAAGAAACTTGAATGCCGCCACGGCGTAAATCCTGGCGGCGTCAGTCAATTCTCTGACCTCCACGTGCTCGTCCACCTGGTGAGGAATGAGCCGGTTTCCGGGCCCGCAGGTGACGATGGGGATCCCGAGCTCGGTGTGAAGAATGGTGCCGTCCGTCGAGCCCGGCACCCCCCCGTACCGCGGCGCTTTTCCGGTCACTTTCTTCACCGCGAAGCCCAGAGCCCGAACCAGCGGCTCTTCCCGGGCCACCTTCGTGGGCAGACGGAGCGCCCCGAGCGGCTCCCACTCGGCCTTGATCCCCGGGTGGGCTACCTCCACGCGGCGGCAGAGGCTTTCGATCTCCCTGCCGACCGCGTCGTCGCCGATGCCGGGCGTGAGCCTGATGTCCAGGATCAGCTCGCTCGCGGCGGGGATGACGTTCGCCTGGGGGACGCCCTGGAGGGGCGCCTTGAGCACCGTAGGGGTCACCGTGGGGGGCTGGAGATACCGGCTGCGCTCTGCGCCCTGCCTGAGGCGGCGCTGGAGTGGGGGCACTTCCCGAAGGAGGGTTCCGATCGGCGGGATGGGGTTGGTGCCGGCTTCGGGCATGGCCCCGTGCGCCATCCTGCCGCGGATGCGCACCCGCGCCCAGACGACGCCCCGTTGTTCCAAGCAGAGCTCGTTCTGCTCGGGCTCGCAGATGATCGCCGCCTGGAGCTGGCGGCCGATGGGGCTCCGGCAGAGATGGCAGACTCCCAGCATGGCGCCCTCCTCGTCCGCCAGCGCCCCGACCACGAGCCGGCCTCGCAGCGGGATCCCGGCGCGCCGGAAGGCGGCGGCGGCGATCATCGCGGCGGCGAGCCCCCCTTTCATGTCGGCGGCGCCACGCCCGTAGATTCGGCCATCCGCCAGGTCCGCCGCGAAGGGCGGGTGGCTCCAGTCCGCGGGGTCCCCCTCCGTCACGACGTCGGTGTGGCCTTCGAGGAGCAGCGTGGGGCCGTCCGTCGCGTCGCCGAGCCACGCCAGGACGTTGGGGCGCCCGGGCGCGGCGAGCTGGATCTCCACGGTGAACCCCTCGCGCCTGAACCACGCTTCGATGAAGGCGGCCACGCGGGACTCGTTGGCGTCGGGGTCGGCGGGGCGGTAGACGCTCGGGATGCGCACGAGGTCGCGCGTCAGCGCGACGACCTCGGCGTCGTGGATCTGGTCGAGGACCTTCTGGATCGCCTTCACCAGCGGGTGGAGGCGAGCGCGGCTACTCGTGGGGGAAGGACAGGATCACCGCGTCGAGGCGGATCACCCGGTGCTCCTCCCCGCCCAGATAGAAGTAATGTCCCTCCACGTCCTCGGCGCTCTCTTCGAAGGCGACCACGGCCTCGAGCGGCGGCATCTCGCGGAACGCGTTGGCGCCCTCGTCGAATCCGTCGCCACGGCCCACGACCCTGCCGTAGCGGATCGGCGAGCCCTTCGGGCAGTGCACGCGGATGTCGGCGGGGGCTTCGCTCAGGAGCTTCACCAGGAGGTTGATGCCGTAGACCTGCACGGGAATCTGGCTCATGGACTCCTCTCGTGGTCGGGCGGTGCCCCTATTCTAGCACGACCTTCCGCGAATCGCTGGCGATCCAGGCCGTGAGGACGACGGCCGCGATGAGGAACGCGATCCCACGCCCCGCAGAGCCGAGCAGCAGCGAGCCGATCCCGAAAAGGCCCAGGTACACCACCACGCAGCCGAGGGCCCAGTGGAGGAGCCCGCGGAGCCCTGGGCCGTCGGCCTGCGCGCCGGCGACGCGCCGCCAGCCGGGGCCGCCCGGCCTCACCTTGGCGCAGAAGCGCTGGAGATGATCCAGCGGCTCGGCCGGCGTCGCGTAGGTGACGGCCACCCACACCGCCGTCGTGCCCGCCACAGTCAGCAGCATGACCCAGGCGAAGCCGCGGGGATCGTCCACGTCGAGGCCGGCGCCCACCTGGAGGCCGAGCGAGAGGCCGAACGCCGCCGCCATGGCCGCCACCTCCGACCAGGCGTTGATGCGCCACCAGTACCACCGGCCGAGGTACACGAGCCCGGTTCCCGCCCCGACGGCCAGCAGGAACTTCCACGCACCCTCCACCGACGTGAGGTAGTAGGTGATGATGCCCGCGATGATCATCATGAGGACGGTGGCGAGCCGGCCGGCCGCGGCGTAGTGCCCGGGCTCGGCCGCCGGCCGCCAGAAACGGCGGTACACGTCGTTGACCAGATAGGAGGCGCCCCAGTTCAGGTGCGTGGAGACCGTGGACATGTAGGCGGCGAAGAAGGCGGCCAGGAGGAGCCCACGCCAGTAGGGCGGCAGGTGGTCCACCATGACGCGGACGTAGCCTTCCTCGGGATTGCCAAGCCCGGGATAGAGGAGCATCGAGACCAGCGCCACGAGGATCCAGGGCCACGGGCGGAGGGCGTAGTGGGCGAGGTTGAACCAGAGGGCCGCCAGCACGGCGTGGCGCTCGTTCCGCGTCGAGAGGATGCGTTGCGCCACATATCCACCCCCACCGGGTTCGGCGCCGGGGTACCAGGACGCCCACCAGTTGACGGCGACGTACACGAAGAAGGTGAGGGCCGGCATCCACGCCGAGTGAAGGTCGGGCAGGAGCGCCAGCGGCGCGCCGTCGGGGAATCTCGCGTTGAGGCCGGCGATCAGGGCGGAGAGGCCGCCGACCTTGTTGACGGCGAAGGCGGCCAGGGCCACCGAGCCCGTCATGGCCAGGATGAACTGGAAGAAGTCGGTGACCACGACTCCCCAGAGCCCCGAGAGGGTGGAGTAGAGCGCGGTGATGAGGAACAGGGCGACGGTCGCCTCCCACTTGCCCACCCCGAGGGTGACCCCGAGGATCGTCGCCATCGCGTGGGTGACCCAGCCGATGATGATGCAGTTGATGGGAATGGCGAGGTAGGCGGCGCGAAAGGCGCGCAGGAAGGCGGCCGGCCGGCCTGCGTAGCGGAGCTCGGTGAACTCCGCGTCGGTCATCACCGCCGCGCGCAGCCAGAGCCGGGCGTAGAAGAAGACCGTGAGCATGCCGCTCATGACCATGGACCACCAGAGCCAGTTGCCGGCGATCCCGTGCTTGACCGTGAGCCCGGTGACTGCCAGCGGGGTGTCGGCGGCGAACGTCGTCGCCACCATGGAGGTTCCCGCCAGCCACCACGGGATCCGGCGCCCGGAGAGGAAGTACTCCTCGGCGCTCGTGCCGGCGCGCCGCGTGAAGACGAGCCCAATCGCCAGGGACAGGGCGAAGTAGAGGGCGATGATGAGCCAGTCGACCGCGGTGAGGATCACGCGTCGAGCCCGGGCAGCGAGGACTGTTCGTCCTTGCCCTCGATCCCTTCGAGCTTGGCTTCCACCCGGTTCAGCCCGGCGGCGGCCTCGTCGTACTTGTTGCGGGCGTTGCTCAGGTGCTTGCCGAGGACCTCGAAGGACTCCCTGAATTTGTCCAGGTCTCCCCGCAGGCGGCTGAGGCGCGCCTGGATTTCGTGGGCGCCGCGCTCGATCTGGAGCCCCCGGAGCCCCAGCACGATCACGCGCAGGTAGGCGTAAAAGCTGTTGGGGGAGACGGGGATCACGCGGCGGCCCAGGGCGTAGACGGCCGCGGGCTCCTCCTCCCCCTCGTCCTTGGCGATGATCTCGTAGTACACGTTCTCTGCCGGGATGTACATGAGGGCGAAATCGTAGGTCCCCTCGTCGGGGAGGATGTACTTCTTCGCGATCTCGTCCGCGCGGGCTTTGACGTCGCCCGCGAACGCCTTCCGCAGCTTCCGGCGCTTGTCGTCGTCCGGTTCCTCCAGCATCCGGCGGAAGTTCTCGAGGGGGAACTTGGCGTCCACCGGGACCAGCCGGTCCCCGATCTTCACCGCGGCGTCCACGCGGTCGCCGGTCGAGAAGGCGTGCTGCAGCACGTAGTGCTCCCCGGGCAGCATCTGGGCGAGGAGATTCTCCAGCAGGATCTCCCCCAGTCCGCCGCGGACCTTGGGGGATTTGAGGATCTGCTCGAGCCCGGCGATGTCCCGGCCCACGTCGAACACCCGCTGGGTCGCCTGGCCGAGCTCTCCGAGCTTTCCCTGCACCGCGCCGACCACCTGGGTCACGTGCTGGAGCTGCTGCTGGACGCCGCTTCCCACCTGCCCCATCTGGCCGGTCATCTCGGTCCGGAACTGGCGGAGCTCCTCTCTGACCGACGCCAGGGTGTTTGTCTGAAGCGCGCGGGCCTCGCTCCGCGCGGCCTCGATCTCGCCCTTGAGGATGAGCAGAGCCTGATCCGACGGCCCCCGGCCCAGGCGTTCATGGATCATCCTGCCGAGGACGTAGGCCGGATACCCAAGGATCGCCACCAAGAGGAGGAGCAGGACGGGGGTGGTCCAGTCGGGCATCAGGCGCGGCTCCAGTGGCGGCAGACGGGGCGGAGACCGCACGGCGCGCAGACGGCAGGATCGCGGCGGTCCCGGCAGTCCCCGGACATCCGCTTGTGGCAGAGCGCGAAGTCGTACTTCACCGGGTCTGAAGGGTCGAGGCGCCGCAGACGTTCGGTGATCTCCACGGCCATCCGCCAGGTGCGGCTCCTGCGCCGGGTCAGGCCCACGGCCCGGGACATGTTCTCCACGTGGGTGTCCACCGGGATCAGGAGCTTGGCCGGGGGGATCTCCCGCCAGAGGCCGAAGTCCGGCGGCTCCCGCCGCACCATCCAGCGGAGGAAGAGGTGCAGACGCTTGCACGGTCCGCCGCGCGAGGGCAGGGGGAAGAGGTGACGGTAGCCGCGCGAGGCGCGACCCCGCGGGAAGATCGGTCGCAGGTCCTGGGAGCGGAAGGCGCCGACGAAGCGCTCCAGCGCGGGTCCCACGTCGGGATCGGTTTCCGAGTAGCCGGCGAGAAAGCATTGCCGGAGCGACCCGTAGCGGAGCAGGACACGCTGGGCGGCCAGGCAGAACGCCGCCAGATCCCGGGGTCGATTGAAACGGTAGCGGAACCCGTCGAAGCGGTCCGCATCCTTTGCGGGGTCGAAGCCGAGGACGAAGCGATGAGGGGCCTCCCCCATCCGGCGGAGGGCCCAGTCCACCCACGGGGCGAAGAGGTCGACGCGGCCGTAGGCCAGGCCGGCGGCGAGCAGGGCGGCGACCTCGCGGTCGGCGGGATCGGCATAGCGGAGGGGGAACCGGATGGCGTCTTTCTCGATGCGGCCGGTCCAGTCGAAGTCGCGGTAGAGCCGCTCGAGTGGAGCCCGGAGTCGCGCGACGGACGTCATCGGCCTTCATCATAGCACGCCCGCTTGATTTCCCCCGCGCAGGGTTGCTAGCATAGGGCGCCATTCGACCCATTCTCTGCGGAAGATCGCCCATGAAGAAACGACTCGTGCTGCTGCTCGCCCTCGGCCTGGCGAAGGACGCGAAGGCGTGCCCCTGGCGGCGCCGGCGGGGGGCCGCGGCCCCGATCGAAGCCGAGCCCGAAATCTGAGGGAGCCCCGGTGATCCGTGTGGGCGTGGTCGGACTGGGAACGATCGGCCGGCGAATCTGTCTCGCCATCGAGGCAGGGATTCCCGGCATCGGGCTGGCCGGGGGAACGGGGCGGGATCGCGCGAGAGCCGAGGCCTTCCTCGGGCCCCTTGGCTCACACCCTCCGTTCCTTCCCACCGAAGAGCTGATCCAGGCGTCCGACCTCGTGCTCGAATCGGCGACCCAAGCGGCCCTTCAGGACCTGGCTCCGAAAGTTCTGGGCGCCGGAAGGGACCTGATGGTGCTCTCCTGCGGCGGCCTTCTCGGCCGGAGCGACTGGGTCGAGCTGGCGGAGCGCAATCGCTGCCGGATCCTGGTGCCCTCGGGCGCCATCGCGGGTCTCGACGGCGTCAAGGGCGCGCGGGAAGGCGCGATCACCCGGGTGACGATGGAGAGCCGGAAGCCCCCCCGCGGTCTCGCCGGGGCCCCCTACATCGTGGAGAAGGGCATTGACCTCGAGGCCATCGCGGAGGAGACGCTGGTCTTCGAGGGGACCGCCACCGACGCGTGCCGGGCGTTTCCCGCCAACGTGAACGTGGTGGCGGCGCTCTCTCTGGCGGGGGTCGGGCCGGAGCGGACGCGGATCAAGGTGTTTGCGGTTCCGGGCCTCGCTCGGAACACTCACCGGATCACGCTGGAGGGAGAGTTCGGCCGGCTCCAGATCCAGGTGGAGAACGTCCCCTCAGAGAACCCGCGAACGGGCAAGCTCTCCTACCTGTCCGCGATCGCCCTCCTGAGAGACCTTGGAGCCACCGTCAGGGTGGGAACCTAGGGTCGGGCTACTTCCAGGAAGCGACGGCCTCGTTGAGGGTGGGATACACCCCCATCCCTTCTGTGAGGCGCGTCATCTCGAAGATCCTGAGGACGTCGCCGCGCAGGGCGCAGACCCTGAGATCCCCCGCGACCTCCCGGGAGTGTTTCATGGCGCGCACCAGCTCCCCCAGCCCGGCGCTGTCGACGTAGGCGACGCCGAAGAGGTCCAGCACGAGCCGCGTCTTGCCCCGGGCCAGCAGGTCCTTGAGCGTCTGCTTCAGCTGCGGCGCCGACGCGGTGTCGAGATCCCCCATCAGGGCCACGACGGTGACGTCGTGCGACTGCGTGACCTGGATATCCACTTGCCGCCTAGGAAGGGTGAGCCTCGAGGAAGCGTTCGGCCTCGAGGGCGGCCATGCAGCCGGTTCCGGCGGCGGTCACCGCCTGGCGGTAGGTGTGGTCCTGGACGTCCCCGGCGGCGAAGATGCCCGGCACGGAGGTCTGGGTCGTCCCGGGGATCACCTTGATGTATTCGTTGGGAAGGAGATCGAGCTGTCCCCGAAAGAGCTGCGTGTTGGGTTGGTGCCCGATGGCGATGAAGAGCCCGTCGACGGAGCGCTCGCTGGGCTCGCCCGTCTTGAGGTTCTTCAGGCGGACGGCTGTCACGACCCCCTTGGCGACGTCCAGGATCTCGTCCACGGTCGAGTTCCAGATGAACTCGATCTTGGGGTTCTTGAAGGCGCGCTCCTGCATGATCTTGGAGGCCCGGAGGGTGTCCCGACGGTGGACGACCTCCACCTTGCGGCCGAGCCGCGCCAGGTAGAGCGCCTCTTCCATGGCCGAGTCGCCCCCGCCCACGACCATGATGTTCTTGTCCTTGAAGAAGAAGCCGTCGCACGTCGCGCACGTGGAGACGCCGCGGCCCATCAGCGTCTGCTCCGCGGCGAGGCCCAGGAGCTTTGCCGAGGCCCCGGTCGCGACGATCACCGACAGGGCCTCGTAGGGACGGTTCCCCGCCGTCACGCGGAACGGCCGCCGGGAGAAATCCACGGCGGTCACGTCCTCGGCGATGACCTCGGTGTCGAAGCGCTCGGCCTGTTTCTTGAAGATTTCCATCAGCTCGGGGCCCATGACGCCATCGACGAACCCCGGATAGTTTTCCACCATGGTCGTCAGCATGAGCTGCCCGCCCCACTGCACACCGCTGAACATGAGCGGGGACAGGTTCGCGCGGGCCGCATAGACGGCCGCCGTGTAGCCGGCCGGCCCCGACCCGATGATGATGATTTTTCGCGGAATAGGCATGGCCCTATTGTATTAGATACGCGGGCGATGCGGAAGGGTCCGGGCCGGGTTCCCCGGGCGCCAGGATCCGCTCCAGCTCCACGAGGGACTTCAGCTCGTATTCGGGCTCGGGGAGTCCAGGCGGCACCGCCTCCCCGCCGGGGTTGAGCCATGCCACGGCCATGCCCACCGCCTTTGCCCCCACGACGTCGATATCCGCCCGGTCCCCGACGAACAGGGCGTCGGCGGGACCGATCCCCAAACGCTGGAAGGCGGCCTCGAAGATCGCGGGCTTGGGCTTGCGCCACCCGACGTCGGCCGAGACCACCACCGCCTGGAACAGGCCGGCCGCTCGCTCCCGCTCCAGGATCCAGTGGGCGGTTGGCGCGTAGTCGAAGTTGGAGACGATTCCCAGCCGGTACCGGGGCGCGAGCCGGATGATCAGCGCCAGGTGCTCGGGGGGAAGCTCGGCCGCCTGCGAGAGGTGCCGCTTGTGGGTGCTGAGGAGGGCGTCGAGCACGTCCGCCGGGATTCGCCCCGGATCGAGACCGAGGCGGCTGAAGAGGAGCGCGAACCGCTCGGGCGCCCCGACCTCGCGGTAGTCGGCCGCGCGGAGGCGTTCCGCCTCCTGCCAACTCCAGATCAGCGCCTCGAAGAAGCGCGGCAGGTCCACGCCGGGGGCGTGGGGTGCCAGGACGGGAAAGAGGTGCCCCGCCGTCGAGCGGACCCCCTTGCCGTCGATCTGGACCTCGGGCAGGCGGTTCCGGTCGAAGCGGACCAGGGTGTCGAAGAGATCGAAGAGGATCGTCGAGAAGGTCATCGCGCCTGCTTGAGGCGCGAGAGCGCCAGGCGGGCGGTCGAGCGCACGGCCATGCTCGCGTCCTTGAGGACCGCGCGCAGCGCCTCCTGAGCCTCGGGGGACCCCAGCTCCCCCAGGGCCCGCGCGGCGGCGGCGCGAACCGTTTCGGGGGAGCCCTTGACGATCCCCAGGAAGCGCGCGCGGCGCTGAAGGACCTCGATGAGCGGGCCCACCGCCCGCTCATCCTTGAGCTGCCCCAGACAGAGGCACGCCCCCTTGAGCACCTCCGGCGGCGCCTCTCGCTTGAGGAGCCGGATGATCGCGTCCACCAGCTCCGTCGCCTGGAGTCCCCGGGCGCACTCGAGCGTGCCCGTCAGGGTGGCCGCCTCCCGCTCTCCGAGCGCCCGCTCGAGGAACCGGAGGGCCGCCACCCTGGGGAAGCGGGAGACAACGCCGGCGAACTCGGCTCTCACGAGGACGTCGGGATGGGCGAGGAGGAAAAAAAAGTCCGGGCCCAGCTCGGGCATCACGAGGTCCAGCACGCTGACGATGCGCTGCGCGACCTCGCCTGAGGTCGGGGGGTGGAGCTGGGGCACGAGGACCCGGAGCGCGGCTCCCGGGAGCGACCGGAGAATCGTGGCCGCGACCCGGCGGACCTCCGTGTCCTCCTCTCGCGTCACGATGTTCGC
This sequence comes from Candidatus Rokuibacteriota bacterium, assembly GCA_016193045.1. Lineage (GTDB taxonomy): Bacteria > Methylomirabilota > Methylomirabilia > Rokubacteriales > CSP1-6 > CSP1-6. Next base: position 10,528 of record JACPSW010000161.1, on the reverse strand, counting down.
GACGAACGGCACGGCGCCCTCGCCGAGGGCCGCCAGCACGGCCTGCGCCTGCTCCCGCCGGGCCGGATCGCTTCCCCTCAACGCGGCGAGGAGCGGCTCGAAGACGCCGGCCGCCGCCATGGCCTGCACGGCGCTGGTGGCCAGGGGAAGCAGGGTCCGCTGCTCCGGGCGGCCGACCTGTCCCCGGCCGAGCGCCTCGGCCATCCCGGCGGCGCGCGGGAGGTCGCCCTCCCGGAGCATGAGCTTGAGCGCTTCGACGGCCGCGCGCACCTCCCACTGGAAGACGCGTGCGCTCGTTTCTCTCAGGAGCGCCTTTTCCAGGGGCTCGAGCGAGCGATCGCGCAGCCAGGCGAGCGTTCCGAGGTTCGCGCCCGTCAGGAGGAGGTTGAGGCCGGAGGCGGCCCGCTGGCGGGTCCCTTCCATGGGGGAGGCCAGGCCAGCCATGAGGCGGTCCAAGAGGAGATTGGCCAGGTCCTTCCGGTCGGAGCCCAGCCAGGAATCCACCGCCGCCGGGATCGCTTCCTCCCGAAGTTCCGGCGCCGCCGCGGGGGCATCCAGCCAGCGCGCGACGCGCTGGTAGAGTCTGTCCTCCTCGTCGCGGGGGCCCGCCGGCCCCGCGGTCCCGGTTCCGGACCCGGCTCCACCGGGCTCTCCCCTGCCCGCCTCGCCGCCCCCTCCGCCTCCCGTGAGCGAGGCCCGGGCCGCAGTGTAAAAGCGGCTCCCCACCTGGATCGTCGTGATGCCCTGCTCTTCCAGGAGCTGCCCGAGCATCAGCGGGCTCATCGGGTCGTTGGTCCCCGGCTGGGCCAGGTGGCTGAGGAACACCTGGAGATCCGCGCGGGTCAGGCCGCGGGTGAGGGTCACGCTCGTCAGGTCGCTCTCCTGGAGAAGCTTGTGCAGGAGGGGACTCGTCAGGCCGAACCACTTGGGGTTCGCCCGGACGCCGTTGATCACGATGCTGTCGTCGGCGAGGGCCACCGTCACCGCCGGAATCCGATCGAGGAGCTCGACGGCCTGGTGCTCCAGCCGCTCCTGGATCGCGACGTTCAGCTCGTTCTCGGGCGGGTAGAGGCGGAGGTTGTCCACCGCGCCGGCGAGGGAGCGGAAGACTTCGGCCGACAGGCGCATGCTTTCGTCGTCCAGGACCGTCTCCCCCGCGGGCTCGGCGGCGTCGCGCGTCGTGGCCAGATAGATGGCGGGAAAGATGCCGACGTGCAGCAGACCGCGGGAGGTCAGCAGCGTCTCCCACCGATCAAGCTCGGGGGGAATTCCCAGCGCAGGCCCGCTGAGCATCCTCACGAGCTCCTCGACCTCGGACTCGATCACCCCGCTCACGAAGGTGACGCTGCGGATCCCGTGCTCCTTGAAGAAGCGGAGGAGGTCCTGGGCCAGCACCCCGAGGGCCTTCCCCTCCACCGCCTTGCCGTTCGCGGCGAGGGTGCCCCGGTCCTCGGCGAGCGTGACCGCCTCGATTCCCTCCAGGAGCCGCAGCAGCGCCGCGCCCGCCGCCGCCACCTCCTCACGCACGAGCTGGCTCCCCTCCGGGAAGACGCGCATGTTCTTGCAGGCGAGCGTCAGGGTCTTGATGAACTGGACCGCGACCGGTCGGCTCTCCTCGTCGAAGGGCTCGGTGGCCTCGGCGATTCGCACCTTGACCGTCCCGGCCTCGAGGCCCCCGCCGACGCCCGTGACGGGGCCCGTTCCCCTCGCCGCGCCCGTCCCGGCTCCTTTCCCGCCCCCGCCTTTCCCGGGCTCGCCCACATCCGCGGGAGAGAAGAGCCAGTCCCGGAGCGCCTGGAGTTTCTCGCGGTAGAAGCCGGCCTTGCCGGCGTCGTCGGAGCGCTCGAAGTGATAGGCGATCGGCCCGAGCGCTTCTCCCGGCTCCGGCCCGGCCAGCTGCTCATAGACCTGCGCCGCCTTGCGGTGGGTCTCCCGGCGGTGCGCCGGATCGACGCCGTCATGGACGATTTCGCGCAGGCGCGCGTTGGAGAAGCGGACGTCGCCCGCGTCCGCCACGGGTTCGGTGGGCTCGAACACCCCCGAACGGCGCCCGCGCTCCACGATGTCGAGCGTCTCGCCCGGGTCCTGGCCCAGGACCTCCGCAAGCACCGAGAGGTCCACGTCGGGGCCGATGACGGAGGCTTCGGAAATCACCTCGAGCGTCTCGGGATCCAGGTTCTCCAGCCGTCGCGTGATCGCGTCGTCCCCGGAGGTCGGGAAGTCCTCGGGAGTCACCTGCTCGAAGTTCCAGGACCCCTCTTCCTGCCTCAGGGCGCCCCGGGTGATCAGGCCCTTCAGCGTCTCCTCGACCACCAGCGGAATTCCGGCGCTGATCTGGAAGAGCTGCTGGTGGAAGCGGGCCGGAATGGCGTGGCGGAGCAGATCGGCCGCCATCTCACCGACCTGGATCGGGCTGAGCCGCGGCAGCGGCACCCGGGTAAAGCGGGGGGAGGCCTCGAAGTAGGGCAGGAACGCGCTCAGGGAGCGCCCCTTGGGTCCCCCCTCGATCTCAGGCCGGCGGTCGGTCCCGGCCGTCGCGCAGACGATGACCTTTCCGTCCTCCCGGCTCAGGAGGTGGAGGAAGACTTCCAGGCTCGCTTCGTCGGCCCGATCCAGATTCTCGAGGAGCACCACCAGGGGGGTCCCTTCCGAGACGAGGCACAGGAGGTCCAGCATTCCGTGGAAGAGCTGGCGCCGCCGCTCCGGGGGCGAGACCGCCTCCGCGGCGCCTTTGGTCGGCGCGAGAAAGGGAAGCGCCGAGCTCAGGGCCGCGAGCTTCGGCCCGGCCAGGCGCGCGGTGATGGGGGGGATCAGCTCAGGGGAGCGGTCGAAGTACTCCTGGATCAAGGGCGCCAGGGTGCTGTAGGGGACGGTCTGGCTCTGGGCCAGGCACCCCCCCTGAAGGATTCGGAGGCCGGCGCTTCTCGCCATCCCCGGCAACTCGGAGAGCAGGCGGCTCTTGCCGCTGCCGTACTCGCCTTCGAGCAGGACGAACCGGTTTCGGCCCGCGGGCGCCTCTTCGAAGACCGCCTTGAAGAGGTCGAGCTGCCGCTCCCTGCCCTGGAGGCGCGGGCGGTGGAGTTGTCGGAGCGCCTCTTTGTCGGTCGGGAGTCGCTCGCCCACATCCCCGCTCACGCGGTCTTTCCCGAGGCGCTTGGCGTGGGCCAGCGCCCGGCGGGCTTTCTCGATCAGGCCGGAAGCGGTCTGAGCCTCGTCGGGGAATGTGACCACGCCGAGGCTGGCCCGGATGGGGATGCCGCTGGCCGCGTGCGGAACGGCGATGGGCTCGGCGCTCAGCCGGGTTCGGATCGCCTCGGCGACGGACAGCGCGCGGGCGCCGTCGGCGCCCCCCAGAAAGACAAAGAACTCGTCCCCCGCGTAGCGGATCGCGTAGCCGCCGCGGCGCCGGCCCTCGTGGAGCAACTGGGCGACCTGCCTGAGCACCACGTCCGCCGCCAGACGGCCATGGGTCTCGTTGACCTGCTTGAAGTCGTCGAGATCGAGCAGGACCACGGAGAGCGGGATCTTCTGGCCGGCGAGCCAGCCGAAGCGCTCCTTCAGGTACTGGGCCATGAACCACCAGTTGTAGAGCTGGGTGAGCCGATCCAGGAAGACCAGCCGGCTGGGGTCACGGAAGACAGCCGTCATGACTTCGGCTTGGCTTCGAGTTGCTGCTGGATCCTCAGGAGGGCGAGGCGGGAGGCCGAGCGGACCGTCTTGCTCCGGTCTCTGAGCCCTACCTGCAGCGCCTCCTCGGCCTCCGGGAACGCCAGCTCGCCGAGGGAGCGGGCTGCGGTCGCGCGGATGGCCTCCGAAAGGCCCTTCACCAGACCGAAGAAGCGCGGCCGGCGCCCGAGGATCTCGACGAGGGGAGGGACGGCGCTGGGGTCCTTCAACCCTCCCAGGCAGAGGCAGGCCATTCTCTGCACGTGCGCGTTCGGAGGGTTCTCGCTCAGGCGGACCACGGAATCCAGCATCTCCACCGCGCGGAGACCGCGCACGCATTCGAGGGCTCCCACCACCACTTCGGACTTGCGCTGGCCGAGCGCCTGACCGAGGAAGCGCACGATCTGCTCCCGCGGAAGCCGGGACAGCGTTTGGGCCATTTCCGCCCGCACCTCCACCTCGGGGTGACCGAGGAGGAACAGGAACTCGCTGCGGAGCCCGGGCAGAACCACGTCCAGCACGGCGACGATCCGCGTCACGCGGTCGAGGGCGGGGGATCGCTCCAGCTTCTGGGTCAGGAGACGGACGCTTGCCTCTCCCTGAGCGCGCAGGATCGCCGCGGCGGCACGGTAGATCTCTTCATTTTTTCCTTCGAGGATCACCCCCAGGAGCAGCGGCACCGCGGCGGTCCCCAGCCCGCCCAGGATGGCGCCCGCCTGCTGGCGTCTGGTCGGGTCGGGGTCCTTCAACGCATCGAGAACGGTCTCGATCACACCGGCCGCTGCCAGGGCATCCACGAGGCCGCGGACCACGCCGCTGAACCACTCGCCCTCGGGCCCCAGGCTATGGAGCGAGCCGCCCAGCGCCTCGCCGAGGCGGGCCGCGCTCGCGAATTCCCCGGCACCGACGAGTCGATTCAGGATCTCCGTTGCGAGCGCCACCTCCGCCTGGAACGCCTCCCGCTGGGTCTCCCTCTGCACGGCGCCGCACAGCGGCTCCAGGATCTTCTCCAGGAGCCACGGGCGGTCGCTGTCCTCCATGCGCGCCATGCAGTGCGAGACCCCTTGCGCGGCTCGCCCCCGGACTGTTCCGTCGGCCTCTCTGAATGCCCCGGCGGTGCGCCCGACAAGCTGGGTCGCCAGGTCTTCCCTCCCGAGTCGCCGGAGTCCGCCAAGGACAGACGCGAGCTCCTCCTGCACCTGGGGCTCCAGGAACACCTCCAGCGGATCTTTGAGCCACCGGTCGGCCAGCTCCAGGAGCCGCTCCGCCTCCGAGGGCTTCGGGGGCTGGGGCGCACCCGATTCCTGGGGCGCCGGAGCTTCGGGCTCGGGCACCTGCTCCTCTTCCAGTCGCGCGGCGGCGGCGTAGGTTCGGGTTCCCACCTCGATCGTCAGGATGCCGCGCCCCCCGAGGACGCTCCGCCAGAAGGCCGGCCCTCCCTTCGCCTCGGATGGGGGTTGGGAGAGGTGCGTGAGAAAGAGACGGAGGTCTTCCCGGGTGACCCCCCGCCGGAGGGTCAGGCTGGTCAGGCCGCCGTCCTGCATGAGCTGCTCGAGGATCTCGATGGTGATGCCGAACAGGCGCGGGTTCGGCCGGGTGGCGTTGACGATGATCGTGCCTTCCGCCATGCCGACCGTCAGGCTGGGGATGCGCGTGAAGAGGGCCTGGGCCTGACGCTCCAGCTGGTCCAGCGAGAGCGTGATCAGCTCGCTTTCCGGCGGGTACAGCCGGATGTTGTCCACCGCGGCGGCCAGTGCGCGCAGGGTGTCGCGCACGAGCGCCAGCGTGGGGTCGTCCAGCTGGGCCTCCTTCTCCTCGCGCCGCCAGACGGCCCGCCCTTCCCCCGCGGCGGCCAGGAAGATGACGGGAAACACGCGCACGTGCCCGACCCGGTCCGACTTGAGCCGATTTTCCCAGTACGCCACGTCGTGCCGGATCCCCTGCGGCGAGCCGCTGAGAATCTTCATGAGGCCCATCACGTCGGTCTCGGTCATCCCGCGCTCCAAGGTGATTCGGCGAATGCCGTGGTCGGCGTACACGCGCACGAGGTCTTGCGCCACCGGGACCAGCCCGACGCTCTCGACCGGCTCGCCGTTGATCTGGAGCGTCTGGCTCTCTTCGGCGAAGGTCACGGCCTCCACGCGGCCCAGAAGCTCCAGCAGGCGCGCCTCGGCCGCGGCCGCGTTGTGCACGACGAGCTGGCTCCCCGCCGGGTACACTCGCATGTTCTTGATGGCCACCGTCAGGGCCCTCAAGAAGCGGTCCGCGAAGGGCCAGGTGCGCTCGTCCAGCCGGCGCACCCCCTCGACGTCGCCGACCTTCAGGCTCAGCTCCCTGGCGATCTCCGCGGCGGAGAAGAGCTGCCCCGACAGCTCCTGGACCCGCTGGCGGTAGAACTCGCCCTTTGCCGCGTTGTCCGAGCGCTCGAAGTGATACGCCAGCGGCCCCAGCACCTTGTCTACCCGATCCCCCGCCAGCCGCTCGGCCACCTCCCCCACGGTGCGGTGGGTCTTCCGCCGGTTGTCCTGGTCGAGATTGGAGTACACGATCTGCTGGAAGCACTGGCTCAGAAAGCGCACCTCGTCCTCGTCGACGAGCGGTCCCGGCTCCTCGAACATCCGGCGCTTCTTGCCCTGATCCACCAGCTGCTGCGTCTCCGCGGCGTTCTTCCCCAGCACCCCTGCCAGCAGCTCGACGTCCACGTGCGGGCCCACGACGGCCGCCTTGGTGATCATGTTGTGGAACTCCTGGTCGAGTGCCTCGAGACCTCCGAGGACCGCCGCCTCCAGGGAGGCCGGCACCGCGGCGGGCTCGACGCCGTCGAGGTTCCACATCCCGTCCGTGGTCCTGAGCAGGCCCTTGCTGATGAGCCCCTTGAGCGTTTCCTCCACGAACAGCGGGATCCCCTCGCTGGCTTCGTGCAGCCGCTGGAAGAACGCGGGGGAGGCGGTGTGGCGCTGCAGGATCTCGGTCACCATCTCGGTGACGGACGCGACGGGAAGCGAGCCGAGGCCGATCCTCAGGAAGTTCGGGGACTGGCGCAGGAGGGCGAAGAGCCGAGCGAGGGGGAGCGGACCCCCCTCCTGCCGGGCCAGGGCCTCGGACTGGGCGGCAGCGTAGACGATCACCTTCCCGTCCTCTCGATCCAGGAGGCGGTAGAGCACCTCGAGGCTTGCCTCGTCCACGAAGTGGAGGTCGTCGAGAAAGAGCAGCAGCGGGGCGTGCTCCGAAAGCAAGCACAGGAGGTCTACCATTCCGTGAAAGAGGATGCTGCGCCGCTCCTCTGGCGCCAGGCCCTCCCCCGCCCCTTCGGACGGGCCCAGGGCGGGGATGAGCGCCCCCAGCTCCTTCAGCGTCTGCGCCGACAGCCGCTCCCTGAGCGCGTCGCACAACCGGGGCTCCTGAGCGAGGTAACCGGCGAGGACCCGTGTCAGGCTGCTGTACGGGACGGCGCGCTGGGAGTCCAGGCACCGCCCGAAGAGGCACGTGAACCCTCGAGCGCCGACGCGGCGCATCACCTCGAGCAGGAGGCGGGTCTTTCCCAACCCCCGGCCCGCCTCCACCAGCAGGAACGTATTGTTCCGCTCGGCGCCGTTGGAGAGCGGCCGCTCGAGTTCCGCCAGGGCGGCCTCGCGGCTCACCAGCCGGGGACACGGAAACCGCTTGAGGATCTCCACCTCGGGCGGAAGCATCCAGCCCCCCGTGCGGCTCACGCAATTCTTTCCGGCGCGCTTGGAGCGGTAGAGGGCCTGGTCGGCGGCCTCGATCAGCTCGGAGGGCGACGGGGCGTCTTCGGGATAGGCGGCGACGCCGAGGCTGATCCGGACCGGGATTCCGTCCGGCGCCTTCTCCGTGACGAACCGCTCGGTATTGACCCGTTCGCGGATGGCCTCCGCCACCCTCACGCCCTCGCTCGCGTCGATCCCCTCGACGAAGGCGAAGAACTCGTCGCCTGCGAAGCGGATGGCGTACGCGTTGGCGGGCAGCGAGGCGAGGATGAGCTCGGCGAGCCGTTTGAGGATGAGGTCGCCGTCGAGGTGGCCGTAGGTGTCGTTGACCTGCTTGAAGCCGTCCAGGTCCAGCATGATGACCGCGAGGGAGGTGCGCTCGCGGGCGAGCTGGTCTAGGCGCTCGCGAAGATACTGCCGCATGAACCGCCGGTTGTAGAGCCCGGTCAGCTCATCGACGAATATGAGCCGTGAGGCCTCGCGAATCCCTGAGAGATCCATGGGGTGTTAAAAATCCCTCTGTGCGATGAGGTCTTACACCTCCTCAATGCACCAACCGTGCCAGAATGGCCGGGCTGCCAGCCGTGCATCAAGGGGCTCTGGGAACCCCAGGAGGCGTATCTGACCCCCTGCCGCCCCTTGGACCGTGTTTGTATTGTGCATTTTTGACAGGGGCTGCCCAAAATGTCCTAGGCGAGCTCCGTCCGGAGCTCGCGGACGGCCGTCAACATGGCCGCGAGCTTGCCCCGGCTCTCCTCAACGGTTCGGGTCTTCAGGCCGCAGTCTGGATCCACCCAGACGCGCTCCGGGGGGAGGACCCGGACGCCTCGCATGACGCGGGCCTTGATCTCTGCCGGCGTCTCGATGCTGTGGCTGTGGACATCGAGGACGCCGAGGGAGAGGTCCTTGGTGAAGGGGTCCTTTTCGAAGATCTTGAGGAGATCGAGGGCGCTGTTCGAGATGGCGAGGTCGAGGTTGTCCACCGGGAGGTCGAGCATGTCCGGATAGATCGTTTCGAAGGCCCCGTAGCAGGCGTGGGTGATGAAGTACGCGGGGAGGCCGTCCACCGTGAGGTGCAGGGCCTCGATCGCGAAGGGCAGCTCCTCCTGCCGGACCGAGATGGCCGGCTCGTCGATCTGGATGATCTTGGCCCCCGCCTCGATCAGCGCCTCCACTTCCTTCCGGAGCTGGCGGGCGAGAGCCAGACATGCGGACCTCCGGTCGCGGTAGTAGTCGTTGAACGACCAGTCCATGACGGTGTACGGGCCGGTGAGCATCCCCTTCACCGGCTTCCGCGTCAGGCTCTGGGTCCACCGCCACCACTCGACGGTCATGGGGCCGGGCCACTTCACTTCTCCCACGACCACGGGCTTGTGATAGTAGCGGTTGCCGTAGGAGCGGACCAGGCCCCCCGTCTGAAAGCCGCCCATGAGCTCGGCGAAGTAGGCCACCATGTCGCCGCGGTACTGCTCCCCGTCCACGAGGACGTCGAGACCGATCTCCTCCTGGGCGCGGATCCAGAACTCCGTGGCCTTCTTCTCCAGGGCTTCGAGCTCGGCGCGGGTGATCTGCTTGCGCGCGTATTTCGCCCGGGCCTCGGCCAGCTCCGGGGTCTTGGGGAAACTCCCCACCGTGCTCGTGGGGAGCAGCGGCAGCTCCACGCCGAGGCGCTTGAGCTTCTGGCGGCTCATCGGTGCCCTCCGAGGTAGCCGTCCCGGAGGCGCTTCAGCGTCTCCAGCTTGAGGCGGGCGCGCGCGCGCGGGAGGAACTCCAGCCCGCAGGACGGCGTGAGGTAGGTCGGCCCCGTCTTGAGCGCGGGGAGCACCGCATCGAGGACGGGGAAGACGCTTTCCTTCGTCTCCAGCTTCGTATTCCGGGCGTCGATGAGGCCGAGGGCCAGCGGCTTTGCCGATCCCAGGTCGGCGATCAAGGCGGGGAGCTTGGGGCTGTAGGTGAAGTCCAGGCCCAGCGCATCCACCGGAAGGGCCTGGAGGTCCCGGTAGAGGGGGGCGACGTCCCCGAAGGAGAGATGGAGGAGGAGCCGCGCCGCCCCGCGCTCACGTCCCGCCGCCGCCAGCGCCGCCTCGAGCACGTTCAGATCCTCGGGGTGGCCGATGATGGCCGGCTCGTCGATCTGGATCAGTTCGGCGCCGGCCCGGCTCAGCTCCCGGACCTCGCCGGCCAGCACCTCGGCGTAGGCCAGCGCGAGCTCGTGCGTGGAGCGGTACCCCCCTTCCAGGATCGAGCCCCGCGACAGCGTGTAGGGGCCCGTGAGGACGGGTTTCACCGGCCGCGTCGAGACCGAGCGCGCGAACTCGTACTCCGGGACGATGATCGCGGCCTTTCGCCGGATGGGACCCTTCACCACGGGCTGGCGGAAGTAGACGTTGGTGTCGAACAGGCGGAGCAGGCCGTCGATGGTCGCGCCTTCCAGGCCGCGGCAGAAATGGGAGTAGGGATCGTACCAGCGGACCAGGCCGTCGGTCACGACCTCCATCCCCGCCTCGATCTGCTCGCGGATCACCCCGGCGACCACCTCATTCTCGACCTTCGTGAACTCCCCGGCGCTGATCTCCCCCCGCTCGCGCTGGGCGTACGCGCGCCGGTGCCGCTGGAGGTCGGGGGCATCGCCAATCCGGGGGTAGCTCCCGGCGCTGCTCAGGATCAGGTCCATTCGGCCCTCCCTCTCGTATCCATTTTACTTCACAAGGGCTTGCGGCCGGCAAAGCCTTCGTCGAGGCCGTGCCAGAAGCCGACGCTGGCCTCGCCGAAGCGCCAGCAGAGGTTGACCTCCCGGCCGTCCATGAGATGCGGGAAGTCCACCAGTCCCATCGCGAGGTCCTTGGGCACGCCGCCGAGGGCCATGATGGCGCGGATCCCTTGCTGAATGTCCCGCGTCAGCTCCTCGACACGCCCGGAGCGGTCGCGCCAGGCGTCCCGGTCGAGGATCCCGCCGCCGGAGAGCATGATCCGCCGCTGCTCCTCCGCCAGGCCGGCGCGGAGACGGAGGACCTCGCGGTGGAGGTCGACCAGCGGCCCCATGAGCTCGGTGAGCCGCGGGATGAGGGCCTCCACCTCGCCGGGGGTGAAATACTTGGTCACCGCGTCCCCACGAAGATGGCGTGGACCTCCTT
>JACPSW010000160.1 GCA_016193045.1 Candidatus Rokuibacteriota bacterium | reverse complement strand
GTGGATTCGCCGGGTAGCCCGACCACCTCGCGCAAGCTGACGCACCCCGAGGCCAGGAGGCCCATCCCGAGCAGGCAGGGCAGGAGAACGCGCAGGCTAGCGACCCTCATTTGGCCCTTACGATAGCAGAATCGCCATGTCAAGACTAGTCTCCGGCCGGGGGGGGCCGGGAACTCTCGCCACAGCCCTAGTCGAGGGCGGGAGGCTCCCAGGGAAACCGCTGCTCCTCCGCCGGCTCGGGCCGCGCCAGCACCTGGCGCCTGGAGAAGAGCGCGGTCCCGGTCACGGCCGAGATCCACGTGACGTCCAGATAGGTGGTGCCGCCGCGCTCCAGGAGAACGGGGACGAGCCACCCGACGACCTCCAGGGTCCGGCCCAGCCGGGTCACCTTCTCGGGACTGATCAGCAGCTCCTCCACCCGCGTCCGCTCCGTTTCCAGGAGGGTCGAGACCGCGAGCGGGTCCGCCACCTGGAACCGCTTCGAGCGTTCCAGCGCGCCGCCGATCAGCCAGGGCACCCGTCTCACGTCGGCCCCGGCCGGGGTGAGGTCCAGGAGGGGGGCGATCGCCACCTTGATCCGTCCGCGGGTGATTCGCGCGCCGTCCTCCGGACGGACCCGGGGGCGGCCATCCAGGGGGATATACCGCGCCTCGGAGAACTGGGGGAAGACGCGGCGCACCTGGGCGTATCCCAGGTGCTCCTCGAAGCGGCCCAGCGGCTGGTTGGTCAGCGGGTGGCGGAAGACTTCCCCCTTTCGAAAAACGGTGAACTCCTGTCCCGGCTGAACCCCACTCTTCGCGGTGAGATCGAGATAGACGAGATCGCCGTCCACGGCCACCACCAGGCCTTCGACGGGTGGAAACGCGTCCACAAAGTCCTGGAGCATGAGCGCGAAGGTGACGCCCATCCGGTCGGCGATTCCGGCCTCCGCCCCCGGCGCCGCCGTCAGGAAAGCCAGCGCCACCATCACCACGATCAATGCCGACCGAGCGGGTGCCGGCGGGTGACGCGGCGAACGGGGCGCCCCGCGGCGCGGAGCGGACCGCCTTAGAGCTGCGACGGTCAGGACCGTGGGACACCCGATGTTGAGCGAAGCGCTCGCGGGAGCGAGCACCGTGGGGCTGGTCGGCGCGGCAGGACCCGCCGGCTCCTGAACCGGCCGGCTAGAAAACAACGGACGGCTGATGGACACCGAACACACGGCGGAGCGCGTCGCAGATCTCTCCGACGGTCACGGACGCCTTGACCGCCTCCAGGATCGGCGGCAGGACATTGTCCCTCCCCCGCGCGGCGGCGTCGATCCGATCCAGAGCGCGCCGGCAACGGTCGGGATCCCGCCTCCGACGGAGTTCCTCCAGCCGGCAGCTCAGGGCCTCGCCCACGGCCGGATCCACCTGGAAGAGACCGCCCGGCGGCGGCCCGTCCGTGACGAACTCATTCACCCCGACGACGATCCGCGACTTCGCCTCCACGTCCTGCTGATAGCGGTAGGCGGCCTCCTGGATCTCGCGCTGCATGAAGCCGATGGCCTGGACCGAGCCGCCCAGGCCGTCGATCTTGGCGATGTACGTCTCGGCCTCCTCTTCGATCTGACGGGTGAGCCGCTCGAGGGCGTAGGAGCCGCCGAGGGGGTCGGCCGTGTCGGCCACGCCCGATTCGCAGGCGAGGATCTGCTGGGTGCGCAGGGCGATCCGGACGGCCTGCTCCGAGGGGAGCCCCAGCGCCTCGTCCATGGAGTTCGTGTGGAGCGACTGGCAGCCTCCCAGGATGGCCGCGAGGGCCTGGATCGTCACCCGGACGACATTGTTCTCGGGCTGCTGGGCGGTGAGCATGGAGCCCGCCGTCTGGGCATGGAAGCGCAGCATCCAGGAGCGCGGGTCCCGCGCCCCGAACCGCTCCCGCATGAGGCGGGCCCAGAGCCGCCGCGCGGCCCGGAACTTCCCCACCTCCTCGATCAGGTTGTTGTGGGCGTTGAAGAAGAACGAGAGTTGCGGGGCGAACTCGTCCACCTTGAGCCCGGCCTCGAGCGCGGCCTCGACGTACGCGATGGCGTTGGCGAGGGTGAAGGCCACCTCCTGGGACGCGGTGGACCCGGCCTCGCGCATGTGGTACCCCGAGATCGAGATCGTGTTCCAGCGGGGGACCCGGTCCCGGCAGAAGGCGAACAGGTCCGTGATGAGCCTCATGGAGGGTGCGGGCGGGAAGATGTACGTGCCCCGGGCAATGTACTCCTTGAGGATGTCGTTCTGCACCGTGCCCTGGAGGCGATCGGCGGGCACGCCCTGGCCCTCGGCCAGCGCCACGTACATGCACAGGAGGACCGCCGCCGTGGCGTTGATCGTCATCGAGGTGGACACCCGATCCAGCGGGATCCCGTCGAACAGGGCAGCCATGTCCTCGATGGAGGAGATGGACACCCCGACCCGCCCGACCTCGCCCCGGGCGGCGGGGGAGTCGGCGTCGTAGCCCATCTGGGTCGGCAGGTCGAAGGCCACGCTGAGCCCCGTCTGGCCCTGATCCAGGAGATAGCGGTAGCGCCGGTTCGTCTCGGCGGCACTCCCGAACCCCGCGTACTGGCGCATGGTCCAGAGCCGCCCGCGGTACATCGTGGGCTGGACGCCCCGAGTGAACGGGTACTGGCCGGGGAAGCCGAGATCGCGGCTGTAGTCGAGCCCCTCGAGATCCGCCGGCGTGTACAGGCGCTCCACGGCAGCGGGGCGCTCCGGCGCCCGGTCCAGGGCGGGCCTCAAGACCATCTCCTCCCACGCCGTGCGGGCGGCCCGGAGCTTCTCGTGCTCCTCGGGCGTCATAGCGGAATGTTCCCGTGCTTCTTGGCCGGGTTGCTGTCGCGCTTGGTGTGGAGGATCTCGAGCGCCTGGATGAGCTTCCGCCGGGTGTCTTTGGGCTCGATGACCTCGTCCACATAGCCGCGCTCCGCCGCGACCAGCGGGTTGGCGAACTTCTCGCGGTACTCCGCCGTCCGCTCGTCCCTGAACCGGACCGGATCCTTGGCCTGGTCGAGCTCCCGCCGGTAGAGGATGTTCACGGCTCCTTCGGGCCCCATCACGGCGATCTCCGCCGTCGGGTAGGCGAAGTTGGCGTCGCCGCGGATGTGCTTGGACGACATGACGCAGTAGGCGCCGCCGTACGCCTTGCGCGTGATGACCGTGAGCTTCGGCACGGTCGCCTCGCAGTAGGCGAAGAGGAGCTTGGCGCCGTGCTTGATGATGCCGCCGTACTCCTGGGCGGTGCCGGGCAGGAACCCCGGCACGTCCTCGAAGGTCACCAGCGGGATGTTGAAGCAGTCGCAGAAGCGCACGAAGCGGGCGCCCTTGAGGGACGCGTTGATGTCGAGGCAACCGGCCAGGTGGGCCGGCTGGTTCGCGACGATGCCCACGGGGCGCCCGTTGAGGCGCCCGAAGCCGACCACGATGTTGGGGGCGAACTCGGCGTGGACCTCGAAGAAGTAGTGATCATCCACCACCGTCCGGATGATCTCTTTGATGTCGTACGGCTTGTTCGGCTGGTCGGGGACGGCCGTCTGCAGCGTCTCGTCCACCCGATCCGGGGGATCGAGCGTCTGGCGGAGGGGCGGGTCCTCCAGGTTGTTCTGGGGGAGGAATGTCACCAGCTCGCGGATCAGCGCCAGACACTCCTCCTCGCTCTCCGCCGCGAAGTGGGCAACGCCCGACGTGCCGGCGTGTCGGCCGGCGCCGCCCAGCTCCTCGAAGGACACTTCCTCGTGGGTCACCGCTTTGATCACATCGGGCCCCGTCACGAACATATAGGAGGAGTTCTTGACCATGAAGACGAAGTCCGTGATGGCCGGGGAGTACACGGCGCCCCCGGCGCACGGGCCCATGATGGCCGAAATCTGGGGGATCACCCCCGAGGCCAGGGTGTTCCGGAGGAAGATGTCGGCGTAGGCGGCCAGCGAGACGACGCCCTCCTGGATCCGGGCCCCTCCCGAGTCATTGAGGCCGATGATGGGCACGCCGGCCTTCAGCGCCAGATCCATGATCTTGCAGATCTTGCGTGCGTACGCCTCGGAGAGCGAACCGCCGAAGACGGTGAAGTCCTGGGCGAAGACGAAGACGGGGCGGCCGTGGATGCGCCCCGAGCCGGTCACGACGCCGTCGCCGAGGACCCTCTGCGCCTCCATGCCGAAATCCCGGCACTGATGGACGACGAACTTGTCCACCTCGGCGAAGGAGCCCTTGTCCAGGAGGAGCTCCAAGCGCTCGCGGGCCGTCTTCTTGCCCGCCGTGTGCTGGCGCTGGATCCGCTCCGCGCCCCCCGCCAGTTCGGCCTGCCGGTGGAGGCGGTGGAGTTCCTCGAAGCGCTCCTGGAGGGACATGCCGGGCTCCTCGGTGGGGGTTGGCGACGCCTTTAGTATAGGGACCGGCGCCGCGGGAAGTCAACGGTTTTCCCCGCTTTTTGTTATAATGCGAGTCCCATGACCAATACGTTCCTCCTGGTCATCGCGCTCTGCGCCGTCGTCGTGACGGTGGTGCTGGTGCCCACGCTGCTCGCCCTGAAGCGAATGGCGCTCCGGGCCGAGACCGTGCTCATGCTGCTCGAGCGCGAGATCCGCCCGACGGCGAGCCAGCTCCAGGCCCTGGCCGAAGAGCTCCGCGGCCTGTCGAAGCACGCGGCACAGGAAGTGGAGCGGGCGGGCGCCGTCATCGGCCGGGTGGATGAGGTCGCCACCCGCGTCGCGCAGGTGGTCGGGTTCGTCGGCGGGGTGACGGGATTCGTGGGGGGGTTCACGCGGGTCGGCCAGCTCGTCGGCACCGCGACGGGGGTCAAGAAGGGACTGGACGTCTTCATCAAGAAGCTGATCAGCAGAAACAAGAGGCACGAAGCCGGGAGGGTGACCGATGAGTGACGAACGGACTTCCAGTGGTGACGCGGCAGGCTACCTCGGGTGGTTCTTCATGGGCGCCCTGCTGGGCGCGGCCGCGGCGCTGCTCCTGACGCCGAGGACTGGGCAGGAGGCGCGCGAGCTGCTCCTGGAGAAGGGCGGCGACTTCGCCAAGCGGGCCCAGGAGTACGCCAAGGACGCCCAGGTCCAGGCCGGCGAGCTCTTCGAGAAGGGGCGCGAGCTCTTCGAGGAGCAGAGCCAGCGGCTGATGTCGGCGTTCGAGGCTGGCAAAGAAGCGATGCGGGAGGAGATCGGCAAGGCCCGCCGCGAGTCCTAGCAGCCCCCCTAGTGGCGTCAGGTCTTGCAATCCAACATCCGCGCGGCGGCGCGGGTAAATGTGTTAACGCAAGACCTGACCCCCGGCCGCGACCGGCTTCCCACTACTAACAACCCACGCCTCTGACCGCTCGTCGCTTCGCCCCCTGACCTTTATCCTTTCCCCCATTGGGGGAGAGGGCAGGGTGAGGGGGTTAGATATGGATGGCCTGCCCCAACGCGGCCAGGGTGGCCTCCAGCGCCGCCTCGGATAGCGTCGGATGGGCATGGATCGTGTGAATGATTTCCTCCAGCGTCGCCTCGAGCGTCCGCCCCACGGCGAACTCGTGGATCAGCTCCGTGGCCTCGGCCCCCAGGATGTGCACGCCCAGGATCTCCCCGGTGGCCTTGTCGGCCACCACCTTGAGGACCCCCTCGGTCTCGCCCAGGGCCACGGCCTTGCCGTTGGCGGTGAAGGGGAAGCGGCCCACCACCACCTCGCCTCCCCCCGCTCGGGCCTGAGCCTCCGTCCGGCCGATGGACGCGACCTGAGGCCGGCAGTAGGTGCAACTGGGGACGTTCGAGTAGTTCAGGGGACGCGGATCCCGCCCGGCGATCGCTTCGGCCGCGACGACCCCCTCCGCCATCGCCTTGTGGGCGAGGAGGGGCGGCCCCGCCATGTCGCCGATGGCGTAGAGCCCCTTCACGGAGGTCTCCATGCGCGGCGAGACCTTGACGAACCCCCGCTCCAGCGCCACCCCGAGGGCCTCCAGCCCGAGATCCGTCACCTTGGCCGCGCGCCCCACCGCCATGAGGACCTGCTCCGCCTGGAGTCGCTCGGCCTTTCCGTCCGCCTCCACGTCCACGGTCGCGCCGCTCTTGGTCGCCTTCACCGACCCGACCTTCACGCCCGTCCGGACCCCGATCCCCCGCCTGGCGAAAAGGCGCGCGAGCTGCGCTGACACCTCTTCGTCCTCCATCGGAAGCACGCGGGGCAGGGCCTCGAGCACCGTCACCTGGACGCCGTAGGCGGCGTACACGTCGGCGAACTCCATTCCCACCGCGCCGGCCCCGATGATGATCAGCGACTTGGGGGCGCGCTCCAGGCGGACAGCCCCGTTGGAGGAGATGACCGACTGCTCGTCGATCGTCACCCCGGGCAGAGACTTGGGCTCCGAGCCCGTCGCGAGGATCACGTGCCCCGCCTCGATGGTTTCCGTCCCACCCGCGGCGGCGACCTCGACCAGCACCGGGCTCTTGAGCCGCCCACGCCCTGGGCGGAGGGTGATCTTGTTCTTCCTGAAGAGGAATTCGACCCCCTTGGCCATGCGATCGGCGACCTTGCGGCTCCGCCTGATGGCCTCGGCATAGTCGGCCTCGAAGCCCGAGAGCTTGATCCCGAACTCCGACGCCCTGGCAAACAGGCCCACCACCTCCGCGTTGCGCAGCAGCGCCTTGGTGGGAATGCATCCCCAGTTGAGGCAGACGCCCCCGGGACGGTCGTCCTCGACGGCGGCGACCGAGAGGCCCAGCTGGGCGCACCGGATGGCCGCCACATATCCGCCCGGCCCGGTCCCCACCACCGCCACATCCACCTTATGCGTTGCCACCGAGCATTCCTCCTCGAGCCCCCTTCACGCGACATGCGAACGAAGGCGGCCCTCAAGACGGCGAAGCCGCTCCTTTGCGGGCACCCGCCGGAGGCGGGTCGCGGCACCCGCCCCCTGTGGTCGGGTCGGGGTGAGGGGTCCTAGCCTGCATTATTCACGAACCATAGTCGAGTGTAGCGGGCGGGGCCTGTCGCAGGGCGCAGCCCCCGTGGGGCCGGCTCCGTCACCCACTCGCCCGAACGCCGCGCCGCGCGCGGCGGACGGGACGAGGGGGGCCCACTGCGCGCGGCCCCGTGGGGACTGCACCCCGCGCCACCCGCCCGGTCGCGCCATCGCCGTTCGTGAATAATGCGCGCTAATAGGCGCGTTCCCTC
>JACPSW010000121.1 GCA_016193045.1 Candidatus Rokuibacteriota bacterium | reverse complement strand
CTGGCTGTCCATCGCGGAGTCTCGCGGAGGCGCATGTCCACTCGGGGTGCTCGGAGCACTGGGTGACGTCGGCGCTCCCCGCGAGGTGTCCGATTCCATCTCAAGGGTACAGGGTGACGGAGCCGGACCCGCGGGGGCTGCGCCCTGCGACAGGACCCGCCCGCCGCAGGCGACGATCGCTCAAGAATCATCCAGATACCTGCGATTTTCGGCGGAGTTCGGTGGCGCGGCACTCTAGTCGAGCCCCCACTCCCGGGCCATGGCCCCCATCGCCTCGTCGAGGATCGCGAGGCCCCGGAGGGCGGTCTCCTCGCTGATGACGAGCGGCGGGTTGATCCGGATGATGTGCGAGTAGCACATCGCCACGAGGCCGCGCCGGAGGCATTCCTGGAAGAGCGCCCTGGTCGCATCTTTCGGGAGGGGCTCCTTCGTGGCCGGGTCCTTCACCAGCTCCAGGCCGAGCATGAGGCCCTTGCCCCGCACGTCGCCGATGAACCGGTATTTTTCCTTCAGCGCCTGGAGCCGCGCCAGCATGACGGCCCCGACGCGCTCGGCGTTCTTCACCAGGTTCTCTTTCAGAATGATGTCCAGCGTGGCGAGGCCGGCGGCCGCGGCCAGGGGGTTGCCGCCGTAGCTGGATGAGCTGCCGCTCGGCTCGCCGAACGGCTTGTGCCGGGTGAGCTCGTCCGTCGAGATGAGGCCGCTGAGCGGGAACCCGCCGCCCATGCCCTTGCCGATGGTCATGACGTCGGGGACCACGCCGTCGTGGTCGCACCCCCACATGGTCCCGGAGCGGCCGAACCCGGTCAGCATCTCGTCCGCGATGAGGAGGGCGTGGTGCTCTTTGGCGATCGCCTGGACCGCCCGCAGGAACCCCTCGGGGGGGATGACGTTCCCGGCCGTCCCCTGGATCGGCTCCACGATGATCGCCGCGATCTCTCCCTGCGTCTGAAGGCGGATGACGTCGCGGAGGAACTCCGCGCACGCGATCCCGCACTCCGGGTAGCGCAGCTGGAGGGGGCACCGGTAGCAGTACGCATACGGGGAGAGGTAGAGGCCCGGCATGAACGGGCCGAGGCCGCGCTTGGCCTCGCTCCCGAGGAGCCCCAGCACGCCTCCCGTCTTCCCGTGGAACCCTCCCCAGAAGCCGACGAACTCGAACTTCCGCGTCGCGGACTTGGCGAGCCGGAAGGCCGCCTCCACCGCCTCGGCGCCGCCCGAGTACAGCTGGATGCGCGTGAGTCCCGCCGGCGTCAGGGTCGCCAGCAGCTCGAGAAAGCGCGCCCGGGTCTCCGTCGTGAAAGAGCCGAACGTCAGGCGCTCCGCCTGCCGTTTCAGCGCCTCGACGTAGTCCGGATGGCAGTGCCCGACGCTGCCGACCCCGATCCCGGCGATGAAGTCGATGTACTCCTTGCCGTCCTCGTCGATCAGGGTCGAGCCGCTCCCCCGGGCCATGGCGAGGCCCGAGTAGAGCGCGAAGGACTGGAGCCCCGGCGCCATGTGCTGCTGCTCCCGCGCCACGATGCGCTGCGACCGCGGGCCCGCGTTGCTCGGCTTCGTCACGCTCCTCCTCCTCTGAACCGCGCCTCCAGGTAGGCCGCGATCTCGGCGGCCGCCTCGTCCCGGTACAGCGCGAAGCTCGGCCAGGCGTTGAGATCGATCACGACGAGCGGGCCCTGAGGCGGGGCAATGGCGTCGCCCCCGAACACCTCCAGCCCAAGGACCGCCGCCGCCTGGCGGGCGACGGCGGCGAGCCGCGCGGGATCGAACGGATGGCCCGCCACGCGCTGGTCCTTATGGTAGAACCAGCGGAACCAGGCCCCCACGCCGTAGAACTTGATGAGATCTCCCTCCACGTGCTCTTGGATGACGGCGCGCGGGATGCCGCGTTGGGCCAGGCCGCGCAGGGCGTCGCGGAACGAGCCTTCCGTGTCCGCGAAGACGACATCCCCGTCCTGAGTATTGTGGACGTCGGCCCGCTTCACCCAGGCGGGGCCCGTCCACCCGCCCCCCGCCCCCGCCGTCGGGACGGTCCGGCTCGCCGGGAACGGGATGGTCGCCGCCTCGAAGAGGGCGACCATGCGCTCGCGGTAGGTATTCAGGACCGCCACGGGCGAGTTGACGTGGCTCACGCCGGCCGCCTCCCAGTCGCGGAGCTGGCGCAGGATCTCCGGGCGCTCGCACATCAGGAAGATGAACGGCGGGGGCTCACCGATCGCCCCGCTCAGTTCGTCCGGGCTCTTGAGCGCGACCTCGAACCCCTTCCGCTCGAGGTGCTTGGCGGTGAGCCCGAGAATCTCGGCGTCATCCACCTCCCGGCCGGGGGAGTGGGCCGGCTCTCGAAAGATGCCCCAGCAGATCTTGCGCGAGGCGTCGCGGGCCGTCCGGCGCGCGGCCGCCTCGGCGAGCGCCACGTCCTCGGGCCGGTCCACATCGACGACCGTCGGGACGACAGCGGCGTACACGGAGTCGCCCCGGTCGACCAGCCAGGCGAGGAACTCCCGCAGGCTTCCCAGCCCCGGCGGGGGGGAAAGTGCGGCGATCTGCCCCGGCACCAGGTACATCCCCGCCGTCACCAGTCTCCCCGCGCTCCCGCCGAGGCGGGTGACGCGTCCCGCGCGGTCGACGTCGGCCCAGAGCGGGCGCTCGTCCGCCACGAAGGGCGTGACGCCGAGCACCAGCGCCTCCGGGGGAAATCGCCGGGCGGCCTCGACGAACCCGACGAAGTCTCGCTCGGGGCACCAGGCATCCACGGTCGAGATCAGCGCGCGCACCGGGCCGAGGAGGCGCGTGACTTCGAGAAAGCTCTCGAGGGAGGAGCGGGTCGTCTTCACGATGAGCCGGAGGGAGAGATCGGGGAACCGCGCCCGCACCCAGTCCGCGCAGTCACGCTCCTGCTCGTTCAAAATGATCGCCAGCGAGGGGATGCGGGCGGCGGTGAAGTTCCGGATCACGCCCTCGATCAGGGGCGTCCCGGCCACGGGCACCATGGGCTTCGGCACCGTCCACCCGGCGTCGCGCAGCCGGCTGCCCGCCCCGGCCGCGATGATGCCCCCGTACCGGATCGCCCCGCCGCTCACTGGACTACCCTCTTCCTTGTCCTTCCTCACCTCATCACCTGTTCGAGCGCGGGCTTTGCCACGACCCGCGCCACCTGAAGTGGCGCGGGTGCCCGCAGAGGTGGCTCGCCTCCGCTCGCGCGTCCACGAGATCAGGGGGGGGAGCCCCCCTCCGGGTTTGATAGCAGGAGGTCCTCCAGCTCGTCGAGCGAGTGAATGACGCGGTCGCCGGGACAGCACGGCGTCTCGCCGCGCGGGGTCGTGGCGGTCAGCCAGATGTGCGGCATCCCGGTCGCCCGCGCGCCCGCCATGTCCCGTGGGAGCGAGTCGCCGACGAACACGGCGCGGGAGGAGTCGACGGCCAGCTCCTCGACGGCGCGGCGGAAGATCCGGGGGTCCGGCTTCGCGCAGCCGGCCTGCACCGAGTCCACCACGACGCTGAAGAAGGACCGGATCCGCGCATCCTCGCAGACCGTGGCGAGGTTGCCGTAGAAGTTCGACACGATCCCGAGCCGGTAGCGAGCGCTGAGCGCCCGCAGGAGCGCGGCGTTGTGCCGGAGCCGTTCCAGCGCCTCCGCCAGGAACCGGCTCGCCACCCGGTCGGCCAGCGTGGGGTCTCGGAGCTCCAGGGCCTGGGTGACCCCGGCGGCGAGGCCCCGGACGGTTTCGCGGAAGGAGAGAGTGGGCGGCACCGAGCCCGCCAGCGCGTCATCCACCCCGTAGAACAGGGGGTCGAACCGCTCGCGAGCGACGGGCCCCCCCTCCTCCCGGAACAGCCGATAGAAGCGCTCTTTCCAGGGCACCCCGTCCGCATCCAGCGTGCCCCCGAAGTCGAACAGCACGGCGCTGGCGACGGAGCCCCTCATACCGGCACGGCCCGGCGCCGGAGCTCCCGGCGGGTGATCCACGCCAGTGCGAGGAGAAAGAGCGGCGTCCCCACGGCGGCCAGGGCCAGGAACCAGGTCGCCTTCCCGGCCGCCGACAGCAGCACGACCAGGTAGATGAAGTCGCGCCGCGCGAGCACGTCGGCCAGGCGCGGCAGCCAGGCGCCCGGCGCGCCCGGCTCGGCGGGAAACATCCGCCCGGCGAGCGCCTGCTGCCGGACCGTCAGCCGGTAGACTGCGCCGGCCGCGAGCAGCACGCTGGCCGCGGCCACGCCGCCGAGCAGGAGCGGCCACGCCGCCTGAACGGCGAGGCTCCAGCCGATCGCGATGCACGCCATCACCGCCACGTGCACCACGTTATCACCCCAGAAATCCAGCAGGCTCCCCAGGCGGGACTCCTCGAACTTGAGCCGCGCGAGCTCGCCGTCGCACCCGTCCAGGATGGAGTGCGCCAGCAGGAGGAGCGCTCCCGTCAGCTGGTACAGGGGCCATGCCGAGAGGAAGAACGGTGCCCCGGCGAGACCCACGGCGAGGCTCACGAAGGTCATGATGTTCGGGCTGATTCGCGTGGAGACCAGCCGCCGCGTGAGGGCCAGCGAGATCCGGCGCTCCACGTGGCGAGACATGAACCCTTCCGCCTCCCTCACCAGACCGCGGAGCAGCCAGTCTTCGGCCTGCCGAACCCCTCCGACCCCGGTGAGCGCGAACCGTCCTTCGCCGGCCAGGGAACAGTCGACGGGCTTGAAGACCGCGCCCAGCGACTCGAGCAGCGCCTCGGGCCCCGGCCGCCGCGCCGCCTCCGCCACGATCGCGTCGGGATCGCCGGTCTCGATCACCGCTGCCCCGCGCCCGTCGGTGTAGAACCGCTCCGGCTCGAGGGGCATCTCTAGCAGTGAATGCAGCCAGGCCGACTGGGGGATCACGTTCGCGGCCAGCAGCACGATGCGCCCCGGGGGCAGTGCCGGGAGCGGGCCCTCCGGCGCCAGCACGACCGCGGCCGTCCCGGCGAGGAGGCCTCGACCGTCTGGGACCGCCGCGGGATGGACCAGAATCCGCCCGAAGCCGGCGTGCGCGGCCGCGAGAACAATCCGGCGGAGCAGCGGAAGTCCGGCGACGGGCGTGCCCGGCGGGACCCCCTCCGCGCCGGCGGCGCCGGCCGGAACGATCACCAGCGCGCCCAGCGCCCGCGACCTCCCGGGGCTCGGCGGGTCCGGGCGAGCGGTGTCGGGCTGCGCCTCCCGGTTCCGTGTGGACGCGACTCCGCGAATGGCTCCTACTCCTCTCCCTGGATGAAGCGCTCGAGCCGCTCGCGGGCCACCTCGTCCGCCCACTGCTCCGGCGGGGACTTCATCAGGTACGCCGAGGGCGCCGCGAGCGCCCCCTTGATGCCGCGGTCGAGGGCGACCTTGCAGCAGCGAATGGCGTCGATGACCACCCCGGCCGAGTTGGGGGAATCCCACACCTCGAGCTTGAGCTCGAGGGACAGGGGGAGATCTCCGAAGCCGCTGCCCTCCAGGCGGATGTGGGCCCACTTCCGGTCCCGGAGCCACGGCACGTAGTCACTGGGGCCGATGTGGACGGCCTCCGGCGGCAGCGGGTGGGCGAGCTGGGACGTCACCGCGCCCGTCTTGGAGACCTTCTTGGACTCGAGCCGCTCCCGCTCGAGCATGTTGTAGAAGTCAGTGTTCCCGCCCACGTTGAGCTGGCTCGTGCGCTCGAGCCGGACGCCGCGGTCCATGAAGAGCTTGGTCAGGGCGCGGTGCACGATCGTCGCGCCCACCTGGGACTTGACGTCGTCGCCGACGACCGGCAGCCCGCGCTCCTCGAAGCGGCGGCGCCAGTACGACTCCCGGGCGATGAACACCGGGATGCAGTTGACGAAGGCGCACCCGGCGTCCAGCACCTGCTCCACATACCACTTCGTCGCCATCTCGCTGCCGACCGGGAGGAAATTCACCACGACGTGGGTGCCGGTGTCGCGGAGGAGGCCCGTGATGTCGGCGGTGGCGCCCGGCGCCTTGGTGATCACCTGGGACAGGTAGTGGCCCAGCCCGTCGTGGGTCATGCCCCGGTGCACGGGGACGCCGAGGGGCGGGACCTGGGCGAAGCGGGCGGTGTTGTTCGGGGAAGCGACGATCGCCTCGGCGAGGTCCCGGCCGACCTTCCCGGCGTCGATGTCGAAGGCCGCCGAGAACTCGATGTCCCCCACGTGATACCCGCCGAGCCGCGGATGCATGAGCCCCGGGATGAAGCCGTCCTCGGGCGCGTTCCGGTAGTAGCGGACGCCCTGGACGAGGGCGGATGCGCAGTTGCCGACTCCGACGATGGCCACGCGAACGGCTGTCACGACGGCGCCTCCTTTTCGCTTCTCGGGTTCCATCGCATGAGCGCCCGGACCCCGAAGTACGCGATGGCATCCTTCATGTTGGAAACGAACCGGTTGAGGAGCCCCATCTCCGGGTTGGTCACATACTCCATGGTGAGCACGACCCGCTCCTCTCCCTCCGCGAGAGGCGTGACCGCGTGATACAGCTTCGGGCCGTTGAAGATCACCAGGGCGCCGGGCCCGTACGCCAGCTGGACCTCGCGCGTCTCCCGCGCCGGGTCGTCCCGGTACAGCCGGGCGACCAGCCGGCAGTGCTCGGTGCGCTGGACCAGCCCCATGAGGACCGTGTAGCGGTCTCCCTTGTAGTACGAGTTGTCGTAGTGGAAGCCCATGTGGTCCCCGGGCTCCGTGTACAAGTATAGCGCGCAGGCGTGCGGATCGGCGTCGGGGCACGGCCGGACCCGGGCGCCGGTGAGGCGGCTCAGGAACTCGATGAAGGCGGCCGACTTGTAGAGCGCCAGGAAGAGCGGGGCCTTTTCGCCGAGCGTGTAGGAGCTGATGGCCCCCCCCTTCTTGTGCCCCGGGATGTAATTCCGGTGGACGTTGGGGCGGAGCTTGTCTACCCCCGGCAGGAGGTGCCGCTCGACCACCTCCGGCGGCAGAAAGCGCTCGAGGAAGAGACACTCGTTCTGGTCCCGGTACTCCCGGCGCGCCCGCTCGACGTCCACGCGGTCGAGGGCACGGGCGCGTTCCCGCAGGAGGTCGCGCCCCGGAGACGCGACGAAGTCGGTCATGCGGTTTCGGGGCCGGTCGCCATCCGGAAGAGCGAGAGCGTCACGAGGCCGGCGGCCACCCAGGTCAGCTCCCGGAAGCGCCGGACCAGGGTCATGCTGAGCCCGACCCCGGCCCCGAGCCCGATGGCGGCGAAGACGGCCATGTTTCCCCCCTCGAGCGCGCCGAGTCCCCCGGGAATGAGGAAGGCAGCGGACTTGATGGCGGCCGCGAAGGCCTCGATGACCAGCGCGGTGGGGAGCGAGACCGGGATCCCCATGAAGTGGAGGATCAGGTACACCTCCAGGCTGCCCACGACCCAGCCGCCGAAGTGGAAGAGGAGGGACAGCGTGAGCCGTCCGCGGTGCTCGCGATAGAAGGCCGAGAGGGCGCTGTCGAGGCGGCGGGCCCCTTCGTGCCCGTGCTCCGCTCGTGAGAGCCCGAGCGTCTTGAGCAGTCTGAGCCCGCCCCCGAAGAGCCCCTTCTGCTGGGCGAGGACGAAGCCCCCCAGGGCCACGGCCTCTGCCGCGGCCAGCCACGTCATGGCCTTGAGGAGCGGCGCCGCCGGCGGCAGCACGGCCAGCGCCAGGGCGATCCCGACGAGCAGGAAGGCCCCCTGGGACAGGGTGACCGTGGTTTTCGCGATGACGACCGAGGCCAGCCCCTCGCCGAGCGGGACCCGTGGCCGCAGGAGGTACGCCTTCACCGGCTCGCCGCCCATCGACGCCGTCGGCGTCGCGAGGTTGAACGCCTCGCCTGCCAGCCTCACCGCCAGCAGGGTGGGGAACGGCGCCAGGTCGCGCCGGAAGGCGTAGCGCCAGCCCAGGGTGTCCAGCACCTGGATCAGCGCGAACGGGAACCACACGATGAGCAGGAGGCGCCAGGAGATGGCCTGGAAGGAGCCGAGCAGGGTCTCGGGCCCCACCTGGACCACGAGGTAGCCGAGGAAGGCGAGGCCGACCGCCAGGAGGATCAGCCGGAGGCTGCCTATCATGGGGCGCCACCGCCGAAGTAGCGGCGGCCGAGGCACGTCAGCCAGTACCCCTGCGAGCCCACGGCGAGCAGGCCGACCAGGACGGGGAGCACCGGCGGCGCGAACCAGAGGCCGAGGAGAAAGGCCACGAGCACCATGTAGAAGAGATCCCGCGTCCCCAGCCTCTTGAGGACGGTGGCGAGCCGCTCCTTCCGGGCCGGCCCATCGGGGAGGAACCGGGCGAAGAGGGCACTCAGGATCACGCCGAGGGCGGCGCTCGCTCCGGCGAGCACCATCACGCTTCCGCCGATGCCGCTGGCGGTGACGCCCATGCCCAGGACGAGGGCGGCGTGGGTCACCGTGTCGGTGGCGAAGTCGAGCCACTCGCCGAAGGCGGACTCCTGGAAGGTCAGCCGCGCGACCTCGCCGTCGGAATGATCGACGACGACCGCCAGCATGTAGAGGGCGAGACCCGCCAGGGACGAGGCCGGGGTCGCCGACCAGAGCATCCAGGCCGCGCCCAGGCCCAGCGCCAGGCTCAGCAGGGTCACCTGGTTGGGCGTGACGGGCAGGCGGATCAGAAGGCCGGTGAGCCAGCGCGAGCAGCGGCGGTTGATCATCCGGTCTACGCGGCTGTCGGCGCTGATCCCGAGGCTCCGGAAGAGCGTGGCCTCGGCCTGGCTGCGGGTCGCCTCGTCCAGCACCGGAACGAAAAAGCCGGCGCCCACCACCAGCGTCATCCGTCCCTGCCGCACCCTGAGCTCCAGCTCATCGCCGAGGGGGGCCCCCTCGACGAGACGATCCCAGACCGCGGCCGACAGGGCGGGGGGAGCCAGCAGGATCGGCGAGAGGCTGCCCTTCGACTCCTCGAGGGCGATGCCGTCTCCCGGATCGCGGGCCGCGAGAAGCCGGCGGACGCTCAGCGGATCCAGGAGCACGTTGGCCGGGAGGAGGAGGAGGGGCCCGCCGCTCCACCGGCGCGCCCCCTCGGCGTCCAGCCGGTCGAGCCAGGCGACTGCCGCGCCGAGACCGGGGTTCGCCGCGATCCGGGCCTCGACGGCCGCGTCGCGCAGGCGCCCCGGCACGCCGATCCGGCTCACGCCGGCCCGCTCGGCGGTCATGAGGGTCCTCACGAGCATAGCGCGCCCCGCGACTTGGCTCGCCGCCGCCGCCTGGCTCGTTGAGTCCGAGAGGTAGATCACGGCGCGAAATGTCACGCGTGGTCTCCCAGGCGCTCGATGAGGGGGAGGACCTCTTCTTCGGCTCGCCGGAGATCCTCGACGAAATCGATCTCCGTCCACGGCCGCCCGCCCGTATCCACCCAGCCGACGGGGACGCGCCGGAGCAGGAGATCGATGGCGTCCTCGTACTCGCGGTAGCGGCTCTGGTCCCGGAGGACTTCTTCCATGCACTCCCGGAGCACGACCCCGTGGGCCGCCGCGCACTTGAAGAAGCCGATCGCCTCGCCGACCGTATCATGCGGCGGCGGCTCGATGACCTTCTTGCCGATCGCCAGGACCCGCCCCGCCCGGGCGTAGACCTTCACCTCTTCGCCGGTGTCGGTGAACCCGCGGTCGATCAGGAGCGCGCTCGGGTCCGGGCACCCCAGGAGGCGGCGGAGGAACGCCGCCGGGAAGAGGACGTCGGCGTCCATCACGATCGAGTCCGCGTCCAGTTCATCGCGGCAGACCCAGAGGGAGCGGATCGAGTCCCGGGCGTACTCGGGGTTCTCGATGTAGCGCACCGGCAGCCGCCCGAACCGGCTCCCGGCCACCCGGCGGATCTGGTCCTGGCAGTGGCCCACCACGATGACGGCCTCCGAGACGGGGACCGCGGCCAGGGAGTCCAGCATCCGCTCGAGGAGGGAGCGGCCGCCCACCGGGAGCAGGCATTTCGGCTGCCGGTCGGTCAGGGGAGCCAGGCGGTGACCCACCCCCGCGGCGAGAATGAGGGCGCGCATCATCCCGCCCCGAGGGCGGCGCGGAACCGGTCCCTGATCACCGTCGGAGGGTACGGAATCCGCGGGACGGCTCGCGACTCGGGCGTGACCTTGACGAGGAGAAAGGCCGGCCCGTCGGCGTCCAGCGCCTCGCGCGCGGCCGCCTCGAGCGGGCCCGGCTCGGTCACGGCGCGGACCCACGGGTAGCCGGCGGCGGTCGCCAGACGGTCGAGCCTGACCTCCCGCGAGAGGGAGGGCTGATCGCCGGTGGAGCCGTACGCTTCGTTGTCGAACACGAAGTGGACGACGTTCTTCGGTCCGAGACCGCCGGCCATGGCGAGACCCCCCAGGTTCATCAGGAGGTTGCCGTCGCCGTCGAAGATCACGGCCTTCCGCCCCGGCCGGGTGAGCGCGACGCCGAGGCCGATGGAGGAGGCCAGCCCCATGGAGCCGAGCATGTAGAAGTTCTGCGGCCGGTCGGCCACCGCGAAGGACTCGCGGCAGATGTGTCCGTTGGCGTGAATCACCGGCTCGTCCCCGAGGCACCGGATGACCGTGGCCAGCGCCTCATAGCGCGACATGCGTGGCACCAGCTCGCGGTCCCGATCGGGATCATCTATCTGGGCACGGGCACCCCGGGCTTCGCCGCGCCCGTGCCCCGCCGGGATCGCGCTCGGCAGACGCGTCCCTGCGCGATCCCAGTCCCGGTCATTGTTTTGCGCGTGCTCGCTTTCGAGGACTCCCGGCGGGACCAGCAGCGCGACGGGCACCTCCCGCCCGAAGGCCTCACGGGTGGCCCAGGCGAGGTCTTCCTCGACCGAGACGGCGCTGAGGGCGCGGTGAGGGATGCCGGCCAGCTCCAGCAGGCGCGGGGAGATGTCGCCCATGAGGAGATGCTCGGGGGCGTCCTCGCCCCGGAACCCGCGCCAGGTCACCACCAGCAGGCAGGGGAGCCGGTACATCAGCGAGAGCGAGGCGAGGGCGGTGAGGCCGGTGCCGAGCCCCGAGTTCTGCATGAGCACCGCCGGCCGCCCCCCGGCGAGCCAGGTCCCCGCCGCGCAGCCCACCGCGGCGTCTTCCCGGGTCGCCGGCAGGGAGGGGAGGCGCGGTCGGGTCGCCAGGGCGCTCAGGATTCCCTCGAGCAGCGAGCAGGGAACCCAGGCAAAGAAGTCGTAGCGGTGCTGCGCCAGGAGATCGACGAATTCCTGTCCCTTCACGTCACGGCTGCTTCCTGGCGCTGCCCTTCGTCTTGACGTCTTCCTCGAAGAGGAATTCCTCCTGCTTCGTCCTCATCTTCTTCACCAGCTCCGCGTAGGAAGAGGTCTGGATGATCTTGTTGAACTGGGTGCGGTAGTTCGAGATCAGGCTGACGCCCTCGACCGAGAAGTCGTACACGAGCCAGCGGTCGCCCCGCCGGAGCATCCGGTAGTCCACCGGGATCTCCGTTCCCTGCTTGGTGACGATCTTGCTGGACACGGTGGCGACGTCGCCGTCGATCCGCTCGCCGGCGTACTGGATCCCCTCGCCCCCGTAGAGCTCGATCTTGGAGATGTAGGAGCGCTCCAGGAGGTCGGCGAAGAGCGACACGAACTCTTCGCGCTCCCTCTCCGTGCGGCCCTGCCAGTGACGCGCCAGCGACCGCTTGGCGGTCTCGGCGAAATCGAAGATGTCGTTGGCCACCTTGCGGACGGCCGACCGGCGCTCCTTGACCTTGCCGTCCACTTTGAGCTCCGGATCTTCCAGGATCTTGATGACCTGGTCGATGTGGGCCTTCAGCTGGTCCGTGGGGGCGCCGGCCCACGCCGCCCGGGGGAGGCACAGGGCCAGGAGCCCGGCAAGGATGAGGCGCAGTCGTCGCGAGCGGATCATCGAGTGACCTCCACTTTGGACGGCTCCTTTTCTTCGGCCACGAGGGCCCGGATCTCTTCGACGTCCCGGCCCGCCGCGTTGTCGAGCCGGGCGACGCCCATCTGGTAGCTGAACACCGCCTGGAAATACTCGGCGCGGGTCTTGGCCATCGCAAGGATCGCGTCGGCCAGGTCCTTCGTCTCGCCGATCCCGAGGTCGGAATTGGCCAGCGCCGTCACCACCCACTTCTTCGCGTTCTCCCAGGCACGCCCGAGGACCTCCACGTTCCGCTTGGCCTCCACCAGCTCGCCGTAGGCCTTCTGCACCTGGAGGGGGATCCCTTCGTCGGCGGACGCCTGCAGCGACTCGAGCTTGCCGACCTCCGCCTGGGCCTCGCGGACCTTTCCGGCGGTGATGCCGAAGTCCACATCGTACTTCAGCCCCACCACCGGGCCGAGGAAGGCATGGCGCAGGGGGTCGGTCACGAACGCGTTGTTGAGGATCCGGTCGCGGTTCGGCGCGTACGCAAACGAGCCCTGCACCCCGAAGAAGATCATCGGCCAGTACTTGGACCGCTCCGCCTCGACGAGGGCCCTCTTGGCGCGGATCCCCTCGCGGAGCTGGACGAACTCGGGACGATGGCGGCGGGCCTCCTGGATGAAGACGTCCACCGGGGGGAACTCCTTGAGATCCGCCGCGAGGCGCTTGTCGGCCGCCTCCACTTCCGCCTCGGGGCCCAGCCCGGTCCACGTCCGGAGGGCCTCCCGGGCGATCGCCAGCCCGCGATCGGCGAGGTTCAGGTTCTTCTCGAGCTCTCCCTGGTACGTGCGGAGCTTGAAGAGATCCTGCTCCGAGGCAAAGCCGCCCTCCAGCAGGGTCTCCTGCCGTTCCGCGGCCTTCAGAAGCTGCTCGTGCAGGTCGCCGATGAGCCCCTTGAGATCGTTGAACAGGAGGAGCCCATAGTAGGCCTCCCGCACCCGGAGGGCGACCTCGGTCGCCGTCTTGTCCATCCCTGCCCGCTGGGCGTTGATCCCGTGGTCGGCCGCCGCGCGCAGGTTGGAGATGAGCCCGAAGGTGTAGATCGGCTGGATGAGGAGGACGTCGGCGCTTCCGAAGGCCGAGCTGACAGCCCCTTCGCGCGTATTGATCGATTTGAGCGCCTTGGGCAGACCCGACGGGTCCTGGCGCTCCGCCTCGGGTGACGGCCCGATGGCGCCGAGAGAGGTGATCTGGGGGAAGCGGGCGGCGTCGGCCTGTTGCTTCTTGCCGAGCAACGCTTCCACGTCGAAAACGGTGGACCTCACCTCCGGACTCCGGGCCACCGCCGTCTTCACGGCGTCGCGGAGGGTGAGCACCACTCGCTTGGACTTGGACTCCTGGGCCGCGGCCGGGGAGAGCGCCCCCGCCGCCAGCAGCATCGCCGCGCCGACCGCCCCGGCCCTGACCGCTCCCCGCCGCTTCATCCGGCCTCCGATTCCTCAGACCTTGCCGAAGATGTACTTCGACAGCAGCTCTTCAAAGTCCACCGGCGGCTCCACCTCCCGGAGACGTCCGTTCGGCGGGATGATGCGCTCCGAGCCGCCCGGATTGATCCGGACGTACTTCTCGCCGATCAGCCCCTTGGTCTTGATGGAGGCGATCGAGTCTTCCTGAAGCTTCACATCGCTCCGGATTCGGATCCGGACCCGGGCCTGGTAGTCCGCGAGGGTGATCGCTTCGACGCGGCCGATTTCCACCCCGGCGATCTCCACGGCCGAGCCGGCCTTCAACCCGCCCACCGAGGGAAAGTCGGCGGTCACCTGGTACCCCGAACCCCCCAGGAATTCGACTCTGCCGAGTTTAACCGAAAGCCAGCCCAATGCCAAGATGCCAATGAGCACGAAAATTCCGACAGCCAGGTCCAGGGCCGACCGTTGCATAGGCGTCTCTCCTTCACCTGGGGCGGGCACCCGGGCTGTCGCCACGCCCGCCCCCGCCGGATTCTCACGTTCCGTAGCCTCTCATGGCCCATCTCCGCTGCTGCTATCACGCGGCAGCCATGACGTCCGCGAGACCCTTCTTCACCTGGGGCGGGCACCCGGGCTGTCGCCACGCCCGCCCCCGCCGGATTCCTGCGCGCGCTAACTTCTTTGGGCGACTTTCAGCTATTCCCGTCGCGCAGTGGCCCCTAGTCGCGCTGCGTTTTGCGCTAGGTGACTCGGATGGGTCCCTCGATCTGCCCCCGGATGAACTGCTGGATGACCGGATTGGCCGATTCCTGGATCACCTTGGGCTCCCCGACCTCTACGATGACCCCCTCGTGGAGCATCGCGACCCGCTGGGCGATCTCGAAGATCTCCGGAATCTCGTGGCTCACCATGACCGCGGTGAACCGGGACTTCTGATGGAGGTCCAGGATCAGGTGATGGATCGCGTTCACGAGCACCGGGTCCAGCCCCGTGGTGGGCTCGTCGAAGAACACGATCTCGGGCTCGGTGACCAGAGCCCGCGCGATGGCGGCCCGCTTGCGCATCCCGCCCGAGATCTCGTCGGGGTACTTGTGGCCGGCGCCGCCGAGCCCCACCTGGGCGAGCTTTTCCTCGGCCCGATCCCGGATCTCGCCCGGCCGGCGGCGGCCCTTCTTCTCCCGGAGGGGAAAGGCGACGTTGTCGAAGACCGT
Organism: Candidatus Rokuibacteriota bacterium; assembly: GCA_016193045.1. GTDB lineage: Bacteria > Methylomirabilota > Methylomirabilia > Rokubacteriales > CSP1-6 > CSP1-6. The sequence goes on along the minus strand of JACPSW010000121.1, from coordinate 12,102 downwards.
CATGGAGTCGAAGAGCGCCCCGCCCTGGAACACCACGCCGTACCGCTCGCGGACCCGGTCGAGGGCACGGCCGCGCAGCCCGGTGATGTCCACCCCATCCACCCAGATCCGCCCGGCATCCGGGCGCAGGAGACCCAACAGATGCCGGAGGAACACCGACTTTCCGCCGCCGCTCCGCCCGATCACGATCATGATCTCGCCGGTGTTGACCTCCAGGGTCACGCCCTGGAGCACCCGCTGGTCTCCAAAGGCCTTGTAGAGGTTCTCGACGCGGATCACGGCAGCACCGATCCCAGGAAATAGTCCCAGACGAGGATCAGCACCGAGGAGAGGACCACCGCCTCGGTGGTGGCGCGGGACACGCCCTCGGCCCCGTGCCCGGTGTGGTACCCCTTGTACGCGCATACCCAGGTGACGATCACCCCGAAGGAGAGCGACTTCCAGAAGCCGGTCATGATGTCGCTCATGTCGACGAAGGTCTGCATCTCCCCGAAGTAGGTGCCCTCCGACAGGCCGAGCAGCTTCACGCCGACGAGAAAGCCCCCATAGATCCCGACGACGTCGAAGATGGCCGTCATCAGGGGGAACGTGATGAGGCCCGCCACGATGACGGGGACGATCAGGTAGCGCATGGGGTTCAGCGCCATGACCGTGAGCGCGTCGATCTGCTCCGTGATCCTCATGATCCCGATCTCCGCCGTGAGCGCGGACCCCGCCCGGCCGGTCACCATGAGCGCCGCCAGGACCGGCCCGAGCTCCCGGATCAAAGAGAGGGCGACGGCAGGCCCCAGGAACGCCTCGGAGCCGAAGCGCGACAGGGTGAGGAACACCTGGAGCCCCAGCACCATTCCCGTGAAGGCCCCGGTGAGGATGATGACCGAGAGGGAACGGAACCCGACGAAGTGGATCCGCTGGAGCAGCTGGAGGACCTTGAACGGCGGGATGAACGTCCAGACGGCCGCCTCGCCCAGGAAGAAGCCGAAGCGGCCGAGGGATTCCACGACATCGAGCGAAGCCCGTCCGAGCGATTCGACGGGGCGGAGGAGCGTGGCGGTGGGCCCCCTGTTCATCAGCCTTGCGTGTGGCGATACACCCCCAGTGCCCACAGGGGAAAGTACTTCGCGTAGAAGTGGTACTTGAGGAAGAAGACGCGGGGGAATCCCGTCCCGTTCCAGAAGGCGTCCTCCCAGGCGCCGTCGGGCTGCTGGGTGTCCAGGAGATACCGGATCCCGCGCTCGACGGCGGGACCCGAGACCCGCCCGGCGGCGAAGAGCCCCAAGAGCGCCCAGGCCGTCTGGCTCGGAATCGAGTCCCCGACGCCCGCCAGCTCCGGGTCGTAGTAGCTGCCCATGGTCTCCCCCCATCCGCCGTCGGGGTTCTGCCTGGCCTCGAGCCAGGCCACGGCCCGCCGCACACAGGCCTGCTCGAGGTCCGCGCCGATGGCCCGGAGCCCGCGCAGGACGGACCACGTGCCGTAGATGTGGTTGGCGCCCCAGCGGCCGTACCACGATCCGTCCTCGCGCTGGGTGCGCCGGAGGAAGTCGATGCCGCGGTGGGCCGGGAGGTAGTCGGGGCGGTAGCCCAGCGTGCCCAGGAACTCCAGCGCCCTCCCCGTCAGATCCTCGGTGGAGGGATCGAGGAGGGCCCCGTGGTCGGCGAAGGGGATGTTGTTCAGCACCAGCCGGTTGTTGTCGGCGTCGAAGGATCCCCACCCGCCGTCGCGGCCCTGCATGGCCAGGACCCACCGGAGTCCCCGCTCCATCGCCGCCCGCTTCCGCTCGGGGTCCGGCGCCTCGACCTTGCGGAGGGCCATCATGACCATGGCGCTGTCGTCCACGTCCGGGTAGAAGTCGTTCCCGTACTGGAACGGCCAGCCGCCCGGCGGCGCGTCGGGACGCTTGACGCGCCAGTCGCCCGGCACCAGGACCTGCTCGTCGATCAGCCACTCGGCGGCTTTCTGGAGGGCCGGATGGTCGGCGGGCAGGCCGGCCTCCACGAGGGCGTTGGCCGCCAGCCCCGTGTCCCACACAGGCGAGAGGCAGGGTTGGTAGTGCAGCGAGTCGAGGCCCTCGACGGCCAGGGCCTCGATCTCCTTGAGTTGGCCGCGGATCAGGGGATGGTCGTCGGGATAGCCCAGGCAGCGTAGGGCGAGCACGGCGTTGGCCATCGCCGGGTAAATGCCGCCGAGCCCGCCCGGCACGCCGAGCCGCTCCTCGAGCCAGAGGCGGGCCGCCTCCACCGCCCGGGCGCGTGCGGGCCGCGTGCCGCGACGCTCCCAGAACTTCAGGACCTCGTCCACGGCGATGAAGAAGTTTTTCCAGGAGATCGGGTGGCGGGTGTGCGGCAGGCGCAGGCGCGCGCGCTCCCGCGGGACCGGCCAGAGCTCCGCGAGACCGAGCCCCGACGGCAGCCGCTTGACGGGCTTTTTGTCCATCAGGATCACGAGCGGGACGATCACCGTCCGCGACCAGTACGAGACCTCGTAGATGTTGAAGTAGAACCAGCGCGGCAGGAGCATGATCTCGACCGGCATGGAGGGCACCCCGGCCCAGTCGTATTCGCCGAAGAGCGCCAGGGTGATCTTCGTGAACACGTTCGCAGCCGGAGGGCCGCCCGCCCGGCGGATCAGACTGCGCGCCGCGGCCATGGCGGGATCCTCGGGGGAGACGCCCGCCAGCTTCAGCGCGAAGTAGGCCTTGATGGTGGCCGAGAGGTCGGCGGGGCCGGCCGCGTAGAGGGGCCAGCCGCCGTCGGGGAGCTGGCCGGCCCGGAGGTAGCGGACGGCCTTCTGCTCCCGCTCCCGGTCCACGCGGTCAATCAGGTGGCAGAGCAGGAGGTATTCGGAGGTGATGGTGCTGTCGGCCTCGAGCTCGCCCCGCCAGTGGCCGTCCGGCGCCTGCGCGGAAAGGAGGAAATCCTGGGCCCGCTCGATGGCGTGGTCCATCGTGGAGCGGCTGGCAATGAGCTTGGACATGGCGCGCTGGATGAGAGGGCCTCGAAAAAGTTTTCACATCTTACCACAGGGCCAGGAAAATCACAAAGATGGCGGGGAGTTTAAACCTTGAAAACGCCCACCAGTTTCAGTATCGTGAATGGGATTTCCGGAGCCCATGAGCGATCTGCTGACCCTCATCATCGGGACCCTGACCCTGCGGCCCTACGTGTTTGTCTTTCTTGCCGTTTATCTGGCGGCGGCCTCCCGGGATCTGGGCCTCCGGCGGGCCCTGGCCTTCACCGGCTGGGCGTGGGCGGTGGCCTTCGTCGCCGAGTTCTCCTCCACCCGCACGGGGATCCCGTTCGGGCTCTACCACTACACCGAGGCCACGCGCGGGCAGGAGTTGTTCCTCGCCAACGTCCCCTTCATGGATTCGCTCTCCTTCGCGTTCCTCGCCTACGCCGCCTTCTGCCTGGCGCGCCTCTGCCTCGGGCGGCGCCGGGGCGCCGCCGTTGTCTTCCTATCTGGGCTGCTGATGATGTTCCTGGACGTCGTGATCGATCCGCTCGCGGTTCGGGGAGACCGGTGGTTCCTGGGGCAGATCTTTTACTATCCCGAGGGGGGCGTGTACTTCGGGGTGCCGCTCTCCAACTTTCTCGGGTGGGCGGTGGTCGGCTGGGTGATCGTCGGCGGGTTTGCCTGGCTCGCGGGCGAGGGTCGGCACCCCCGCGGCGGGGCGGCGCTCTACTACGGCGTCCTGGCCTTCAACCTGGCCGTCACGTTGTGGATCGGCGAGCCGCTGCTCCTGGCGGCTGGCCTCGCCCTCCACGCCGCCCTCGCGGCTCGTCTCTGGTGGCTCGCGCGCGGAAGGGCCGTAGCGACTCACGAAACTGGCACACGCGATGTGTTTGCCGCTTCGAGCGCGGGCTCCGCCACGACCCGCCCGCAAGGGGCGGGTGCCCGCAACGGTGGCTCGCCTTCGCTCGCGCGTGCGTTCAGACAACTCGGGGGGAGGATGGTCCAGTGAGCGTGCCCCTTTCCCAGATGTGGACGGTGGCTGCGTACGTCCTCAAGCAGAAGCTCTCCGGGCGGAAGCGGTATCCGCTCGTGCTGATGCTGGAGCCGCTCTTTCGCTGCAACCTGACGTGCGCCGGGTGCGGCAAGATCCAGTACCCGGCCCAGATTCTCAAGAAGCACCTCACGCTCGAGCAGTGCCTGAAGGCGGTGGACGAGTGCGGGGCTCCCGTCGTGAGCATCCCCGGCGGCGAGCCGCTCATGTACCCCCAGATCGGCGAGCTCGTGGACGCCCTCGTGAAGCGCCGGAAGTACGTCTACCTCTGCACCAACGCCCTGCTGCTGAAGGAGAAGCTCGAGCAGGGCGTTCTCAGACCGTCCAGGTACGTCAGCCTCAGCATCCACATGGATGGCCTTCGCGAAGACCACGACGAGGCCGTCTGCCGCGACGGCGTCTACGACAGGGCGGTGGAGGCGATCAAGGAAGCGCTCCGGCGCGGCTTCAGGGTGACCACCAACACCACCCTCTTCGACGGTGCCAGCCCGCTGCGGATGCGCGCGTTCTTCGACGAGATGATGGGGCTCGGCGTCGAGGGCATGATGCTCTCGCCCGGCTACAGCTATTCCAAGGCCCCCGACCAGGAGCACTTCCTCCGTCGGGGCCGGACCCACGACCTGTTCTCGAAGATGCTGTCCAACGCCAGGAAGCACTGGAAGTTCAATCAGTCGCCGCTGTTCTTGCAGTTCCTCATGGGCAAGCGCGACTACGAGTGCACCCCGTGGGGAAACCCCACCTTCAACCTGTTCGGCTGGCAGCGCCCGTGCTACCTCCTGCAGGAAGGCTTCGCCGAGAGCTTCCAGGAGTTGATGGAGAGCACCCGCTGGGAGCGCTACGGCCGCAAGAGCGGCAACGAGAAGTGCCAGGACTGCATGGTGCACTGCGGCTACGAGGCCACGGCGGTGGACGACACGTTCAGCAGCTGGAAAGGCTTTCGCGATACGCTGGTGGCCAGCATCACGGGGAGGTTGTAGGGCCATGACCTTGCAGGGCTGGGTGCCGGAGATCGGGGAGTTCCTCACCCTGGCCGAGGTGATCGATCTCGCCTTCGATTACCGTGGCAACACCACCGTCGTGAGGGTGGACGGGACGGAGATCGAGGGCTACGTCTTCAACCGGAACCGCGACGCGCCGGAGCCCTTCATCCAGATCTTCGACGTGGCGGGCAACGGGCCGATCCGGATCCCGTGCTCGGAGATCCGGAACATCAGGTTCACGGGCCGGGATATGGCCGCCGGTAACTCGTGGCAGGCCTGGCTCGAGCGCAGGGAGAGGGAGAAGGCCGAGAAGGCGGGGCCGGCGTGAGGGACGTGCTCGTCCTCACCGCCCTCGAGCTCGAGGCGCGGGTCCTGGCGCGCCAGCTGGAGCTCCGGCCCGTTTCGCGCTTGGGGTTTCCCGCCCACGAGCTCGAGCGATCACCCGCTTCGGGGGGACTCGGCCGGCTCAGGCTCGCGCCCGTCGGACTTCGGGCCGCGCTGCTCTCCGATCGGTGGCCCGCCCTCACTGCCGATCTTCGCTCCCCCCTCGTCATCTCGGCGGGAACCTGCGGGGCGCTGGCCCCCGAGCTGGAAGTGAGCGATCTCCTCCTCCCCGAGAGCGTCCTCGGCCTCGACGGGGAACGGCTGAATGTCACCCCCGGGGCCCACGCGGCAGCGCTGAGACTCGCTCCGGGGGCGCGCCAGGGGCTCCTGCTGACGAGCCGGGACGCGGTCGGGACGCCCGAGGAGAAGGCGGAGCGCTTCCACGCCACGGCCGCCGCGGCCGTGGATCTCGAGTCGGCCCTGATCCTCGCCTGGGCCGCCCGCCAGGGGTGCCCGTCCCTCGTCGTCCGTGCCGTCTCCGACACCGCCCGTCAGCACCTGCCCTCGGAGCTCGGCCGGGTGGTGACGCCGGAGGGCAGGATCCCGGTCGGCCGGGCTGTGGCCCTCTTCCTGACCCATCCCCGAACGATCCCCCACGCCCTCCTTCTCCAGCGCGGCACCTGGCGGGCGCTTCAGGCCGTCGCCCGTCTCCTCGCCGCGCTCATCGAGTAACGCGGGGCGGTCCGGCCTATGGATGTTCTGGTCACGGGAGGCACCGGCTTCGTCGGGGCCAACCTCGTTCGCGAGCTCTTGAAGGACGGGTGCGGGGTGCGCGTCCTCGTCCGCACGTCCAGCGACAGGAAGGCCCTCGAAGGCTGCGATGTCGAGGTCGTGGAGGGCGACCTTCTCGATCCGGCCTCGCTGAAGCGGGCGGCGGCCGGCGTCCCGATCGTGTACCACGTGGCCGCGGACTACCGCCTCTGGGCCCCAGATCCCGAGGCCCTCTACCGGGCGAACGTCGAAGGCACCCGGCAGGTCCTCGCGGCCGCCGCCCACGCAGGGGCCCGGCGGGTCGTCTACACCTCCACGGTCGGGGCGCTCGGGATCCCCAAGGACGGAGCGCCCGGCACGGAGACCACGCCGGCCTCCCTGACCGACATGGTCGGCCCCTACAAGCGCTCCAAGTTCCTGGCCGAGCGCGTCGCCGAGGAGTGGGCCGGCCGCGGCCTTCCCGTCGTGATCGTCAATCCCTCGGCGCCGGTCGGGGCGTGGGACGTGAAGCCGACCCCCACGGGACAGATGATCGTCGATTTCCTCAGGGGGAAGATGTTCGCCAGCCTGGACACGGGGCTGAACTTGGTCCACGTCCGCGACGTGGCGCGAGGGCACATCCTGGCGGCCGAGCGGGGGAGGGTCGGCGATAAATACATCCTCGGGAATCGAAACCTCTCGCTGAGGGATGTCTTCCTCATGCTGGGGCGCCTCACCGGCGTGGCCGTCCCGCGCCTCAGGATCCCGTACCCGGTCGCCTGGCTCGCGGCGGCCTCCATGGAAGGCTGGGCCCGGGTGGCCGGCGGGGAGCCGCGCGTGCCGCTCACCGCGGTGCGCATGGCCCGAAAGCGCATGTACTTCGACGCGGGCAAGGCGGTGAGGGAATTGGGGCTGCCGCAGACCTCGGTGGAGGGGGCGCTGAGCGATGCCGTCGAGTGGTTCGTCGCCCGCGGGTACGCGGCGCGCCCCGCGCGGAGATCCGTCGCGTGAACGCCGGCCAGCTCGTCTCCCGCCTGACCCGGCAGAGCCGGTCCAACTTCTACTACGCGTTCCTCCTCCTTCCCCGGGCCCAGCGCGAGGCCATGTATGCCGTGTACGCGTTCTGCCGGATCGTGGACGACGTCGTGGACGCGGGCGGGGACCCGGACGTCCAGCGGAAGACGCTGGCCCACTGGCGCCGGGAGATGGCGCGCTGCTTCGAGGGCGTGCCGGAGGAGCCGGTGACCCAGCGCCTCCGCCAGGCGGTTCGCGCGTTCCCGATCCCCCGGGCGGCGCTCGAGGAGATCATCAACGGCGTCGAAATGGACCTGGACCGGTCCAGCTACGAGACGTGGGAGGAGCTCTATCCGTACTGCTATCGGGTCGCGGGCGCCGTGGGGCTCTGCTGTATCGAGATCTTCGGCTACGTCGACCCGCGCGCCCGCGACTACGCGGTGAACCTCGGGGTGGCGCTCCAGCTCACCAACATCCTGCGCGACCTCGGGGCCGACGCCCGGCAGGGGCGCGTGTATCTCCCCGCCGAGGACCTCCGACGCTTCGGCGTGTCGCCGGAGGACCTCAGGCTGGGGCGCTACACGCCCCAGTTCGTGGAGTTGATGGAGTTCGAGGCGTTACGGGCGCGGGGGTTTTACCATCGAGCTTGGGAAACGCTCCCCGAGGCCGACGCGCGGCGGCTCTTCGCCGCCGAGATCATGGGGCGCATCTACTTCGCCCTGCTGCGGGCGATCGAGACGCGGCGGTACCGCGTCTTCGACGGCCGCATCGCCCTCCCCCTCGCCACGAAGCTCGCCATCGCGCTCAGGTGCTGGGCGGGGGCGCGGCTGGGGGCGGGGGTGCACCGCCGCGAGGTCGCGTGAACGCCCCCGGCCCGATAACCATGGCATGAACGCGGCGGTGTACGTGGCCCCGGGCGTCGTGGCGCTCGGCGAGTGGCCGGTGCCGGCCATCGGCGCGGGCGAGCTCCTGCTCAGGCTCCGCGGCTGCGGGCTCTGCGGGTCGGACATCGTCAAGATCCGCTCGGGGCGCGTGGCGCCGCCGGCGGTCTTCGGGCACGAGGTGGTCGGCGATGTGGTCGCCGTCGGAGCGGATGCGAAAGGGTTCGAGGTCGGCGATCGCCTGGTGGTCGCCCACCACGTGCCGTGCTTCGCCTGCCACTACTGCCGCCGGGGGAGCCCCTCCATGTGCCGGAGCTTCAAGACGGTGAACCTGGACCCCGGAGGGTTCGCCGAGTATCTGCGGGTTCCGGCGCCCAACGTGAGGCACGCCGCCTTCAAAGTGCCGGCGACGCTCTCCGACGAAGCGGCGTCCTTCACCGAGCCGCTCGCGTGCTGCCTCCGGGCGATCAAGCGGGCCGGCGTCCTCGGCGGCGACGTGGCCTGGGTGATCGGGCTCGGGTCGGTGGGGTGCCTCTTCGTCCAGCTGCTGCAGCGGGCCGGCGTGCGCGTCCTCGGCTCCGATCCGCTGGCGGCCCGGGTGGCCCTCGGTCAGAAGTTCGGGGCCGAGGCATTTGGAACTCCCGACGCCCTCGGAGAGCGGGCGCGGGAGCTGACCGACGGGCGGGGCGCGGACCTCGTCGTCGTGACGGCGGGAGGCGCTGCCGTGCTCCGGCCGGCGGTATCGCTCGTGAGAGACGGCGGGACCATCCACTGCTTTGCGGGGGGCGAGGGCGAGGAGCTCCCGCTTTCCCTGGACGCCCTCTATCATCGGGAGCTGACGCTCACAGCCACCTATTCGTCCTCGCCGATCGAGCTGGCGGAGGCCTTCGAGCTCCTGGCGCAGGGACAGATCCAGGTGGACGGGCTCATCACCCACCGCCTGCCCCTCTCGCGCCTCGCCGAAGGTGTCGCCCTCACCGTCGAGCGCGAGGCCGTCAAGGTCTTCGTGACGGGGGAGCCCCGATGAAGGCCATGGTCTTCTACGGTCCCGGCGATCTCCGCTACGAGGACATCCCCGTGCCGGCTCCGGGCTCGGGAGAGGCGCTGGTCAAGATCGAGGCCGCCCTGACCTGCGGCACCGACGTGAAAACGCTCCGTCGCGGGCATCCCGTGATGATTCCTCGGGTCCCCACCGTCTTCGGGCACGAGCTGGCCGGCAGTGTCGTGGCGGTGGGCCGCGGCGTGAAGACCGTCAGGGAAGGCGACCGCGTGGTCGCGGCCAACTCGGCTCCGTGCGGGCAGTGCCCGCCGTGCCGGGGGGGACGCGCCAACCTCTGCGAGGATCTCCTGTTCGTCAACGGCGCGTACGGCGAGTACATTGCGCTGCCCGCGCGGCTGACGGAGCGCAATGTGGTTCGCCTGTCGTCGAGTCTTCCCGCGGCCCGGGCGGCCTTCGCCGAGCCCCTGGCCTGCGCCCTGGGCGGAATCGAGCGGGGCCGGGTGGAGGCCGGCCAGACCGTCGCCGTGTTCGGCGCGGGCCCGCTCGGCTGTCTCCTGGCGATGGCCGCGGCGTCGCAGAAAGCCCGCGTCCTCCTCGTCGGAAAGCCCGGCTGGCGTCTCTCCCGCGTGCGGAGCCTCGGGCTGGGCGAGTGCCTCGACGCCGTCGAGACCCCGGATGTGGTGGCCGCCCTGCGGGATCTCACCGCGGGCAGGGGCGTGGACGTGGCGGTGGACGCCACGGGCCGTCCGGAGGTGTGGGAGCAGGCCATCGATGCGGTGGCCCCGGGGGGGACTGTGGTATTCTTCGGAGGGTGCGCTCCAGGGACCACGGTGCGGCTCGACACGCGGCGGGCGCATTACGAAGAGCTGACCCTGACCGGGGCGTTTCATCACACGCCGGAGCTGATCCGGCGCGCCGTGGAGCTACTGGAGTCGGAGGCGCTGATGCCCGAGGGCCTCATCACCCACCGGATGAGCCTCGCCGAGGTTCCGCGGGCGCTCGACCTCATGGCCCGGGGCGAGGCGCTGAAGGTTTTGATTGGATGAGGGGCATCGGGGTCTCCCTCTCCGCCGCGCTGGTCGCGCTCCTCTGCTGGGCGGGAGCGTCCGAAGCGGCGGACCCGGCGGACGAGTTCAAGCGCGGGACGAAGATCTTCTCCCTCCAGGTCGGCGGCGGTGCCCAGAACAACGTCGAAGGGCACGACACAGTCCTGGGGCAGCCCCGCTCCCACATTTCCTTTGTCAACCTGGTGCCGCGCCTTTCGGTGCTCCCGCTCGATCCGATCGGCCCCGGGGTCCTCAGGGGGTCGCTGGAGACCGGCCTGGAGCCCTGGCTCCAGTACTACCTCGAGCCCCGAAGCGCCACGGCGGAAGGGTTGAAGGTCGCGCTGCGCTACCACTTCCTGGGCGCCTCGCCGATCTTTCCGTACGTGGAGGTCCTGGCCGGGATGGGCGGGACCAGCCTGGACGTCCCGGAGATCCGGTCGGACTTCACGTTCGTCCTGGAGGCCGGCGTCGGGCTGGGCTACTTCCTGACCGACGGCGTGCAGCTCACCGCGGGGTATCGCTTCCAGCACATCTCCAATGGTAATATCGAGTCGCCCAACCGGGGGTTCAACTCCGACGCCGGGATCCTGGGCGTGTCGTTTTTCTTCCCCTGAGGGGTCGCCATGAGCAGGGAACTGCTGAAAGAGATCGTCCTGGCCGGCCCCCGCGGCTTCTGCGCGGGCGTCGAGCGGGCCATCGACATCGTGGAGCTGGCGCTCCAAGTCTGCCCGCCGCCGGTGTACGTGAGGAAGGAGATCGTCCACAACCGCGACGTGGTGGACGCGCTGCGCCGCAAGGGCGCGATCTTCGTGGACGAGCTGGACCAGGTCCCCGACGGGGCCACGGTGATCTTCAGCGCCCACGGCATCTCGCCCGCCGTGCGGGAGGAGGCCCAGCTCCGCCGGCTCAGGGTCATCGACGCGACCTGCCCGCTGGTCACGAAGGTGCATCTGGAGGCGATCCGCTACGCCCGGGAGGGCTACTCGATCATCCTCGTGGGGCACGAAGACCACGACGAGGTCATCGGGACCACCGGCGAGGCCCCGGAACGCATCCACGTCGTCTCCCATCCGGACGAGGTGGAAAAGCTGGATCTGCCGGACCCGGACAAGGTCGCCTACCTAACCCAGACGACGCTCTCCGTGGACGACACCCGGGAAGTCATCGAGGCGCTGCGCCGGCGCTTCCCCCGGATCGTCGGGCCGTCGCGGGACGACATCTGCTACGCCACGCAGAACCGCCAGGCGGCCGTGAAGGCGGTGGCCGGCGCGGTGGACGTCGTCCTGGTGATCGGCGCGGCCAACAGCTCCAACGCCAACCGCCTCCGCGAGGTGTCCGAGGCGATCGGGACGCGCGCCTTCCTGATCAACGATATCCGCGAGATCAAGCCCGAGTGGCTCGACGGGGCCGATCGCGTAGGAATTACCGCGGGCGCCTCCACCCCGGAGTACCTCGTGACCGAGGCGGTCGAAGCGCTCAAGCGGCACCAGGCCGTCGGGGTTCGGGAAGTCCATGTCGTGGACGAGGACGTGCGCTTCGGGCTCCCCCGCGAGCTGGAGGAGATCGCCCAGGAGACCGGCACGCCCCTCCCGCCCCGCGTCGCCGCGGCCACCCAGGAACGGTAAGATCCCTCGTGATCACTTCAGGGCGGCGGACCGCGCCGCCCTTTTTTCTCCTCCTGCTCCCGCTCGCCCTGCCGCTCCTGGCCGGCTGCGCCGGGCTCCAGCGTGACGGGGAGTGGTGGCAGGCCCGCCGCGACCCTTCGGGCCAGGCTCCCGATCCGACGACAACGCAGGAAGCGGTTCTCCAGGTCTTCGCTGCCCGCGCCGTCGGCTGGCGCCGCGCCCTCGCCGTTCACTCCTGGCTCGCGCTCAAACCGAGCGGTGCACCGTCCTACACGCGCTACGAGGTGATCGGCTGGGGCGTGGATCGGGGCCTGCCGGCCGTGCGAGTCAACCGGACCGGTCCCGACAACTACTGGTTCGGGAGCCGTCCCGACCTGCTCGTGGACCTCCGGGGCGAGGGCGTGGACGCGATCGTCGCCCGGATCGAGGCCGCGGTCGCCGGGTACCCGTATCGCTCCCGCTATCGGACGTGGCCCGG
>JACPSW010000043.1 GCA_016193045.1 Candidatus Rokuibacteriota bacterium | reverse complement strand
TCGCTATGGTACAACAGAACCCTGAGGCTTGCCGTGCTCGACGTTTCCGTCATCCTCCCGGTGTTCGACGAAGCGGAGAGCCTGCCCATACTCTGGCAAGAGCTGGAGAGGTGCTGCGCGGGCTCGGCCAGCCGACGGAGGGGATCTTCGTCGACGATGGGTCCACCGACGGGAGCGCCGACGTGATCCGGACGCTCGTCCACCGGGACGCCCGCGTTCGCCTGCTCCGGTTCCGCGCCCACGCGGGCCTCACGGCGGCATTTCACGCCGGCTTCGCGGCCGCTCGCGGTCGGCTCATCGTCACGATGGACAGCGATCTGCAAAGCGACCCGCGCGACGTCGGGACGCTGCTGGCGCGCCGGCGGGTCCGCCAGGATTCGTGGCTGAAACGCGCTTCGTCGCGCCTCGCCAATGCGATTCGTAACGCGCTGACGGGCGATCGCGTGCGCGACAGCGCCTGCAGCCTGCGCGCGATGCGCCGCGAGTGCCTGGACGCGATTCCGCCCCACGATGGGATGCACCGGTTTGTGCCGACCCTGCTCAAGATGGCCGGGTACCGCGTCCTCGAAGTGCCCGTCAACCACCGCCCCCGCCGGTTCGGGCGGTCGAAGTTCGGCATTCGTGACCGCCTGCGCCGCCCCTTCGAGGACCTGCTCGCGGTCCGTTGGATGATGGCGCGACGGCTTCGCTACGAGATCGTCGAGGAGGTGGGAGAGGTGGGAATGCTCGACTCATTCGGCGCAGGCGAATCGGTCAGCGGCCGTCCCGCACGATGAGCATGTTCTGAGCGCCCACGGTCATTTGTTCCAGCACGCGGACCCCGGGAGAGATCTGTCCCTGGAGGGCGCGCCAGACGGGGCCGCGCACCACGACGACGGGGCGCTCGCCCCGCGCCAGATACGCATTGAACTCCCCCACCGTCTGAAGCGGCCGGAGGGGGCGTCCGAGGTAGAAGTCGATCGAGAAGAACCGCCCGCCGAAACCCGGGATCCCCGCCTCCCCACCCGCGGCGTGCCGCTCGATCCCGGCCGCCAGGCGCCTGAAGTCCCAGATCTCGTTGAAGCGCGCGTTGTAAGGCCAGATGCCGTAGGCGAGGATCACCACCATCCCGGCGGCCACGCCGTGAACCAGAAGGGACGGCCGACCCGCGCCCAGGCCCACGAAAAGCGCCACACCGATCAGCGCCGCGCCGGCGACCAGCGGCAGGATCTGCCACGAGAGGCCGGGGACGTACGGACGCTGGTCCTGCCCGAACCATTCCGGCGCGTTGAGCGCGGCGATGGCCGCCGCGCCGAGGGCGAGCGACACCCACCCCAACACGCGGCCGGCGGGGCTCCGCGCGCTCCCCTGGGCGTCCGCCCACCAGCCGACGAGGAGCGCGAGCCCCGGGTACACCGGGAGGAGGTAGCGTGTCCGTTGATTCGCCGCAAGCAGGACGACCAGGAGTGGCACGAAAGCCCAGAGAAGGGCGAATCTCACCGCCGGGGTCTTCCACGCCCTCGCTCCGCGCGCGACGGCCAGCGGAGCCACGAGCGTCCAGGGCAGGAAGCCGACGATCAGATCGATGGCAGGGTCGGCCAGCTTCCCCACGGACGGGACGCCGACGTACCAGTTGAGCCAGTTCCGCCAGAGCACCGTCTCGGCGAAGCTGCCGCTCCCCAGCGCGAGGAAGGGGCCGAGCCAGACGAGGGTGATCAGCGCGAAAGCCAGGGCGCCCGGGGGGCTCCAGAGGCGCCCGAGCCCCCGCGCGCCCTGCTCCGTCCAGAGCCAGAGGGCGGCGACGAGGAGCGGCAGGAGCCCGACCGGTCCCTTGGCGAACACCCCCAGCCCCAGGGCCGCATAGAAGGCCAGGAGCGCCCCCCGTCCCGGAGGCTCGCTCATCGCGCGCCAGAAGGCGTAACCCGCGAGGGCGGCGAAGCAGACCACGAGCATGTCGGGGAGCAGAAGCTGGCTATGGCCGAAGAAGCCGTAGCTGGTGGCGAGGATCAGAGCCGCCCAGAGGCCGGCCCGCCGGTTGAACAGCCGATCGCCGAGAAGAAAGATGAAGAGGACCGCGCCGATCGCCGCCACCGCGACCGGGGCGTGGGCCGTCGCCTCGCTCACGCGCCCGGAGGGCAGCGACAGCGCCGCGATGCTCCAGGCATACAGGGGAGGCTTGTTCCGGTACTGCTTCCCGCGCACCTGCACGTCGAACCAGGCGCCCCGTTCGATGATGTCGCGGGCCAGCAGGGCGAACCGGGCCTCGTCGGAGGTCGCGATGATCCGCTGGCCGAGGGGGGGCAGGACGAGCACGGCGGCCACGAGCGACACGAGTGCAGCCCCCACGGGGCCGCGCGCAGTGGGCCCCCCTCGTCCCGTCCGCCGCGCGCAGCGCGGCGTTCGGGCGAGTGGGTGACGGAGCCGGACCCACGGGGGCTGCGCCCTGCGACAGGCCCCGCCCGCTACACTCGACGATGGTGCGTGAATAATGCAGGCTAGCGCCAGAGGCCGGCGAGGGAAATCGTGAGGTCGGGCCAATCCGGGTGGGAGAGTGACGCGTCGCCTTCGGCCTGGATGACGAGCGCGTAGGCCCCCGCTTCCAGCCGGTAGCACTCGATCCGGGACGCTTCCGGATCGACGAGCCAATAGTGGCGGATTCCCAGAGCTGAGAACCGGCGAGCCTTCACGGTCCGGTCGTGCTCGCGGGTCGAAGGAGAGAGGACCTCCACGACCAGCGCCGGAAGCCCTTCGATCCCCCGCCCTGAAACCTGGCCAGGGTCGGTGACGACCACGAGATCGGGCTGGACGACGTCGTGGGGCGTCAGGATGAGGTCAATGGGGGCGTTAAACACCTCGCCGAGATTGCGGGCATGAAAGTAGTCTTCCAGTTGCCGCTGAAGCCGCCGGGAGACACGCTGATGGCGAGGACTAGGCGCCGGCGTCACGTAGACGTCTCCTTCCATAAGCTCGTAGCGCTTCCCGTCGGGCGGGATCCGGGCGTAGTCGGAGTAGTCGAGCTTTTGCTTGAGTCCGGTGATCATGTCTCGAGGGAGCGCTCGTACTGGGCGCGCAACCGCTCCAGCTCCTCGGGGTCCAGCTGCAGGCCCAGCCGGAGCCCCATCTCGCCCAGGATCGTCTTGATCTCGTTCAGCGACTTCTTCCCGAAGTTCTTCGTCTTCAAGAGCTCGGGCTCGGTCCTCTGCACGAGGTCGGCGATGGTGCGGATGTTGGCTGTCTTCAGGCAGTTGGACGCGCGGACCGACAGCTCGAGCTCGTCCACGCTCCGGAAGAGGTTCTCGTTCAGCTCGGCCCGGACGGGGACCTCCCGCTCCACCTCTTCCTCCACCGCCAGGCCCTGCGGGAACTCGATCAGGAGCTCGAAGTGGTCCTGCAGGATCCGCGAGGCCTCGCCCACGGCGGTCTCCGGGGAGACGCTGCCGTTGGTCCACACCTCGAGGACGAGCCGCTCCTGGCCGCCCGACGCTCCCTTGATCGGTTCCACGTGGAAGTTCACTCGCAGGATGGGGCTGAAGTCGCCGTCCATGAGGACCGCGTTGATGGGGAGCGCCTCGGGCTCCCGCTTCTCCGCCGCCACGTAGCCCCGACCCCGCTCGACGCAGACTTCCATCTCCAGGACGCCGTCCTTGTCCAGCGTCGCGAGCGCCACGTCCGGGGTCAGGATCTCCACGTCGGCGTCGGGCTCGAAGTCCCCCGCCTTGACGACCTTGGGCCCCTGGGCCTTGAGGCGGAGAATCTTGGGCCGGTTGAGGTGGAGCGCGAACACCACCTTGCGGAGATTCAGGAGGATGTCCAGCGTATCCTCCGTCACCCCGGGCAGGAAGGAGAATTCGTGGAGGACGCCCTCGATCTTGACCCAGGTGGGCGCGGCCCCGTGGATCGAGGAAAGGAGCACCCGGCGAAAAGCGTTGCCCGCGGTGAGGGCGAAGCCGGGCTCGAAAGGCTCCAGGGCGAGCCGTCCGTAGGCGGGCTCGCGGACCTGCCACTCGTGTCGGGTAGGAAGCTGTAGGTCGAGCATCGTTGGCCCCGAAGCGCTATTATAATCAATCCGACGCGCGGAGCAACCGGAATGGTTGACTCCGAGTCGAACCCCCCGTAAAATAAAACGAAATTATGATGGAGCGACCGCGCTTCCTGAAGACCTGGGCCGATCCGAACCAGAGGGCCGGCCCGGGCGCAAAGACCCTCCTGGGCACGGCCGTGCTGGCCTGGCTCCTCTTCCTCGCCCTTCAGGGGTGGTGGCTGCTGGTGCCGGCCCCCGCCCTCCAGGCCGGGCCCCAGGTGGTGGAGATTCCGGCCCACCTCGGCGTGCTCGGCGTGGCGCGGACGCTGGAGCAGGCCGGCGTGATCCGGAGCCCGCTCGGCTTCACCCTGCTGAGCGCGCTCCGCGGGAGCGCGCGGAGCCTCAAGGCCGGCGAGTACGAGATCCCCCAGAACGCCACGACCCTCTTCATCCTGTCGCTGCTCGAGGAAGGGAAGGTCAAGAAGCACATGGTGGTCTTCTACGAAGGCGGCACGGTGCAGGAGCTGGCGCGCCTTCTGGAAGCCGAGAAGCTGGCGAAAGCCGAGGAGGTGCTGGGGCTGGCCGGGTACCCGAGCTTCCTCCGCTCGCTCGGCATCGAGGCGGAGAGCCTGGAGGGCTACCTCTTCCCCGACACCTACCATTTCATCAAGGGCATGACCGCCGAGGAGATGCTGGCCCGGATGGTCCAGCGCCTGCGCGAGCAGGTGACGCCCGAGATCCTGGCCCAGGCCGAGGCCAGGGGCCTCACGCTCCACCAGCTCCTGACGCTGGCCTCGATCATCGAGAAGGAGGCCGTTGCGTCGCAGGAGCGGCCCCTCATCTCGGCCGTCTTCTGGAACCGCCTGCGGCGGGAGATGCCGCTCCAGGCCGACCCCACGGTCCAGTACGCCGTCGGCAAGGAGCGCCGGCCGCTCACCCGGGCCGACCTCCAGGTGAACTCGCCCTTCAACACGTACCGCTTCCCCGGCCTCCCTCCGGGCCCCATCGCCAGCCCGAGCCGGGCGGCGATCCGGGCCGCCCTGAATCCGGCCAACGCGCCCTACCTCTACTTCGTCTCGACGGGGGGCGACCGCCACCACTTCTCGGTGACCCTGGAAGAGCACAACTCCGCGGTGGCGCGGTATCGGCTCGCTCGGACCGCCAAGTAACCGCCGTGCCGATAACCTTCGCATCCCGGCGCGTGGCCAAGTAAGCGCCCCGGCCTTGTCAGCGCTCGGGGGGAGTGCTACAACTCCTGTCATGCTGCGGGAAGGAGCGTCGTCCCTTCAAGCGGTCGCGCCCTCGCCCTTCCCATTCCTCTACCGGCTCCTGCGGGGCGCGTGCCGGCCGATTCTCAACGGGGCGTTCAGCCTCAGCGTGGAGGGCGCCGAGCACCTGCCGCGGAGCGGTCCGTTCATCCTGGCGGCCAACCATCACAACTACCTGGACGGCGTGGTCCTCGCCGTCGCGGTCCCGCAGAAGATCGCCTTTCTCGTGATGCCCAGCGTCTACCGCGCCACCCCGCTCCACCCGCCGTTCTACCGCCACGTGGGCTCGATCCCCATCAACCTGGAGCGGCCCGACCCGGGCGCGATCAAGCGTTCTCTCCGGGTGCTCGAGGACGGGGGCGTGATCGGGATTTTTCCCGAGGGCCCGTTCTCGCTGGAGGGACGGCTCGTCCCGGGTCAACCGGGCGTGGCGCTGATCGCCCTCCGGGCCGGGGTGCCGGTGGTCCCCGCGGGCCTGCTGGGGACCTACGAGGCTCTGGCAGAACGGCGGTGGCACCTGCCGCGACCCCATCCGCTGAGGGTCCGGTTCGGGCGCCCGCTCTCGTTCACAAGGATCCGCCGGGAGGCGCGGATCCCGCGCGCCCTCCGGCAGGAGGTCACTCGCAGGATCATGGGGGAAATCGCGCATCTGCTTCTCGACGCCGGCGCGCCGGCGCAGCGGCAGGCCTGATATGTCTGGACCGGCCCCGCACGGGAAGCCCTGGGGTGGTCGCTTCACCGGATCCCCCCACCCCGCCGCCGAGCGCTTTACGGCCTCCCTCGGTTTCGACCGCCGGCTCTGGCCCTACGACCTCGAGGGGAGCCGGGCGTGGGCGCGGGCGCTCAATCGGGCCGGCCTGCTCACCACGGAGGAGCTGGCCCAGATCCTTCGGGGGCTGGACGAGGTCGGGCAAGAGCTCGCGGCCGGCACCTTCCCGTTCAGGCCGGAACTGGAAGACATCCACATGAACATCGAACGGCGGCTCCAGGACAAGGCGGGGGCCGTCGGCGGGAAGCTCCACACCGGCCGCTCGCGCAACGACCAGATCGCGCTCGACGAACGGCTGTACCTCCGGGACGTGATCGGCGGGATCGACGGGGGGCTCCGCGAGGTCCAGTCGGCGCTGATCCGCCGGGCGGAGGAGCACCTCGGCGTTCCCATGCCCGGCTACACGCACCTCCAGCGGGCTCAGCCGCTGCTCCTCTCGCACCACCTGCTCGCGTATGTCTTCATGCTGCAGCGCGATCGCGAGCGCTTCAGGGACTGCCTGGGGCGCGTGAACGTGCTGCCCCTGGGCTCGGGAGCGCTGGCGGGGACCGCCTTCGCCATCGACCGCGAGGCGCTCGCGCGGGACCTCGGCTTCGCCCGGCCGTCGTCCAACAGCCTGGATGCCGTCAGCGATCGGGACTTCCTCCTGGAGTTTCTGGGCGCGGCCGCCATCCTCGGGATGCACTGGAGCCGGCTGGCGGCGGACCTCACCCTCTGGGCCGCGGCGGAGTTCGGGTTCGTCGAATTCTCGGACGCCTTCGCCACCGGCTCGTCGATCATGCCGCAGAAGAAAAACCCCGACGTGGCGGAGCTGATCCGGGGCAAGTGCGGGCGCCTGTACGGCAACCTCCTGGCGGTGCTGGCCACGCTGAAGGGCCTGCCGCTCGCCTACAACTCCGACATGCAGGAGGACAAGGAGCCGCTCTTCGACAGCGTGGATGTCCTCGAGGCGGTCCTCGGCGTGCTCCCGCCCATGCTGGCAAGCCTCACCTTCAACGCCGACCGGATGCGCGAGGCCGCCGGCGCCGACTACTCCACGGCCACGGACCTGGCCGATTACCTCGTCCGGAAGGGGCTGCCCTTCCGGCAGGCCCACGAGGTCGTGGGCGGCGTCGTGCGCCACGCCATCGAGACGAAGCGCGCCCTCGAGGCGCTGTCCCTGGAGGAGCTCACGCGCTTTTCCCGGCTCTTCGCCGCCGACGTGTTCCAGGCGATCAGCGTCGAGGCCTCGCTCCGCGCGCGGGCGGCCATCGGGGGGACGGCGCCCGATGCCGTCCGCCGGGCGCTGGCCTAGGCCAAGGCGCTGGCCGCCGAGGGCCTCTGATGCGCCACGAGCGCGTTGACAAGGGGCCGCGGGTGGCGCAGGGAACGGGGCGCCCCGCGGCGCGGAGCGGACCGCCTCAAACCGGCCGACCGACTGACAGGACGCTTAGCGACGGAGAGTCGGCGCCCTCGCGGGAGCGAGCACCGTGGGGCTGTTCCCGGCGACAGGACCCGCGGCCCCTCGTGGCGGCGCTGGTCCTCGCCACTCTGGCGCTGGCGGGGTGCGGGAAGAAGGGGCCGCCCGTGGCGCCCGAGGGACGGGTCCCCGCCGCCGTCTCCGACCTCTCGGGGTTGGTGGAAGGATCGGCCGTCATCCTCACCTGGAGCAACCCCGGGACGCGCGCCGACGGCACGCGGCTCAAGGATCTGGCGACGATCCGGATCTACCGCCGCGAGGACGCCGGGGATGGCGAGCCCAAGCCCGCCATGCTGTCCTGGGGAAAGGTCGTCGGCTACGACGAGATCGCGGCCATCCGGCTCGCCGAGCCGGGTCCCGCCACGATCGAGGGCTCCCGCGCGACCTGGGCGGACCGCGAGAAGCTCACCGTCGGGCGACGCTACGTGTACGTGGTGACGGCCGTGGACTCGATCGGCCGTTCCAGCCCCCCCTCGCCGCGAGTCGTGGTGAACCTCCTCGCCGCGCCCCGTCCCCCCGACGGGCTGACGGCGACCGCGGGGGAGGGCGAGGTGCGCCTCGCGTGGGCGGCGCCCGCCCGCCTCGTGGACGGGTCGCCCGCGCCGCCGATTCTCGGGTACGAGGTGCTCCGCGGCGCGAGCGCCGCCGGGCCCTTTGCGCTCGTCGCCCCCGAGCCCATGGCCGCCCGGGACTTCACCGACCGCGGGCTCACCAATGGGCAGACCTACTACTACGCGGTGCGCGCCGTGAGGACGGAGCCCGGCGGCCGGGCGCGGAGCACGCTCTCCGCGGCCGCCGCCGCCACCCCGGTGGATCTGACGCCGCCCTCCCCGCCGGGGAGCCTGGTGGCCGTGCCCGCCGAGACCGCGGTGCGCCTGGCGTGGAGCGCGAGCCCGGAGGAAGACGTCGCGGGCTACCTCGTGTATCGCGCCGAGGCCCCCGGGGCCGCCTACGTCCGTCTGACGCCGGCCTCGATCACCACCACGACCTACATCGACCGCACCGTGGAGCGCGGCAAGACCTACTCGTACGTCGTCACGGCCGTCGATCGCGCGATCCGTCCCAACGAGAGCGCGCGCTCCCGGCCCGCCGGCGCCACCGTGCCTTGACTTCCCCCGAGTCGCGTGCTACGGTCACCGAGAACCCCGGAAGCGACGCCGCCATGCCGCACTTCGAATACCGAAACGGGGAGCTCCACTGCGAGTCGACTCCCCTCCGCACCGTCGCCGACGCCGTCGGCACGCCGGCCTACGTCTACTCGCGCGCCGCAATCCTGGGCAGCTACCGCGCCTACGCCGCCGCCGTCGCGAGCCACCCGCATCTGATCGCCTACGCCATGAAGGCCAATGCGAATCTGGCCGTCGTCGCCACCCTGGCGCGCGAGGGAGCCGGCGCCGAAGTCTTCTCCGGGGGCGAGCTGTTCCGCGCCCTCAAGGCCGGAGTCCAACCGAAGAAAATCATCTACGCCGGCCCCGGGAAAACCCGGGAGGAGATGCGGGACGCCCTGAAGGCCGACATCTTGATGTTCAACGTGGAGTCCCCCGCCGAGCTGGCTCTGCTGGACCGGGTGGCCCAGGAGCTCGGCGCCCGCGCGCCCGTCGCGCTCCGCGTGAACCCCGACGTGGATCCCCAGACCCACCCCTACATCGCCACCGGGCTGCGGTCCGCCAAGTTCGGAATCCCCATCGCTCAGGCCGTCGAGGAATACTGGAAGGCCGCGCGGCTTCCGGGCATCGAGGTGGTCGGCGTCCACATGCACATCGGCTCCCAGCTCACCAAGGTCGCCCCCATCGCCGATTCCCTGGCGCGCGTGGTAGATCTCGTGCGCACCCTTCACTCGCAGGGGATTGCCATCCGCTTCCTGGACGCCGGAGGCGGGCTCGGGATCCGCTACCGTGACGAGGATGTGCCGACCCCCGGACAGTACGCCGAGGTGGTCCTCTCCGCCGCGCGGCCCCTGGGGGTCACCCTGATCCTCGAGCCCGGGCGCTCCATCGTGGGCAACGCCGGGATCCTCCTGACGCGGGTCCTCTACAACAAGGAGACGCCGGACAAGCGCTTCGTGGTCGTGGACGCGGCCATGAACGACCTCATCCGGCCGAGCCTCTACGACGCGTATCACGAGATCCTGCCCGTCCGGGAGGCCCGGGGGCGGCCCGCCCGGACCGTGGATGTCGTGGGACCCGTGTGCGAGTCCGGCGACTTCCTGGCCAAGGACCGCGCGCTCCCCGAGGTGGAGGAGGGGGAGCTGCTGGCGGTGATGAGCGCCGGGGCCTACGGGTTCGTCATGGCCTCCAACTACAACGCCCGGCCCCGGGCCCCGGAGGTCCTGGTGGATGGGAGCCGATATGCCATCGTCAGGCGGCGGGAGAGTTACGAGGACCTGATCGCCGGCGAGTCCGCATGAAGGGGGAAGTCATCATGAAACCGACGTTTCAGGGATCGCTGGTCGCGCTGGTCACGCCGTTTCGCGATGGCAAGGTGGACGAGCCGAGGCTCCGCGAGCTCGTGGAATTCCACGTCGCCAACGGCACCGACGCCATTATTCCCTGTGGGACCACGGGGGAGTCCCCCACCCTCTCCCACGACGAGCACAAGCGCGTCGTGGAGATCGTCATCGAGGCCGCGCGGCGGCGCGTGCCCGTCGTGGCGGGGACCGGCTCGAACTCGACGGCCGAGGCCATCGACCTCACGGCCCACGCCAGGAAGGCCGGGGCCGCCGGCGCGCTCGTGGTGAATCCGTACTACAACAAGCCCACCCAGGAGGGCTTGTACCGCCATTTCAGGGCGATCGCGGAGGCCGTGGACATCCCGATCCTCGTCTACAACATCCAGAGCCGGACCGCGGTCAACGTCGAGACCGACACCCTGGCCCGTCTTGCCAAGATCCCGAACATCGTGGGGGTGAAGGAGGCTTCGGGCTCGCTCGATCAGATGACCCAGGTGATCCTCGCCTGCGGCCCGGACTTCTCCGTCCTCTCGGGCGACGACAACCTCACGCTCCCGCTCATGGCCGTGGGAGGGCGCGGGGTCGTCTCGGTGGTCGCCAACATCGTCCCGCGCGACACGGCGGAGATGACCCACGCCGCGCTCGAGGGCGACTGGAAGCGCGCGCGGGACCTGTTCCACCGCCTCTTCCCGCTCTGCCGGGCGATGTTCATCGAAACCAATCCGATCCCCGTGAAGGAAGCCATGGCGATGCTGGGGATGATCGCCCCGGAGTTCCGGCTGCCGCTCTGCCGGTTGGCGGATGCTAACCGCGAGCGCCTCAAGACCATCCTCCAGCAGTTCGGCCTCTTGAAGGCCTGACCCTGCCCCCGTCATCCTCGCCCCCTCACCTTTATCCTCTCCCCCGTTGGGGGAGAGGGCGGGGTGAGGGGGAGCGAGTCGGGGTGAGGGGGACACACCGGAGCACCATTAATGGTTGAGGTGGTTGTCGCCGGCGCCGCCGGCCGGATGGGATGCCGTGTCATCGCCTGCCTGGCGGACGCCCCGGACCTCGCCCTGGTGGGCGCCCTGGAGGCGCCCGGCCACGCCGCGCTGGGACGGGATGCCGGTGAGGCCGCGGGGATCGGCCGGCTCGGCGTTCCGATCACGGCCGCCCCGCCCGCGGTCCTGACGCGCGACCGGATCCTCGTCGAGTTCTCGGTCCCCGAGGCCACGCTCGAGCATCTCCGCATCGTCGCCCGGGGCGGCGGCCGCGCCGTCATCGGGACCACGGGCTTCACGGCCCCTCAGCGGGAGGAGATCGCGCGGCTGGCCGAGAAGGCTCCCATCCTCGTCTCGCCCAACATGAGCGTCGGCGTCAACCTGGCCTTCAGGCTCCTGGCCCAGATGGCCCAGACCCTGGGGGACGAGTACGACGTGGAGATCACCGAGATCCACCACCGCTTCAAGAAGGATGCCCCGAGCGGCACGGCGCTCCGCATGGCCGAGGTGATCGCCGGCGCCCTGGGGCGGGACCTGAGCCGGGTCGCCGTGTACGGGCGGCAGGGGACGCCGGGGGAGCGCACGCGCGACGAGATCGGGCTCCTCTCGCTGCGGTCGGGCGACGTCGTGGGCGAGCACACCGTGACCTTCGGCAACCTCGGCGAGCGGCTCGAGCTGACGCACCGCGCTCACAGTCGCGATACGTTCGCCCGGGGAGCGATCCGGGCCGCGCGGTTCATCGCGGGCGCGCCGCCGGGGCTCTATTCGATGCAGGACGTCCTGGGCCTCAAGTAATCCTCGGAGGCAAGGAGCGAGTCATGAAGATCGTGAGGTTCAAGGCCGGCGGCAGGACACGTTACGGCGTCCTCGAGGGCGCCCGCGTGGTGGAGTATTCGGGAACGCCCTTCGGGACCTTCAGGCGCGGGCGGAAGAAGTTTCCGCTCAAGCAAGTCGTGCTGCTGGCTCCCGTGGTCCCCTCGAAGATCATCGCGGTGGGGCTCAACTACCGGGATCACGCCCAGGAGCTCAACGCGCCCATTCCGGAGGAGCCGATCCTCTTCCTCAAGCCTCCCACGGCGCTGATCGGGCCCGATGACCCGATCGTGTACCCGGCCCTGTCGCAGCGCGTGGACTACGAGGCGGAGCTGGGCATCGTGATCAAGAAGCGCTGCCGGAACGTCCACCCCGAGCGCGCGCGCGAGTACGTGCTCGGCTACACCTGCGTGAACGATGTGACCGCCCGCGACCTCCAGCGGAAGGACGGCCAGTGGACCCGCGCCAAGTCCTTCGACACGTTCTGCCCGGTGGGGCCGTGCATCGCGACGGACATCGATCCGAACGGGGTGGACGTCGAAGCCTATCTCAACGAGGAGCGCAGGCAGGCCTCCAACACCAAGCACTTCATCTTCCCCCTGGAGGACGTCGTCGCCAGGATCTCGCAGGTGATGACCCTCCTGCCGGGCGACCTGATCGCCACGGGCACACCCTCGGGCATCGGCCCCATGCAGCCCGGAGACAAGGTCGAGGTGAGGATCGAGGGGGTCGGCAGCCTGAAGAACTCGGTGGTGCGCCTCTAGTGCCGGGCCACGCTGATTGGACGAATCTGTGTGGCCGGAGGTGCCTCTGATGCCGGAGATCGCCGAGCGCCTGAAGCGCCTGCCCCCGTACCTCTTCGCCGAGATCGACCGGAAGAAGCGCGAGGTCCGCGCGCGGGGCGTGGACGTCATCGACCTGGGGATCGGCGACCCTGACCTCCCGACACCGCCCCACATCATCCAGGCCCTCCAGAAGGCCGCCGAAGATCCGGCGAATCACCGCTACCCCTCCTACGAGGGGATGCTCGCCTACCGCCAGGCCGTGGCGGATTGGTACGCGAAACGGTTCAACGTCAGGCTCGATCCCGAGCAGGAGGTCCTCACCCTCATCGGCTCCAAGGAGGGGACGGCCCACATCCCCCTGGCCTTCGTGAACCCGGGGGACGTGGTCCTCGTTCCGGACCCGGGCTATCCCGTCTACGCCGCGGGCACGTGGTTTGCGGGCGGGGACGCGCACTGGATGCCCCTCCGGCGCGAGAACGGGTTCCTGCCGGATCTCGACGCGATCCCCGCGGAGACGGCCCGCCGCGCGAAGCTCATGTACCTGAACTACCCCAACAATCCCACCGCGGCCGTGGCGACCCGCGACTTCTTCGCCCGCGTGGTGGCCTTCGCCCGCCGCCACGGGATCCTGGTCTGCCACGACCTCATGTACTCGGAGCTCAAGTTCGACGGCTTCGAGCCGCCGAGCCTGCTCGAGGTCGAGGGCGCGCGCGAGGTGGGGGTGGAGTTCCACTCGCTCTCGAAGACGTACTCCATGACCGGCTGGCGGCTGGGCTTCTGCGTGGGGAACCGGGAGGCCGTCGCGGGCCTCGGCGCGGTCAAGACCAACGTGGATTCGGGGGTCTTCCAGGCCGTGCAGATCGCCGGAACCGCCGCCCTGACCGGGTCCCAGGACTTGCCCGAGCAGTATCGGCGGACCTACGAGGCACGGCGAAATATCGTGGTCGCGGGGCTCAGGCGGCTCGGGTGGGAGGTGGACGTCCCCAAGGGCACCTTCTTCGTGTGGGCGCCGGTCCCCGGCGGGCTGGACTCGCGGAGCTTCGCCACGCGGCTCCTGGAGGAGGTGGGCGTCGTCGTGACCCCCGGCGTGGGGTTCGGCCCCTCCGGCGAAGGCTTCTACCGGATCGCCCTCACGGTGGAGCAGGCCCGGCTCGGCGAGGCCATGGAGCGCCTCAAGAGGCTCAAACTCTGAGTGATACAATCTTCCTCGAGAACGTGCGGTTCTTCGGCCACCATGGGGTGACGAAGGCTCAGCAGAGTGCCGGAGCGTGGTTCTCGGTGGACGTCGAACTCGCGCTCGATCTGACCCCCGCGTCGCTGTCCGACGACCTGGGGGCCACCGTGGACTACGGCCTGGTGGCGCGGCGCATCATCGAGATCGGGACGAAGGGCCGCGTCAACCTGCTCGAGCGGCTCGCGGGACTGCTGGCTGACGCGATCCTGCGGGAATTCCCCGTACGGGAGGCGCGCGTCCGCGTTAGGAAGCTGACGCCACCCATGGATGGGCTGCACGGAACCCCGGGAGTGGAGATCACGAGGAAGCGGTAGCCCCTCACCTCTTCTCCTCTCCCCACTGGGGAGAGGCAGGGGGAGGGGGGGAGAGGATGAAGGTGAGGGGATTATAAGTGGGGTGAGGGGTGGAAGGGATGAAGGTAGAAGGGAGAAAGGAACAGATAGGGTGGCGCGGGTCTTCCTGAGCATCGGGTCCAATCTCGGCGAGCGCCTCGAGACCCTCCAGGCGGCGATCCAGCGCCTGAGGACCGCAGAGGGGATCCGGCTGCTGGAGGTCTCCCGCCTCTACGAGACCGAGCCCTGGGAGCGCGCGCCGGGACAGATCGGGAATCGCGCGGGATGGTTCCTCAACTGCGTGGCGGCCATCGAGACCACCCTCGCCCCCGCCGCGCTCCTGTCGGCGACCCAGGAGATCGAGGCCGCCCTCGGCCGGGTGCGCTCGGGCGCCTCCCCGGAGGCCGGCCGGTACGAGCCCCGCGCCCTGGATATCGACATCCTGCTGTACGGGGAAGAGGTCATCAGCGCCTCGGACGACCTCCATATCCCGCACCTCCTGATGCACGAGCGGGGATTCGTCCTGCAGCCCCTGGCCGATCTCGCGCCGGAACTCGAGCACCCGGTCCTGTACCAGACCGTCCGCGAGCTCCTGGAGGGGCTGGAGGACGATCACCAGGTCGTGCCCGCCGACCTCCCCGGCGCGTGGTGGTAGCGCGCGCGCATGGCTGATCCCGAGTTCCAGCGCCTAGCCCTCGAGCACCTCAACGCCCTCTACAACCTGGCCGTCTACCTCACCCGGAACGGCCCTCAGGCCGAGGACCTGGTCCAGGAGACGTACCTCCGCGCCTTCCGCTTCGCCCACCGCTTCCAGTCGGGAACCAATCTGCGGGCCTGGATGTTTCAAATCTTGAGGAATACGTTCCTCACCTTCTACCGCCACCGGGAGCGCGAGCCGGCGTTCCTCGACGAGGGTGACCTGGACACCGAGCGAGAGACCATGTTCCACGACGCTCCCCAGAAGGACGGCACCGCGCTGGAGACCGAGACGGACCTGGGGCGGGCGATCGCCCGGCTGCCCGAGGAGTTTCGGACCATCCTCATCCTCGCGGAGTTCGAGGGCCTGGCCCTGGAGGAGGTCGCCGAGATCATGGGATGCCCGGTGGGGACGGTGAAGTCCCGCATCTTCCGCGCCAAGGAGCGGCTGCGGGGATTTCTGAAGGACTATGGCCAGGAGTTCAAGAGCTAGTGGGGGTCCGAGTAATGTCGCCGAACCAGATCCCAGCGCCGCGGGTGACGCCGGCGCTGCCTCCGGAGCGGTCCGGCGGAGTGGGACCCCTTCACTCTCCTGCCCCAGTTCGGCGAACTGGGGGAGGGGGTGAACGGGTGTCGGAGCCCGGCCGCGAAGTGAGGCAAGCCGGCGGCAGGTCCTGCGGCGCTGGCGAGATAAGTTGGAGTCGCACGAGGCGATGACGTCCGACCAGCCGAGAGAAGACCCGGGGGAGGAGGCGCGGTTCCGGCGCCTGCTGGCGGAGCGCCTCCCGCGCCACGTGCCCCCGCCGCGCCTGCGAGCGACGATCCTCCAGGCGGCCGCCCCGCCCCGCCGCGCGTTCTGGTGGGCGCCGGCCCTGAGCGCGCTCGCCACCGCCATGGTCCTGGGGCTCGTGGCGCTCCCGCTGCTCCCGCGCCCCGTGGAACCGGATCCGTTTCGCTCCGTCGTCAGCGCCGTGCTCTCCCAGCACGCGCGGAGCCTGATGTGGGGCGAGGCGCGCCCGGAGGCGGTGCCGGCGGCGCTCCCGCAGATCATGGAGCAGACGGGGATCGGGCTCTCCTGGCTCTTCCAGGGGGACGATGAGATCCAGCTCATCAACGCCGAACCGCTGGTCGTCGAAGGGCGGCGGGCCCTCGCCCTCACCTACAAGGACACGGAAGGGCACACGCTGACGTACACGCTGCTCCCCGGGGCGGGAATGACCCTGCCGAAGCAGGGGCGGGTCAAGATCGACGGCTACCAGCCGCTCCTCACCCAGATGGAGGGCTGGTCGATCTTCGCCTGGAAGCAGAAGGACCTTGCCTGCTTCCTGATCTCCGACCTCGTGTCCGAGCAGGATCTGGCGCGCTTCAAGCAGGTCTTCCTGAAGGTCCGGCAGGGCACTGAGCCCCGACCCACGAGCTAAGCACCGCCCTCACCCTGACCCCCTCGCCCTGCCCTCTCCCCCCGGGGGGGAGAGGGTTAGTTAACGCAAATACGCATGCCTGACCCCATAACGCACCGTAACGCAATTACGCATGCCTGACCCCACGCTTGATGACCCCACGCTCGACGACGAAGGGGAAGGCCATCAGGGCGTAGGCCACCATCACCACCTCGGAGTCCCCGAAGTTGAACTCGGAGAGCCCCGCCACCAGAAAGCCTCCGATCGCCACCAGGCTCCCGACGACCAGGCCGCGCTCGCGCCCCTGATGGGGGCCGAGCCGCCCCAGGAGCCGTCCCGCCCGCGCGAAGAACGCGACCCAGATCCAGAGCCAGGCGGCCAGGCCGAGCACGCCCCGCTCCGCCAGGATCTGGAGCGGCGTGTTGTGGACGTGGCTGGTGGTCTTCCGGAGCGCCTCCGGCCGCGCGTAGCGGGGGAACACGGTCTTCACCTGCCCGGGGCCCACGCCCGTCAGCGGATGATCCCGGACGATCGCCCACCCGCTCTCCCACATATAGAGCCGCTCGCGAATGGTCGCCGGGTCCTCGAGCCGCGCGATCCGCTCCTGGAGGGCGCCGGACGCGAGGAGCAGCAGCAGGGCCAGGAGCAGGACGCCCCCGACGGCCGCGAGCGGCCACAGGCGTCTCAGGTACAGCGAGAGCGCCGCCACCCCCGCCAGCAACCCGAGCCAGGCGCCGCGCGTGTAGGCGAGAACGAACCCCAGCCCCGAGACCGCCCAGGGAAGAAGTGTCCACCACCGCCGGCTGCGACGCTCGGCGAGGAGCCGGGGCAGGGTCGCCAGGAGGATCAGGCTCAGCACGCCCGCGAACGTCATGTAGATGCTGAAGAAGCCGTGGGCGCGGTCGCACCGGTGGAAGAAGCGACCGAGGAGGGGGACGCCCGCCGGCTCCCGCGGGGGGCACAGGGTCACCTGGAGAATGCCGAGCCCGGCGTGGACCGCCACCAGGAGAAACAGGCCGGTGAGAAACCGGTCGGCGGCGTCCGCGTCCGGCAGCGCGGCCACGAGGACGTACAGGACGAGGACGAGCAGGAGGCCCTTCGCGCCGAGGAGGCTCGCCCAGGGGTTCCCGGAACGGAGCGCCGCGAGCAGCGTCGCGGCCGTGAAGGCCAGCACCGGCCCGGCGAGCGGGAAGCTCTCGGGAGCGCGGGCGGCCTTGTCACGGAGGCCGAAGAGCCAGAGCGCGACCAGGACGGCCAGGATCGACTCGGCGAGCGTGATGGAAAAAGCGAGGCCGACCAGGAAGAGGCCGAGGACCCAAAGCCGGATGGATCGCGCGTCACTCAATAGGCGTTCTGACCCCGGAAGACGCGCACCAGGGTGAGCCAGAGGATCTTCAGATCGAAGCCGAGCGACCAGCGCTCGATGTAGTAGAGGTCATACTCGATCCGCCGCTCGAGCGAGGTGTTGCCGCGCCAGCCGTTGATCTGGGCCCAGCCGGTGATCCCGGCCTTCACCTTGTGGCGCAGCATGTAGCCGGGGATCTTCCGGCGGAACTCCTCCACGAAGACCGGCCGCTCGGGGCGCGGGCCCACGAGGCTCATCTCCCCGCGGAGCACGTTCCAGAGCTGGGGGAGCTCGTCCAGGCTGAACCGGCGCAGGAAGGCGCCCAGCCGTGTGCGCCGCGGATCATCGGGCCGCGCCCACACAGGGCCGCTCCGGGCTTCGGCGTCCACGGGCATGGTCCGGAACTTCAGCATCCGGAAGCGCTGGCCGTCGAGCCCCATCCGCTCCTGCCGGTAGAAGACCGGCCCCGGCGAGGTCAGCCTGATCACGCCGGCGATTGTCGCCATGAGGGGCGCGGTCAGGGCGAGCGCCAGGCCCCCGACGACCAGGTCGAAGCCGCGCTTGAAGAGGCGGTTCCAGCCGTACAGGGGGGACTCCCGGAGGTGGATGAAGGGCACCCCCTCGAACTCCTCGACGCCTCCCCGGAGGGACGCGAAGCGGATGATATCGGGAACCACGTGGATCGTCACGGGGTCATCCCCGATCTCGTTGAGAAGCATCGGAAGTCTCGCGACGTCCTCGTGAGGCAGCGCCAGGATCACGTGGTCCACCGTTTGGCCGTCCAGGACCGCCCGGAGGTCCGCGTAGCCCCCCAGCCACTTCGCCTGGGGCCCGAGCCCCTCCTTGTCGTCGCCGACGACTCCCAACACCTGGATCCCGACGTCCGGCCGGAACCGGAGGCGGTCGATGACGGTCTCCGCGACCTCCCCGGACCCGACGATGACGGCGTAGCGGAGGTTGTATCCCCCGCGCCGGGCGACCCGCATGGCCTCCCGGAAGACGGCGCGCGAGAAGCTCACCGTGACAATCGAGAGGACCCAGAAGTAGACGATGACCAGACGGGAGAACTCGAAGGAGCGGAAGAAAAACTCCATGATGGCGACCAGGACCAGGCCGCCGAGGGTGGAGGCCTTGGCGACGTCCACCCATTCGGAGAAATGCGACGCAAGACGCCGCGGGCGATAGAGGTCGAAGGCCCGGAAGGCCACGGCCCACACGACCACGATCGGCGCGAGGAGGTAGAGGTAGGGCAGGAGCGGCGGGACCCCGCGGTACACGGGGACCGGGCCGAGCCAAAAGCGGAGGTAGTAGGCGAGCAGCCAGCAGGCGGCGATCAGGACCAGGTCGCCGACCAGCGTCAACTGCTCGAAGAAGCGAGAGTGGGCCTTCAGCACCGGGAGAACTCCTCCCGCCGGCGCGCCACGCAGGCGGCGATGCGCTCCTTGAACAGGGGCCGGTCGAAGCCTTCGGCGTGAGCCCGGAGGGCCTTCGGCACGAACCGGTGGGCGTTGGCCTCGAACCGGCGGACCGCCTCCGCCAGCGCCTCCACGGTCTGCTCGGCGAACAGCAGGCCCGTCGGCGACTCGATCCCCTGCTCCAGCGGGACCACCGTCTCCCGCGCGCCCCCGCGCTCGAAGGCCAGCACGGGCTTC
Source organism: Candidatus Rokuibacteriota bacterium (assembly GCA_016193045.1). GTDB lineage: Bacteria > Methylomirabilota > Methylomirabilia > Rokubacteriales > CSP1-6 > CSP1-6. Next base: position 13,908 of record JACPSW010000043.1, on the reverse strand, counting down.
CCGGAGGCCATGGCCTCCAGGGGCACGATGCCGAAGTCCTCCACGCCGGGAAAGAGGAGGGCGCGGCACCGCGCGTAGAGCTCCGCCACCTCGGCATCCGCCTGCCAGCCGAGAAACTCCACGGTCGGCCCCGCCAGCGCCCGGAGGCGCCGCTCCTCCGGCCCGGAGCCCACCACCACCAGGCGGCGGCCGAGACGGTTGGCGGCCTCCACGGCCAGGTCCACGCGCTTGTACGGGGCGAGGGCCGAGACGACGAGGTAGAACTCCCCGGCGTCCTCGGACAGGCGGAAGCGCTGGCAATCCACGGGAGGATAGATCACCTCGGCGTCCCGGCCGTAGCAGCGGCCGATCCGGTCGGCGACGAAGCGCGAGATCGCGACGTAATGCTGGACCCGGACGGCCGTTCGTCGGTCCCAGCGCCTCAGGGCGGCGGCGACGGGCGGCATCGCGAGGCGCACGGCCAACGGGGCGCGGGCGCCGAAGTAGTCATCGTAGAGATCCCACACGTAGCGCATGGGGGTGAAGCAGTAGCAGACGTGGAGCGCCCCCCGCGGCACGCGCGCGCCCTTCGCCACGCAATGGCTCGACGAGAGCACGAGGTCGTAGCCGCGCAGGTCGAAGCGCTCGACGGCCCAGGGAAAGAGGGGGAGCAGCGCGCGGTAGCGCGCCTCCGCGCCGGGAAGGCGCTGGAGAAAGGAGGTGGTGATCCGGCGGTTCTCGATGGTCGCCGAGACGCTGCCGCGGACGTGGAGGAGGGTGAAGAGGTCGGCGTCGGGGAAGAGCTCGCAGAAGACCTCGAGGCAGCGCTCCCCGCCCCGCATCCCCGTGAGCCAGTCGTGGATCAGCGCGACCCGCATCGAGGAGCCTGTCAGGCGCGCTTTATCGTCCCTCACCGACACAACCCCGATAAAAATCGAGAAGGTCGGGTCGTCCCATATCGGCTGCCAGGCCTTCGATGAGAGGATCGAGGTAGCTGCGATCCAGCCCTACGCCCTGAGTCCGGATGATCCCCGCCACATCTTCCCGATCCCGAGGGCGATCGGACAGAATTTTCAAAACGATGAGATCCTCGGGAGTGCACACGCGCACCGGCTCCTCCGCGACGGACATCGCACGGGCCCGGCGGATGGCGGTCTCCTCAAAGGGGAGCGCCCCGAAGATCAGATCGACGCGGAATCCCTCCTTCGTTTCCGTGGGAAGGACGCGCGTTTCCCTGACGAACGCTGCCGGATCGTCCGGAAGCAGGCGAAGAACGCCGCGCAGGCGCTGGATGAAGCGGGGGATGTCAGCGTCCTCTACCCAGATGGTGATGTCGAGATCGAGGGTGGTCCGCGGCACGCCCCAAAAAAGGTTCGCGACGCCACCGATGACCATATAGGGAACGGCCGACGTTTCCAACACTCTCGCGATAGTGAGGAGGGCCGCCTCGAACCGCGTCATCGGGCGGGGGCGGCGAAGCGAAGCGCCTGGCGAACCCTCCGAATAGCCTCCACCTTTGCCCCCTCGTTCCGCCACGCTGTGGTCGACCCTCCTGAGACCTCGAGGTAGAACTCTATCATCTCACCCACAGCACGGAGGGCCGCCTCGCCACGGAGAAGAGCGTCCTCCCGAGTCTGGCTCTCATCCCAGGCCCGATAGCGCGCCCACTGGGCCTGTCTCGCTGCAAGCTCGGGTCGCTGCATGACCTCCCTGCCCTCCGTCCCTCCAGCGAGCGCCTAGCCGGGATTATTCACGAACGATCGTCGCCCGCGGCCTTAATCCGCTGGCGCCAGTAGTCGAGGAGGTCTCGGAGCGTCTGCTCGAAGGGGATCTCCGTCCGCCAGCCCAGGGCCTGCCGGATCTTGCTCGGGTCCCCCACGAGGAAGGGCACGTCGGAGGGGCGCAGCCGGGCGGGATCTTCCTTCACGGCGATCCCGGCGACGCGCGACTGGGCAAGGAGGAAGTCCAGGACCTGCTGGATGGACCAGGCCTGGCCCGAGCAGAGGTTGTAGACCTCGCCCGGCTCCCCCCGCTCGAGCAGGAGCCAGTAGCCGCGCACGATATCCCGCACGTCGGAGAAATCCCGCCGCGCCTTCAGGTTGCCCACATGGATCACGGGTTCTCGGAGCCCGGCTTCGATTTGCACGATCTGCTTGGCAAAGTTCGACTCCATGAAGACTTCTCCGCGTCGTGGTCCGGTGTTGTGGACGAGGTTGCGGCCCAATCCGGCGTGGAAGATGTGGTCTTGGGTCTCGAAGTCCCACACCTCTCCATCGTACGAAACCTCTTCGATCTTCTTGATGATGTCCTCCGGCACCTCCAGATGTCGGCCCCAGTTCGCGTGCGCCTCATTCCCCGAATTGAGGTTGATGAGATAGTAGGTCCCCGTCGGGCGAACCTCCGTGTTCATGCATACCCGCTGCCGTGTCGTGTTGGCGACTAAGTAGCAAAGCCCAAGCACTAAGATGGGAGACTTCGTTTTAAAGCTCTTGAATTCGTACGATCCGTACCCGGCCTTCAGTCCATCACCCTCGTTGTACCCACGGAGAAAGGCGAGCTTCGCGTCGGTCTGAGCGTTGAGAATGCTCCGCGGGACCCGCTTGTTGCCGTCTGAGGCGTACACTTGCGGGTGCAGCCAGACCGCGAACGCCTCCGGCTTACGGGCGGTCAGCCGCCAGACTCTGCGTTCGCCCTCGACAAAATAGGAGTCGACCCCGAAATGCTGAAGAAGGATCTCACGGCAACGTTCGAGGGGTTTCCGATCCTGGTTGTAGAGGCGAACCTTCCCATTCGTGATACACCCTTCGGCCACAAAAAACCCCAGGAGCCACGCGACGTCCTCGTGCACGACCATCGCCGAGTTCCCCGGCAAATCGACCAGCGCGACACGATCCCCCACCAAGAGACGGTCGGCAGACACCGGCGCACGCCCTGGGCCGCGAGGCACCATGACGGAGTGGTCCCCGGTCACTTCGACGACGCCCCCGCTGCTCACGAGCCGGAGAACGCGCTGGTCTTTGGCCAGGGGATGGCAGGAGAGATGGATGATCCTGGTCCACTTCCCATCAGCCCACACGGACGTTTCGTGCCGACGCATGTCCCAAACAATCGTCCCGTCGTCCAGCAGCCGGCCGCTGAGATACCCTCTCGGTTTGTAGCGGCGAAGCTCACCGATGTACCGAATGTCAACCAGCCCTGTGCGGTCGTCGCGCAGAAGCACTGGCGTGCAGCGGCTCACGCTGTGGTTGAACGCGCGCGCGCGCACGATGGGCAGGTTGTAGCTCTTCCAGTACTGGTAGCCCATGAGGTCCTGGGTCACCTTGCTCACCGCGTAGGGTGAGAGGGGGCGCAGCGGGTTGGTCTCCTTGATCGGCAGCTCGTGCTCGTAGACCAGCCCGTACTCCTCGCTGGACCCGACCACCAGGAAGCGCGGGATCTTGGCCCGCCTCCGGATCGCCTCGAGCAGGTTCACCTGGCTGATCGTGTTGGTGTAGAGGGTCTCGGCCGGGGTGTGCCAGGAGGCGGCCACGAAGCTCTGGGCCGCCAGGTGGACCACGTAGTCGGGATCGGCCGCGTCCAGGAGCCCCTGGACCGACGAGAGATCCCGGAGGTCCGACTCCACGAGCGCGATCTGGGCGCGGAGGTGTTCGATGTTCTCGGTCTTGCTCCGCCAGCGGATCGACCCGCAGACCTCCGCGCCCGCCTTGAGCGCGTACTCCGCCAGGTGGCTCCCGACGAATCCGGTGATCCCCGTGATCAGGACCCGCATCGGCTATCGATTATACAGGAGGCCCGCTAAAACAGCGTATAGATGAGCGGGGCGATGGCGGACCCCTGGGCGATGATCATGACGATCCCGAAGAAGAGGAGCACGACGATCATCGGGATCAGCCACCAGAGCTTCTGCTGCCAGAAGAAGTGCAGCAGCTCACCGGAAATCACGAACTTGTCCAAGACGCGCCGTCGCGCCCCCATGGTTCCTCCCTCTCGCCTACGGACTCAGCGTTTCTGCCCGATCAGGATGAAGAAGCCGCCCTCCCGCCCCATCGTGAAGATCCAGCCGAGCTGGGCCAGGGCGTGGTCCAGCCGTGAGCCGGGGTCGTGCCGCTCGAACAGCCGCTCCTTCGCGTCGAAGCGCTCGCCCACGTTGATCTTCGGCACCGAGTCGACGTAATCGACGTCGTTCCGGCGAAACCACTCCAGGACTTCCCCCACGCTGACCTTCTGCTCGTGCGGATTCCGGTACTGGTCGAGAAACCAGACTCGCTTCTTCTCCTGCCCCAGGGGCCTCTGCCGCATATAGAAATCGAGCCACACCAGCCGGTTCCGGGTCAAGCGGAAGAGGAGCCGCCGGAAATCCAGCACCAATCGCCCGTACGTGTTGTAGAGGCCCAGCACGATGTAGCCGTTCGGCTTGAGCAGCCGGCAGAGGACCCGGAACCCCCCGTAGGCATCGGCCGTGTGGTGCAGCACCCCGTTGCAGAACACGTAGTCGAAGGTCTCATCCCTCAGCGCGGGGTGAAACAGGTCCATCTGGACAAAGCGGGCGTTCCGCTGCTCGAACCGCTCGGCGAAGGCGTGCCCCTTCCGGAGCGAGGCGAGCGAAAAATCGATCCCGAGGACCTGCCGGTTCAGCACGGAGAGAAACATCGTCAGCTGGCCGGTGCCGCAGCCGGCATCGAGAATCCGCACGCCCAGGGGAAGCTGCTCGTCCAGCAGCCTGGCATAGACTCCCCGTCCGGCCTTTTCGACGAGGTCGAAGGGGGTGTCGAACTCCTCGTAGCCCGGGAAGGAGCACTCCTCGTAGAACGCGCGCACCTTCCGGGAGACCTCCTCGATCGGCGGCCGGCTCATGGGGCCTTCCGGATGAGGCACCGGTCCAGGACCAAGAGGTCCAGCCCGCTCCGGCTGAAGGTCGCGAAGGCCTCCCGGGGCGTGTTGACGATGGGCTCTCCCTTCAGGTTGAAGGAGGTGTTCAGCACCACGGGAATGCCGGTCGCCTCGTCGAACTTTCGGATCAGCCGGTGGTAGCGGGGATTCGTCTCGCGGGAAACCGCCTGAAGCCGCGCGCTCCCATCCACGTGAGTCGTGGCCGGGATCTGGGCGCGCTTGTCCTCTTTCACCCTCGACACGAGGAGCATGAAGCGGGCCGGCAGATGCCGGGCCGGATCCTTCAGATCGAAGAACTCCTCGGAACGCTCCACGAGGACGGAGGGAGCGAAGGGCCGGTACGGCTCGCGGAACTTGATCTTCATGTTCACGACGTCCTTCATCTCGGGCCGGCGCGGATCGGCCAGGATGCTCCTGTTTCCGAGGGCCCGGGGCCCCCACTCGAACCGTCCGTGGAACCAGCCGGCGACCTTCCCCTCCCCGAGGGCCCCCGCCACCCGGTCCAGCAGCGCCTCGTCGTCGTCGAAGGCCTCGTGGCGGATGCCGCTTGCGCGGAGGAACTCGTGGATCTCCCCCGCGGAGTACTCCTCGCCCCAGGATGCGTGTTCCATCACGAACCCCCGCGGCTGTCCCAGGAGCGCGTGCTGCGCGTACAGGGCGGCGCCCAGGGCACCGCCCCCGTCCCCCGCCGAGGGCTGGATGTAGAGCTCTTCGAAGGGCGTTTCCCTGAGGATCCGCCCGTTCGCGACGCTGTTCAGGGCCACGCCCCCCGCCATGCAGAGCCGCTTGAGGCCGGTCTCTTTGTAAAGCGTGTGGGCCATCTTCAGCAGGACGTCCTCGGTGACCGCCTGGATGCTGGCCGCGACGTCGGCGTAGCGCTGGTTCTCTTGCCCCAGGGCCTCGTAGTTCGCCGGCTTGTCGCCGTAGTATAGGGGGTAGCCCGTGCCGGGGGTGAAGAAGGGAAGCTGGGGATCCCTGGGCCGGCCGAAGAGCCCTTCGAAACGGGCGTTGTATGTCCGCTCGGTCGAGCAGTGGAAGGAGAAGTAGTCCATGTCCAGCCAGAAACTGCCGTCGGCGCACACGTGGATCAGCTTCTGAACCTCATCCACGTAGCGCGGGCGCCCGTAGGGCGCCATCCCCATGACCTTGTACTCGCCCTCGTTCACCTCGAAGCCGAGGAAGGCCGTGAAGGCGCTGTAGAGCAGGCCCAGGGAGTGTGGGAACCGGGTCGTGCGCAGCAGGCGGATCCCGCTCCCCCTCCCGACGCCGAGGGACGCCGTCGCCCACTCCCCCACCCCGTCCACGGTGAGGATGGCGGCCTCGTCGAAGGGCGAGCAGAAGAAGGCGCTCGCCGCGTGCGACAGGTGATGCTCGCTGAACAGGATGCGGTCGCCGTCGATCCCCACCACCCGCTGGATCGTCGATTTGACCCACAGCTTGTCGCCGAGCCAGGTGAGCATCGCCTCCCGGAAGACCCGCCACGACCGCGGGAACATCTGGAGGGACGTCATGAGGATCCGCTCGAACTTGACGAAGGGCTTCTCGAAGAACACCACGTAGTCGAGATCCCGCCCTTCCAGCTTGCCCTTGGCGAGACAGAAGCGGATCGCGTTCTCCGGAAAGCTGTAGTCGTGCTTCCGGCGCGTGAACCGCTCTTCCTCGGCCGCCGCGACGAGGCGGCCGTCCACGAGGAGGGCCGCCGCCGCGTCGTGAAAGAAGCAGGAGATGCCGAGAATATTCATGGGGCCGATCCGCTCGAGCTCAGAACTGGCGCCTGGCCCGCTCGAGATCGGCCGGTGATCCGGGGTGCGGAACCCAGTTCGAGCCGTCGATCCGCCTCATCCGCAGCGGCTCCTTCGCGATCTTCACCAGGAGGGCGAAGGGCGCGACGACGACGAAATAGAGCAGGACCAGGAGCAGGCGCGACTGGAATACCCCGAGCCGCTCCGCGACGCGCTTCCAGCCGGCCCACAGACGGCGCGCAAACCTCATGCCGGGCCTCCCGGGGACGGGCGCCCTCCCGGGCTCGCCCACTCTCGCCTCAGATACTCGAGGATCAGGCGGGCCTTCTGGCTCTCCCCCTCCTCGTTCAGGTGCCGGCCGTCCGGCATCATCTCCTTGCACGCGCAGAGCTCCTGCTGGAGGTCGAGAAACAGGGTCCGCTCCTGCCGGGCGATCGTCTCCAGGAGCGCATTGTGCTCCAGCGTGAACCGGCCGCGTCCCGGGGGCATCGTTCGCCAGTCGCTCGCCTTGTCCACGACGAGATGCTCGGTCAGGAGTAACGCGCGCGCCCCGTCCCCCGACGCCAGCCGAATCAGGTACCGCATGTTGGACCCGAAGATCCACGCGCTGTTCCCGCCGTCGCCCGCCACCGTCACCTGCCCCGGCTTCGGGATCCAGAACGGGTGCCGTACGACAAAGTTGATCCCCTGGGTCCAGACGGAATCGGTGAACCGGTTTCGGGCCGTGCGCAGGAGTCGCCGAGTGAACCACAAGTCGCTCCCGGGATCGAACGTCTCCCACGTCTTGGAGAACTCCCGATAGTCCCGGGAGATGTGAGAGAGCCCGCGCGGCAGCGCATCGTTGATCCCGAGCTGGACCATGACCAGGTCGGCACGGTACTCGCTGAGCGAGAAGATATACCGGGCCAACGCTTCGGCCGACGTATAGCCGGGAACCCCGCAGTTCAGAACCTCGAACGTCCGCCGGAGGCCGGCTTTCGAGGCCCACGCATTCAGGGCCTTCTCCAGCTTGTAGGTGAAGATCCCCTCGTTCTCCCGCACGAGCGTGGAGTAGGTCGTCGATCCACCGAGGGCCACGATGCGATAGACGCCGGCGGGCTTCTCCACGGACACCTCTTCGGCGCGGCACCCCAGCGAGTTGTGCCGGACTTTTCCGTCCGCCGACCGGTAGGACGGCCGCGTCGAAAACAGATAGTAGTGATGGGGAACGTAGAGGCTCGCGATTCCCAGGTCCTTCGGCTTCGCGAGCTGGAGCCTGAGCGCCTGGTTCTCCGAGTACCGGACGAGCATCGGCGTGAAAAAAAACCGGCCGACGACCTCGACCATCCCGACCGTCAGCGCCGCCGACGCGATCGATATCCCCACCAGCACGAGAACCCGCTTCCGCCCAACGAGCCGTTGCACGTTCGCCCACCTCCTGGCCATACTCCGGAAGGAAGAAACTATGCGATCTTACGCCACCCCCCGGCACGCGCGCAAGGAAAGAAGCCGGATTTTGGGTTATACTACCACGCAGCCATGCCAGCGCCGGCGATCCGGAAGCTCACGGTCGTCATCCCCGCCTACAACGAAGAGGCAACGATCGCGGACACGATCGAGCGGGTCAAGACGGCCGAGGTCGGGCCCCTCGACCTCGAGATCATCGTCGTGGACGACGGCTCCCGGGACCGCACCCGTGAGATCCTGAGCGCCACTCCGGGCATCCGTACCGTCTTCCACGAGCGGAACCGGGGGAAAGGCGGCGCCGTGAAGACCGGGTTCCGCGCCGCCACGGGCGACGTGCTGCTGATCCAGGACGCCGATCTCGAGTACGACCCCAGCGATTACAAGACCGTCCTGCAGCCGATCCTCGAGGGCCGCGTCGAGGCCGTCATGGGCTCGCGGTTCGTCTTCGAACGCCCCCACTTCTTTTTTGGCGAAGCGAAATCCCCCTTCTTCACCCACTACGTCGGCAACCTCACCATCATCGTCCTCACGAATCTCCTGTACGGCAACGCGGCAACGGACTACGAAGGTGGATACAAGGCGTTCACGAAGCGCCTGGTGGACTCGATCCCGATCGAGGCCGATGGCTTCGAGTACGACAACGAGTTGATCTGCAAGCTCCTCCGGCGCGGCCACCGGATCGAAGAGGTGCCGATCTCGTACCGTCCCCGCACGTACGAGCACGGCAAGAAGATCGCGTGGACCGACGGCCTGCGCATGGTCTGGACGATCCTCAAGTGGCGCTTCCGGCGGTTCTGATGACGGTCTGCCTGATCATCCCGCCCTCGATCTTCCTGCTCGACGAGCGCGTCTTCATGACCCTCGGGATCCTGAAGGTGGCCGCCGTCCTGGAGCAGGGGGGGATCGAGGTCCAGATGCTGGATCTCTCCGGGATCGAGAACTACGAGGACGTCGTGCGCGATCACGCGGCCGCCACCGACGCGAGGGTGTTCGGCCTGACGGCCACCACGCCTCAGATGCCCGCCGTGGCGAACATCCAGCGGCTCCTCCGCGCCGCCCGTCCCGACGCCCGGCTCGTCCTCGGCGGTCCGCACGTGACGCTCGTTCACACCGCCGCCAGGCTCGAGCGGGCCGAGGGGCGGCGCGGCCGCGCCGCCAAGGCCCTCGGCGACCTGTCCGCCCTGTTCGACGTCCTCGTCGCGGGCGACGGGGAAGAGGCCGTCTTCCTCGCGCTCGCCGACGACGCCCCCGCCCTCATCGACGCGGACGATCCCAAATCCGGCCTCTTCCTCACCAACGCGCGCCTGACGGAGCTGCCCCTGCCGGCGCGCCACCTCGTGGACGTGGACAGCTATCGCTACGCGATCGACGGCGTGCGGGCGCTGAGCCTCATCGCCCAGCTCGGCTGCCCCTTCGCCTGCGGTTTCTGCGGGGGGCGCGAGTCGCCGTCCCTGCGCCGGATCCGCATGCGGACCACCGAGTCGGTCGTGGAGGAGATCGTCGCGCTCCACCGGACGTACGGCGTCACCGGCTTCATGCTCTACGACGACGAGCTCAACGTGAACCCGAAGATGATCGAGCTCATGAACGCCATCCAGCGCGCCCAGCGCGAGCGCGAAACGGAGTTCCGGCTCCGCGGCTTCATCAAGGCCCAGCTCTTCACGGACGCCCAGGCCGAGGCGATGTACCGCGCCGGCTTCCGCTGGATCCTGACGGGATTCGAGTCCGGCTCGCCGCGCATCCTGGAAAATATCAACAAGAAGGCGACGCGCGAGGAGAACACGCGGTGCGTGGAGATCGCCCGCCGCCACGGCCTCAAGGTCAAAGCGCTGATGTCCATCGGGCATCCGGGCGAATCGGAGGCCACCATCCTGGACACGCACCGGTGGCTGGTCGAGGCGAAGCCGGACGACTTCGACGTGAGCATCATCACCACGTATCCGGGCACGCCGTACTACGACGAGGCGGAGCCGCACCCGACGACGCCCGGAGTCTGGACGTACACCTACGCGAAGACGGGAGACCGGCTCTACGCGCTCGAGGTGGACTACATGCGGGTCGCCGACTACTACAAGGGCGATCCGGACGGCGGCTACCAGTCGTTCGTCTATACCGAGGCCCTGTCGCCCGACGACCTGGTGCGCCTGCGCGACTTCGTCGAGCGGGACGTCCGGAAGCGGCTCGGGATCCCCTTCAATCCGGCCGCCCCCGCCGTCCGGTACGAGCATTCGATGGGGCAGTTCGGCGGCGCGCTCCCCCGCACCATCCTCAGGACCACGCGCGAGACATCGCAGCCGCGCCCCGCCTGATCCCCCCGCCGATCCTCCAGAGCCCGACGGCCACGAGCGCATCGAGCAGCGGCTGGACGAGCCGGACGTCTTTGTTCCGCACGTTGAACAGGAGCGACCACGCCGCGATGAAGACCAGCAGGGAGACGAGCAGGAGCGCGGGGCCCCAGCGCGCCGCGCCGGGATCCGCCCCCGTGCCCCGCAGGGAGAGGAGCACTCCGATCCCGATGACGGCCCAGAAGAGGAGGGTCGGGATGGAGGTCAGCGAGAGGAGCGTGGTGACGATCCTGACTCCGGGCAGCCAGATGGCGGGTGAGCCTTTGTAGTCGAGCTCGCGCGACCGGTACCCGGAAGTGGCGATCCGGATGAAGCCGAGGCGGATCGCCTCCAGCTTGCCGGCATCCGCGAGGAGATTGAGAGGAGGATCGGCCCCGAGCGCCGGGTCCAGGACGGGCACCAGAACCTCCGGCCGCTCGGTGAAGACCTCCAGGAACAGCAGCCCGGCCCCCTCCAGGTAGGCGGCCGGTCTGGAACGCACGGCCTCGAAGAACACGGAGCTGAGGAGATCATCCCCCTCCTTCAGGCCGAGGTGATAGTGGATCGAGTGCCACTCCCCTGCCGGCCGATCGCGCACGGCGGCGTAGAGCTGCTCCACCATGCGGCGATCCTGGCTCCGGAGGAGGGGGAGATATCGCTCCCGGTATGGCCGGCGCTCGTCGGGGGGAACCCAGTCCACCCGGCTGAAGAGCGTCGGGCCGCAGCAGAAGGGCGTCTCGAGTGGAAGCACCCGGCTCAGGATGGCGAACTTCTTCGACGCGATCCCGTTCTCCGGGCCGAAGAGCGGGAGGGGATTGCGCTGGAGGCGCACGTAGAGATTATGGCCTCGCGCGTAGGCGAGGGCGTAGGTCCCCGTGGACGGCGCGTGATAGAGGATGACGAACACCCCGTAAACGGCTGCCCCGGTTGCCAGCGAGATCGCGCCCAGCCGCGCCCGCTCCCGCCACGAACTCGGGTCGGCCAGGAGGGCCACCGCGGGCAGCAGGACGAACAGCGCGGCGTTGAACTTCGCCAGCGCGCACAGGGCGAACAGGGCGGCGGCGGCCGCATATCCGGCGCGCTTCCTGCGGGGCGTCTCCGCCTGCCGGGCCCAGTACAACGCCGCGACCATCAGCACGAGCAGATTGCTCTGAACCTGCTCCGGGCGGCTCAGCGTGGCCCACTGCACGTTCCAGGGATTCAGCCCGTACACGAGGGCGCCGAGCACGGCCGCGGTGACCGAGAAGATGGCGCGGAGCAGCAGGAAGAGGGCCGCCACGGCGAGGGCGTCCATCAGGTGGTTGGCGACTGTCACATACAGGGTGAGGACCGGCAGGAGGGCCTGCTTGGCTTCGACGTCCTTCGGCGGACCCTGCGCGACACCGGCCGCAGTCCCCGGGCGGCGCTCCTCGACCGGCTCGACGAGCGCCGAGCCCGGACCCCGGAGCGCCGCCAGGACGGCGCGAGGGAAGGCCAGCGGGAGGCCGACCAGGAAGGGATAGCCGCCCGCATGCGCCAGATTGCTGCTGCGCGTGGCGATCATCCGGAAGTACGTGAAGCCGTCTCCGCTCACGTTGAGCGGGTACGTCACCACGAAGAGAAGCTTGAGGAGGCAGACGAGGAAGAGGGTGATCCAGAAGGGCTTCCCGAAGGTCCCGCGGCTCACACCCGCGCGCCGACCAGCCGGCCCACCTTGCGGGCCAGCCGCTTGGTCACGGAATACTCGCGGCTGAGCCGCCGCTGCACGGCCTCGATGAGCGACCGGTTCGCGTCGGTCTTGATCCAGTAGCGCTCCCGGCTGTCCCGCTCGTACACGCCGTCCCGCTTCGGGGGGAGCGACCCGTAGAGCAGGACGAGCCGCTCCCGCAGCAGGTCCAGATTGATGTCACGCCGCTCGTATGCGCTGAAAGTGTCGGACTTGTGGGGCGTCTCCCGCGAATGACCGGCGTAGTTCTCGATCAGGATGCCGTCCGGGGCCAGCGCGTCGATGAGGGCCTGGATCTGCTCGGTGGAGTTCGGCAGATGCTCGAAGACGCTGTAGGCCAGGATCAGGTCCACGTCCCGGAGCCGGAGGGGGGCCAGGACGTCCTCGATCAGCAGGCCGGCGGCGCTCGCGTTGTAGAGCCGGTTCCGGGCCACCGAAAACTCGACCGCGTACCGGCACGCGTCCACGGAGACCGTCCGCACCGCATCCCCGAAATCCTGCGCCAGTAGGCGGGTCAGGAGCGACGAGCCGGAGCCGTAATCCACCACGAGGGGGGCGGCCTTGACGTCCAGCATCGGCTTCACGACGGAGGCGATGATCAGGTCGTAAAAGAACATCCGCTCGAAGGCCCGCTTCTCCCCGTTGATGCACGCGAAGATGTACTCCCGCCAGGCCGTGGACCGCTCGATGTCGGACACGTCGCCCGGATTCTCCTCGTCCAGCCGCTCCAGGAGCCGGATGCTTTCCTCCCGCATGAACATCCCCCTCAGGCGCGCCCGCGCCTCCCTCACCGCGGGAGGCTCGTCCGCGGCGCTCACGCGTTTGGGGGACACGGCGCTCAGCACCAGGCCGGGCTCGAGATCGAAGTACTCGGCCACCTCTTCGAACCACCGGCTCTTCCGGATATCCCGCTTCTTCATCCCGTGGAGAGCGCTCCTCTCACGACCCGCCGCAGGCCCGCGGGGAGGGCCAGGGCGATAACCGGCTTGAGGAGAAAGACGGCGCACCAGAGCGGGTAGCCCCCGCTTCGGAGCGCGCGGAGCTTCATCGCCACCTCCGCCCTCAGCCGGTCGGTGTCCCGGACGGTCGAGACGCGCCCGGGGGTGAGGCGCCGCATGACCAGCGGCTCGGGAAGGTTGGCCATCCGGGTGAGCCGGCTCAGCCGGAGCCAGAGGTCGTAGTCCTGGGCCACGGGGAGGGACTCGTCGTAGCCGCCGGCCGCCTCCAGCGCAGCGCGACGCAGCATGACCGACGAGTGGACGAAGGGATTCTTCCGGATCAGAACCCGCCGGATCGACGCATCGTCCTCCGGCGGGACGATCACCCCGACGACCTCGCCCGTCACGGAAGTCTCCCGGCAGCCGGTCCCCAGCAATCCCACGTCGGGATGGGCGTCGAGAAAGGCCACCTGCCGGGCGAGCCGGTCCGGACGCGCCACGTCGTCAGCATCCATCCGCGCGAGCAGCGCCGCCCCCGACAGCCGCCAGGCGCGGTTGAGCGAGACGGTCAGCCCCGACGGGGGCTGGTGGACCACCCGGAGCCTCGGATCATTTTGCCGGTCGAGGATCGCCCCCGTCGCGTCTTCGGATCCGTCGTCCACCACGATGAGCTCGAGATCGCCGAGCGTCTGGCCCAGGATGCTCTCCACCGCCTCGCCGACCCACCGCTCCCCGTTGCGGACGCTCATCAGGACCGACACCCGCGGCATGGCGGGCGCTCACTCCGCCTTCACGGCCACGAACAGGATCATGTGACCGAGCAAGCGGAGCAGGGGCGGTGTGTAGAGGAGACGCCGCACCGTGCGCGTAAACCTGGCGCCCTC
>JACPSW010000154.1 GCA_016193045.1 Candidatus Rokuibacteriota bacterium | reverse complement strand
CGCTGGCCGCGCTCCGTCACCCGCTCGCCCGAACGCAGCTCAGGTGAGCTGCGGACGGGCCGAGGGGGTCCCACTCCGCCCGTCCCGCGGGACCGCACCCCGCGCCACCCGCCCGGTCGCGCGCGCGCCGTTCGTGAATAGTCCGGGCTGGCGTAGCTACCTGAGGAAGGCGGCGAGGTCGTCGAGCGCCGAGGCCAGCTGGGGCATGGGCTGCATGACGGCCGTGGCGCGCTTGGGCCGGTAGCCCGGCGGGTAGGTCCCCCTCAGGACGCGGGCCTCGAGGAGTTCGCGGGAGGAGCCCTTGACGGCCGGGCCCAGCGGGCCGTCCCTTGAGGGATCGCTGTTGTGGCAGGCCGTGCACTGCGCGAGATAAACCTGCCTGCCGCGCCCCGCCGGGCTGCCGTTCTCGGCGCAGGCCGCGAGGACCAGCGCCACGGCCGGCAGGACGAAGAGTCCGCGCATCAGGACGTGAGGTCCTCGAGGAGAGAGGCCTTGACTTCGTCGGGGATCCGCTCGCGAGCCTTCCCCCCCGGATGGTCCACCACGAGGTACACATCCTGCTCCCGGAAGGCCTGGACCGCTCCGGGCGGGAACGCGAAGCGGACGAAGTGGACCGCGCTGATCTTCCCCCGCTCGGCGTCGGAGTGACCGGGCTCGAATTGGGCCGGGATCGCGTACTCCTTCCCCACCTGGATCCACACGTGCTCGCCGGTATCGATCCCCATGAGCCGATCCAGGACGGGCTGGATCTGGGACCTGTCCTCGATCTCGATGAGCAGCGTCGCCGACAGCTCGTTTTCCCCCGGGATCAGATCATTGTAGACCTCGACCTCTTCCCGGATCTTGGCCTCGTCCACGATCCGCTCGACCCGGCACATCTCCTGGATCTGGAAGAGGGCGGTCTCGCGGTTCTCGAAGACGAAGCAGAGATGCTGGCCGACCTGCACCCGGCGCCGGCGCTTCAGGTCGATGATGCGCCGGCGCGTTTCCTCGTGCACCTTCTCGTACTCGTGGATGTTCCTGACGTCCGAGAGCTCGAGCTTCTTCATTCGGCGGTCACCCCATAGGCCTCGGCGACGATCTGGATAGGATGCCGGGGCGCAGCGCCCGTCCCCTGGGCGATCTGGAGCGCCGCGAGCGGGCAGTCGCTGGCAACCCGGTCGGGCCGCGCGGCTTCGATCCCCTTCAGGAGCGGCTCGGCCACTTTGAGGGAAAGCTCGTAATACTCCCGCTTGAGCCCCCAGGTCCCGTCCACTCCCGAGCACTGCTCGATCACCTCCACCTGGCTTCCCGGGATCAGGCGGAGCAGATCGGCCGACTTCGTCCCGAGGTTCTGCGCCTTGAGGTGGCACGGCAGGTGGTAGGCCACCTTCCCCGGACGTTTCGAGAAGTTGGTGTCCAGCTTCCCTTCGGCGTGAAGCCGCATGAGGTACTCGAAGAGATCGCGGGTATGGCTCGCGACCAGCCGCGCGTCGCCGGAGCCGTCGAGCCACGGGTACTCCTGCTTGAGCATGTAGCTGCACGTGGGCCCCGGCACCACGATCTCGCGCCCTTCCCTGACCGCCCGGGCGAGGCTTCGCACGTTCTCGCGGATCAGCCCCTGAGCCGCCTCGACGGCCCCCCCGTCCAGGTACGGCATGCCGCAGCAGCGCTGGGCGGGCAGCGTGACGTCCACCCGGTTCCGCTCGAGGACGGCCACCGCGGCCTTGCCGACGGCCGGGTCGTTGTACTCGACGGTGCACGTCGTGAAGAGCGCCGCCTTCGCCTGCGGGATGAACGACAGGGGCCGGCGGCGCGCGAACCAGGTCGAAAACCGCTCGCCCGCGAAGCGCGGCAGATTTCGGCGCCGGTGGAGGCCCACCACCGCCTCGAGCAAGACGCGGTATGGGGCGAGCGTGCTGGTCCAGTTCGCGAACCGCGCCGTCAGGGTGCCGAGGCGCCCCACGAGGTCCGTGTTGCCGAGGAAGCGGTCCTGAAGCGTCACCCCCCGGCGTCTTGCCTCGGCCGCCCGCGCCCGCAGCATGAGCCGCGGGAAATCCACCTGCCAGCGGTGCGGCGGGGTGTAGGGACAGTGGTTGTAGCAGAGCTTGCACTGGTAGCAGAGATCCACCACCCGTTTGAGGGCCCCGGGCGCGAGCTTCTCGGCGTCGCCGTCCACATCGTCGGTGTCGAGGCTCACGAACAGATCCTTGAACGAGGGGCAGAGCGTGATGCAGCGGCGGCAGCCGTTGCAAATATCGTAGACCCGGCGGAGCTCCTGCTCCACCCTGGGAAGCTCCCAGAAGGCCTCCGCGCGGATGTCGAGGGTCATCGTCATTCCGTGAAACCCCACGCCCCCCTCACCTGTATCCTCTCCCCCACATGGGGGAGAGGGCCGGGTGAGGGGGGTTTCGAGGGGAGACGGAGGCCCCTAGATGGCGTCCGCGGGCTCTTTGCCGGCGATCTGCTTCAGGCCCTTGGTGAAGCGGCCGGCGTGGGACTTCTCGGCCTTGGCAAGCGTCTCGAACCACTCCGCCAGCTCGGGGAAGCCCTCCTCCCGGGCCGTCTTCGCCATGCCCGGGTACATCTGGGTGTACTCGTACGTCTCCCCTTCGACCGCGGACTTCAGGTTGTGCTCGGTCTTGCCGATGGGGACCCCGGTGACCGGGTCGCCGACCTGCTTCAGGAAGTCCATGTGGCCGAACGCGTGGCCGGTCTCGGCGTCCGCGGTGTCCTTGAAGAGACCGGCGACATCCGGAAAGCCCTCGATGTCGGCGGCCCGGGCGAAGTAGAGGTACCGCCGGTTCGCCTGGGACTCGCCGGCGAAGGCCTCCTTCAGATTCTCGTGGCTCTTGGTTCCCTTGAGATCCTTCCCTGCCATGACGTCTTCCTCCTTGGGTGTGTGGGTGAGCCGGCGCTACCGGCGTTTCCGGGCGCGGCGTCGGGGTCTCTGCCGGGCCTGGCAAGCCGGGCAGCAACCGTAGAACTCGATGCGATGGTGCGAGATGGACAGACCCGTCCGGACGGCCATCCGCCGGTCGAGGGACGGGTCCACCGGCTCGGTCAGGTCGTGAATCCTGCCGCAGTCGGAGCACGTGAAGTGGTGGTGGACGCTGGCGTTGCCGTCGAACCGGGCCTTGCCGGCGTGCCGGCCGGGGGAGCCGGGCAGCTCCTCGACGATCCCCTCGTCCACCAGCAGCCGCAGGTTGCGGTACACCGTGCCCAGGCTCACGCGCGGCAGGCGGCGGCGCACGCGTTGGTAGACCCACTCCGCGGTGGGATGGAGGTCGGTGCCCTGAACCACGTCCAGGATCAGCCGGCGCGGCCCCGTCAGCCGGAACCCGCGGCGGCGGAGCGCCTCGGGGCCTAGGCCGTTTGCCTTATTTTTAGGAATGATTCTCATTACGAAGAACAGCCTATCGGCGATGACCGGGGTTGTCAAGGGGAAACTCCCTCCCTATACTGAGGCGCCGTGAAAGGGACCTTCGTCAACGTTGCGGCGGTGCTCCTGGGCGGCGGCCTCGGCCTCCTCGTGGGAAGCCGCCTGCCCGATCGCCTCAGGGGAATCATCACCGACGGCCTGGGCCTCGCCACGATTCTGATCGGCGTGCGCCTGGCCCTGAAGGCCGACAACATGCTGATCGTCATCGGCAGCCTGGTGGCAGGCGGGCTCCTGGGAGAGTGGTGGAACCTCGAGCGGCGGCTCGAGGACGCTGGCGCCTGGCTCAAGGCGCGCACGGGCTCCGAGGAGGGGCGCTTCGTGACGGGGTTCGTGACCGCCAGCCTCGTGTACTGCGTGGGCCCCATGACGATCGTGGGCTCGATCCAGGCGGGGATCGACGGCAACGTGGAGGTCCTGTACGCCAAGTCCATGCTCGACGGCGCGGCCTCGGTGGCGTTCGCCTCCAGCCTGGGGGTGGGCGTCCTCTTCTCCTCCCTCACCGTGCTGATCGTCCAGGGCGGCCTCACCCTGCTGGGCAGCCAGCTGACCTTCCTGCTCGACGAGCGGATCCTGAACGAGGTCACCGGGACTGGGGGAGCCCTGATCCTGGGGATCGGCTTCCTCCTGCTGGAGATCCGCCGGCTCAGGATCGCCAACTTCCTGCCGGCGCTCCCCATCGCCGCCGCCCTCGCAGCCCTCGCCCGCTAGAGCGCATTATTCACGAAAGGCGATGGCGCGACCGGGCGGGTGGCGTAGGGTGCGGTCCCCGCGGGGCCGCGCGCAGTGGGCCCCCCTCGTCCCGTCCGCCGCGCGGAGCGCGGCGGACGGGCGACGGCACGCTCGCGGGAGTGAGCGCCGTGAGGCTGGTCGCGGCGGCAGGACCCGCTGGGCCGTTGCCGAGGCATGACGGCGCAGGATAGAATGACACCTCAGGAGGTCTGACCGGATGCCCCAGCCCCTCTGGCTCCGCATCGAAGGAGCCAGGCAGAACAACCTGAAGAACATCTCGCTGGCCCTTCCCCACGACCGCGTAACGGTCATCACGGGCGTGTCCGGCTCGGGCAAGTCTTCCCTGGCCTTCGACACGCTCTTCGCCGAAGGGCAGTGGCGGTACATCGAATCGCTCTCGACCTACGCCCGGATGTTCCTGGAGCGCGTGGACCGTCCGGATGTGGACCGCATCGAGCAAATCCGGCCTTCCATCGCCATCGAACAGAAAAACCCGGTCCGGACGGCGCGCTCCACCGTGGGCACGGCCACCGAAATCTACGATTACCTCCGGCTTCTCTTCGCGAAGATCGGCCGGGTCCACTGCCCTCAATGCGGCGCCGAGGGCGGTTCCGACACGGCGGAGACGGTCGTGGACACCCTCCTGCGCGAGCACCCGGGGGCGCGGGCGCTCCTCTGCTTCCCCCTGGCCGTGCCGTCGGCGGCCAGAACGGGCGGCGAGGGAACCGCCGAGTTCCTGACGAGCCTCCTCCAGCGAGGCTTCGCGCGCGTGAAGGTGGGCGGGCGCGTGGTCGATCTCTCGCCACTCCCCGGCGTGGATCTGTCGGAAGCGCGCGAGATCCTCGTGGTCCTGGATCGGGTGATCCTCGCCCCCGATCAGCGTCGGCGCCTCGGCGACTCCATGGAGATGGCCTTCAGGGAAGGCGGCGGACGGGTGGAGGTCGAGGTCCTGGGGCGGGAGCTCCGGGTGTTCACCCAGGAATTCCGCTGCCCCAAGTGCAACCTGACGCTGGCGCGCCCCCAGCCGCTCCTCTTCTCGTTCAACCATCCTTTGGGCGCCTGCCCGGACTGCAAGGGCTTCGGCAATATCCTCCGCTACGACGAGGCGCGCCTGGTCCCCGATCCGTCGAAGAGCCTCGCCGACTGCGCCGTCGAGCCGTGGAGCCACCCGTCGGGGCGCTGGTACCAGAAAGAGCTCCTCAAGGCGGCCAAACGCCGGGGCCTGGACCTGTCGCGCCCCTATGCGGACCTCACGAACGCGGACAAGCAGTGGCTCCAGGAGGGAGACCGCCGCTTCTGCGGGATCCGCGGCTTCTTCGAGGAGGTGGAGACCTACCGCTACAAGCTCCACGTGCGCGTCTTCCTCTCGCGCTACCGGAGCCAGTTCCCCTGCCCCCGCTGCTCGGGCGCCCGCCTCAAGGCCGAGGCCCTCGCGGTGAAGGTCGGCGGGCTCGCCATCGCCGAGTGCACGGCCCTGACGGTGGACGAGCTGGCGCGCTTCATGCGCGGCCTCGGGCTCGGCGCCTGGGAGGAGGCCGTGGCGCGCGAGATTCTGAAACAGCTCCACGCCAAGCTCGGCTTTCTCCTCCGGGTGGGCCTGGGGTATCTGACCCTGTCGCGCCAGACGCGCACGCTCTCCGGCGGCGAGGCCCAGCGGATCAACCTGGCCAACCAGCTCGGCTCCCAGCTCGTGGGGACCCTCTACGTGCTCGACGAGCCGTCCATCGGCCTCCACGCGCGTGACACGGCGCGGCTGGCCGAGCTCTGCCGGGAGCTCGCCTACGCCGGCAACACCGTCGTCGTCGTCGAGCACGACCGGACCTTCATGGAGGCCGCCGATTACCTGGTGGAGCTCGGCCCCGGCTCGGGCGAGCGCGGCGGCGAGGTCGTGTTCGCGGGAAGCCGCGCCGAGTTCCTGAAGGACGCCCGGTCGCTGACGGCGCGCTACCTGACCGGCCAGGAGTCGATTCCGACGCCGCCGGCCCGCCGGGAGGGGCGCCGCCAGCTGGCCCTCGTGGGAGCGCGGGAGCACAACCTGAAGAACCTCGAGCTGAAGCTTCCCCTTCACGCGCTGACGTGCGTCACGGGCGTATCGGGCTCGGGCAAGTCCACCCTGGTCCACGACACGCTCTACCGCGCGGTCGCGCGGGCCTTCAAGGTCGAGTTCGAGCCTCCCGGGGCGTACGACGCGCTCCTCGGCCTCGAACACCTGAAGGGCGTGAGGCTCATCGACCAGGAGCCGATCGGCCGCACGCCGCGCTCGAACCCGGTGACGTACATCAAGGCCTTCGACGAGATCCGAAAGCTCTACGCGGGCCTCCCGCGGGCCAAGACGCTCGGCCTCGGCCCCGGCGCGTTCTCCTTCAACGTGCCGGGCGGCCGCTGCGAGGCCTGCCAGGGGAACGGGTTCCAGAAGCTGGAGATGTACTTCTTCGAAGACGTGTACGTCACGTGCCAGGAGTGCGCGGGCAAGCGCTATCGCCCCGAGGTCCTCCGCGTGACCTACAAGGGAAAGAATGTCAGCCAGGCTCTCCAGCTGACGGTGGACGAGGCGGTGGAGTTTTTCTCCGCCCAGCCGTGGCTCGTCCGCCGGCTCGAGGTGCTCCAGGAGGTAGGGCTCGGCTACCTCCGGCTGGGACAGCCCGCGACGACCCTCTCCGGCGGCGAAGCCCAGCGCCTGAAGATCGCCGCCGAACTGGGTGTGCGCCCCACCACCGACTTCCTCTACATCCTGGACGAGCCGACGACCGGCCTCCACCTGGACGACGTGAAGAAGCTCCTCGCCGTCCTGAACCGGCTGGTGGACGCGCGGAACACGGTCGTGGTGGTCGAGCATCACCTGGACGTCATCAAGACGGCCGACTGGATCGTGGACCTGGGCCCGGAGGGGGGCGACGCCGGGGGGGAGATCGTGATCGAAGGGACGCCCGAGCAGGTGGCCCAGAGCGGAGCGTCCTACACGGGAAAGTTCCTCAGGGAGCTGCTGCCGCGATTCAATGGCCGCGAGGGACGCGGCCGGGGAAGCCATGGAAACTCCCGGCCATCTCATTGAGAACGCCGGCCTCCTGATCCTCGGCGTCCTCGTCTACTCCTACGTCGGCCGCTGGTTGCCGTCCCATCGGCCCGAGGGCCGGCTCCCGCGCCAGCTCGTTCTCGGGCTCCTGTTCGGCGCGATCACCGTCGTCATGATGATCGAGCGGATCGAGATCCGGGACGGGCTGTTCATCGACGCGCGCTGGGTCCCGGTGGCGCTGGTCGGCCTCTTCGAGGGGGCGACCGCCGGTCTCATCGCGGGAGGCATCGGCGCCGCGTACCGGCTCTGGGGGTGGGGGTGGGGCTGGGGGGCGGGCGCGCTCCCAGGGGTCCTCTCGCTCCTCCTGACCGGGCTGGCCGCCGGGTTGGTCCACTCGTGGGCCGGCGGGGGGGCGCGAGTGGGCTGGCGCCATACCCTGGCTCTCGGCGGCGTCGTGTGCCTGATCGTCGCCGGCGCCTACCTGGCGGCGGGCCAGTACGGCGCCCGCCTCCTGGCGCACGTGTGGTGGCTGCTTCTGCTCACGATCGTCCTGGGCATCACGCTCGTGGGCACCATCCTGCGGGATCAGGTGGAGAGGGAGCGGCTCCTCGAGGAGCGCGCCCGGTTCCGCGCCGTCCTCGACGAAGCGACGGACGCCATCCGCATCGTCGATCCGGACACGCTCAGGATCCTCGAGACGAACCGCAAGGACTCGGAACTGATGGGGGTGAGCCGCGAGGCGCTCATCGGCCGCCGACTGGACGATCTCTGGCCCGCCGACCCGGAGACGCGCGCGGCTCACGAGAAGTTCGTGCGGCAGGCTCTGCAGAAGGGAGAAGCCACGAGCGACGCCCTCTCGCACCCGACGCGGGCCGGGGAGCCCGCCTACCTCGGCGGCACCGGACGCGTGGTGGAGTACGGGGGAAAGCGCTTCGCCGTCTTCATCTTCCGAGACATGACGGACCGGCTCAAGGCCGAGGAGGCCCGGCGGGAGGCCGAGGCCATGAAGGCGATCACGGAGCTGGCGCGGGCCACAGCTCACGAGATCAACAACCCCCTCACCGCGCTCATCGGCAACCTGGAACTGCTGCGCACCCAGGGGCTCGCGGAGAGCGAGAAGCCGAAGTGGGTGGACGTCGCCGTGGACATGGGCTTCCGCATCCGGGACATCGTGGCCCGCCTGATGCGGATCACCCGGCGCGAAGTCGACCGGGGCATTCCGGAAATGCCCATGCTGGACATTCGGAAATCCAGCGATCCCGAGCCCCGTCCTCCGGACAAGGGCAGCTGAGCGAGTTCTCAACCGCGTGAGATTCTTTTACGGCTGGGTCGTGGTGGGCGGGGCGTTCGTCGTCCTGTTCACGGCCTACGGCACCCAGTACGCCTTCGGGGTCTTCTTCGCCGCCCTCCTCGACGAGTTCGGGTGGAGCCGCGCCAGCCTCTCCGGCGTTTTCTCTCTCTACGCCTTCCTCTATTGCGTGCTCGGCCTGCTGGCGGGGCGTCTGACCGATCGGTGGGGCCCGCGCGTCGTGATCGCGATGGGTGGGGTCTTCCTCGGGGTGGGCCTCGCCGGCATGAGCCGGGTCAGCCAGCTCTGGCACCCGTACCTCCTCTACGGCATCGTCGCGGCCCTCGGCATGAGCACGGCATACGTGCCCTGCAACGCCACGGTGGTCAAGTGGTTCGTCCGGCGGCGGGGGCTCGCGCTGGGCGTCGCCACCAGCGGCGGGAGCCTGGGAACCTTTGTCCTCCCCCCCGCAGCCGCTGCGCTGGTGGGCGCGATGGGCTGGCGGTGGGCCTACGTGCTCTTCGGTGCGGGCATTTTCCTCGTGCTCAATCTCGTGGCCACGGTGATGCGGCGCGACCCCGAGCTTCTCGGCCTCAGTCCCGACGGCGGGTCTCGGGCCGCCCCGGCCGCCGCGTCGTCTCCGGATGAAGTTCAATGGCCCTTCCGCCTGGCGATTCGCACGGCAGCGTTCTGGCTCGTCTTCGGGATCTTCACGGCCACGTGGATCCCGGTCTTCATCCCGCTGGTGCACGTCGTTCCCTTCGCGCGGGACCTCGGGATGTCATCCCTCGTCGCCTCGACCGTCCTCAGCGCCCTCGGCATCGCGGCAGTGGTCGGCCGGCTGGCCATGGGAGTGGTGTCCGACCGGATCGGTCGGAAGCCCGCCCTCGCGCTGGTCATCGCGCTGCAGGCCGCCGCGTTCCTGGGGTTCACGCTCGTGGGCGGGCTCTCATCGCTCTATCTGGTCGCGCTCGTCTTCGGTTTTTCCTACGGGGCCGTGTCCACGCTCTTCCCGGCGATCGTGGGCGACTTCTTCGGGCGCGAGCAGGCCGGCAGCCTGGTCGGGTTCCTCTTCGCCCTCGCGGGCTCCATGGCAGCTTGGGGGCCGCTCGTCGCCGGGGTGATCTACGATGCCACTGGCGCGTACACGCGGGCGTTCCTGTTGAGCGCGGCGTCCAACGGCGTGGCGCTCGTGCTCCTCGCCCTCGCCCACCCTCCCCGCTCCCGCCCCGCGTAGTGACCCGTGTCCGGTAGCGGGGATGTCCCGTTCGCTCGGACCTCCTCGCCTCGACGGCGGTGGCTCGCTCGGGCGCCTTCCGCTGGCCCCCCCATCCCCCCGAGGCGGGGGGCGTCTTCGCGCTCCAACTCCGTTGAAGCGCTCAGAGCGCTGCAGCGCCCTGCGCTTCGCCCGCCGCTACGGCTCCTCGGACTCGCTCGGCGGGACATCCCCGCCGCCGGCCACCTGAACCCCGACCGCCGCCCGGCAGCGTTCGCCCGGATGGATCGCCGACCCGGCGCCTGGGCGAGGAGGCCTGAGCGAGGCGGGGAGGCCCCCGCAGCCGTGCCTTGAGGTATACTCCCCCCTGTCATGGACCGGGCCCTGGCGGCCTTCCTCGACGAGCTGGCGCGCTTCGGCGAAGAAAACGACGCGCGCGAGACCGAGCGAGCCAGGCGGATGCTCAACATCACGCCGGATACAGGCCGCCTGCTGTGGATCCTGGTCCAGGCGGCCCGAGCGACTCGGATCCTCGAGGTGGGCACCTCGGACGCCTACTCCACGATCTGGCTCGCCGACGCGGCGCGCGCCACCGGCGGCCACGTCATCACGCTCGAGCGGAACCCCGACAAGGTGACGCTCGCCCGCGCGAACCTGGCCCGCGCGGGGCTGGCCGACCGGGTCGAGATCCGCGAGGGAAACGCCGCCGAGATCCTGGCCGGGCTCCCGGGGCCGTTTCACTTCGTCTTCCTCGACGCCGACCGGGCCAGCTACGCGACGTACCTGGACCTCGCCTTGCCCAAGCTCGTACCCGGCGGGCTCCTCGTCGCTGACAACGTCATCTCCCATGCCGAGGAACTGAAAGACTACCTGGCCCGCGTGAAATCCAACGCCGCCCTCTTTTCCGTGACAGTGCCCATCGGCAAGGGCGAGGAAGTCTCCCTCAAGCTCAGGTGACGCGTGACGGCAATCCAGGAGAAGACCATGCGCGTCGGCGGGATGACCATTTTCTACCGGGAGGCCGGCGCCGGCGAGCCCATCCTCCTCCTCCACGGCGTGCCTACCTCTTCCTATCTGTGGCGGCGCCTGCTGCCGCGCCTGGCCGGCGTCGGCCGCGCGGTCGCCCCCGATCACTACGGCTTTGGCAGATCCGACAAGCCTGCGGACGCCGACTACTCGGTGCCCGGCTACGTCCGCTACCTGGAGGAGTTCACTGCCGCGCTGAGTCTGGACCGACTCCACCTGATCGTTCATGATTTCGGCGGCCCGTTCGGCCTCGCCTTCGCCATCACCCATCCCGAGCGCGTCCGAAGCCTCGTCATCCTGAACACGATCTTCTACTCGGACTACGAGTGGCACCCGGTGGCGAAGATCTGGCGGACGCCCGGCGAAGGCGAGCAGCTGATGGCGGGATGGACGCGGGAGCGGTTCGGCCGCGGGATGCTCAAGTGGCTCGCGCGCCCGGAGAGCCTCACGGCCGCGGACATGGACGCGTACTACGAACCGATCGCCGACCCGGCCATGCGGGCCGCCATCCTCAAGCTCTATCGGAACACCACGCCGTCGGAGCATCCGGACTGGGAGGAGCGCCTCCGGCGTCTCGCGGTCCCGGCGCTGATCATCTGGGGGCGCCGCGATCCCTTCCTCTCCGCGGAGTGGGCGGAGCGGTTTCACCGGGACCTCAAGGGCTCGGCCCTCGCCATCCTGGACGACGCGGGCCACTTCGTCCAGGAAGATCAGCCCGACGAGGTCGCGCGGCTCATCGAGGCGTTCTACGCGAGGCGTTCGCGCTAAGCCGAATTATTCACGAACCATCGTCGAGTGTAGCGGGCGGGGCCTGTCGCATGGCGCAGCCCCCGTGGGTCCGGCTCCGTCACCCGCTCGCCCGAACGCCACGCTGCGCGCGGCGGACGGGACGAGGGGGGCCCACTGCGCGCGGCCCCGTGGGGACTGCGCCCTGCGCCACCCGCCCGCTCGCCCCGCCGTCCGTTCGCGAATAATCCGCGGTAACGGCTACACCCGCGCGGTGGGATGGGTGCTGTTGTCCCTCGAGAGGTCAAGGATCAGCTCCTGGCCGGCCCCGACAGTGAACCTGAGATCCCACAGCCATTCCGTCTCCGCCCCGCCGATCAGGTGATATGCCCCGGGCGGCAGCCGCCCGAACTCGTATGACTGGCCGAACTGGACACGGGCGTGCGAGCGAGATGCATCCTTGTCGAGTCCCTGGAGAACGAGGAAGGCCTCACTCGACGGCTCGGGTTTTCCCCACGTCACCTTCCCTCTGACGCTCGCCCACAGCTCCGTCTCGCGTGGCGGCGTGGAAGGGACGGCCGGCGCCGCCGCTTTGGCTGGCGCGGCCGCTTTGGCCGGCGCCGCGGCGGAGACGAGCCAGTGCAGCGCATGCTTCATTTCCTCGGAGTCGGGATCCCCGCGGCTGACGACATACCGGAATATCTCCTCGGCTTCTTTTCGCCGGTCCAGACGACTCAGCGTCAGGCCGAGACCATGCCAGAGTCTCAGGTCGTCCGGCTCGACTCGAAGGGCGTCGTAGTAGACTTTCCAAGCCTCCTCGAGGTCACCGCGGGCCACCAGCGCTTCCGCCTCCTCGGCTGGGCTCGCGCTCACCGGCGCGGGCGGGGACTCGACCAGTTCAACCGGGGCCTCGGCTTCATCGGCGGGATGGAGCCACGCGGGCTCGCCGCCGGCCTCGATCGCCGCCGGTGCCTCCGCCGGCTCCACGGGGACCTGGGTCACCGGCTCCGACGTAGGTTCGACCATCTCCACCGGCGCCTCCGCCGGCTCGACCGGCCTCGGCGACGCTGGCTCGGCCCAGGGCCCCGTCATCCCCAGGGCCGCCGCCAGCCGCGAGAACATGCCCGGGCGGACAACGCTGGGCTTGGCCGCGGGTGGCGGTGCCTCAACCGGCTCGATCGGGCTGTGGGTGACCGGCTCGGGCGCGGGCTCGACCACCTCAGCCGGCGCTTCAACCCCCTCAGGCGGGCTCATGCCGGCCGGCTCGGGCGGTGGCTCGACCGCCTCGACCGGAGCCTCGGCTTCCTCGGTGGACCCCAGCCACTCGGGCTCGCCGCCGGGCTCGATCGCTGGCGGTGCCTCCACAGGCTCCACCGGTCCCGCGCTCACCGGCTCCGGCTCAGGCGCCACCATCTCCACCGGCGCCACCACGGGGCTCACACTCAGTGGCTCTGGCTCAGGCGCCACGATCTCGAGCGGCGCCGCCGCCGGGCTCACGCTTAGCGGCTCCGGGGGAGGCTCGACCGGTTCAACCGGAGCGTGGGCCTCCTCGGCGGGCCGGAGCCACGCGGGCTCGCCGCTAGGCTCGATCCCCGCCGGCACCACCGCCGGCTCCACCGGACTCGCGCTCACCGGCTCCGGCTGAGGGACGACCATCTCCACCGGCGGCTCCGCCCGCTGCACCGGGGGCGGGCTCACCGGCGCTGGCTGAGCTTCGACCTTCCCTGCCGGCGGCGCCGCCGGCTCGACCGGCGTGGGTGGCGCGGGCTCCACGCTGGGCCCAACCAATTCCGCCAGGGCTGCGGCCATCGCCCTTGCCCGCTCGATCGGGCTCAGGCTGGCGATGTCAGGCTCGATCCCCTCCGGCGCCTCCGCTGGCTGGCCCGGCCGTGGGCTCTCGGGCTTGGAGCGAGGCTCCGACACCTCCCGCTTTTGGATCGGCTTGATACCCGGTGGCGTGAGCGATGACGGCTGGACGGCACGGCGCCCTCTCTGGACCTCGGGCTCCGGGAGACCCCGGAGTCGGCTGTATTCCCTGGGGCTGAGGCTCAGAACAACGGTGATCCGCCCTCCGCGAGCGACGCCACTGATGATTCCCGGGATAGATAGAGAAGAGCCGCCGCCGGGCGGATCGAAGTGGAGCCAGACGCTGGCTCCCTGGCGCAGGGCGGCCTCCCGCGTTTCCACGGCCACCTGGGCCGAGAACCGGTCGAGCTCGATGACCTTGCCCTCCCAGCGGGGAGGGCTCTCCGAGCTCGTGGCAATCCTGACGAGCATCACAGACACCGCCAGCGCATCTCGGGGGAAACCGTGTTCATGGCCTTAAGGCGAGATTATCCTGGGACGCCTGGAGGGGCAAGCCGGCCGCGACGGCACCCACGGGGGGGTCTACGCAGCAGACGGGACGTGCGCTGGAGTATACTCCCGTGTCATGGGCCTCCTGAAGGACCGCTACTGCATCGTCGGCGTCGGGGAGACGGAGTATAGCCGCAACTCGGGCCGCTCGACGCGCGCCATGGCTGTGGAGGCGATCCGGAAGGCCATGGACGACGGGGGCCTCTCGCCGAAGGATGTGGACGGGATGCTGTCCTACCACCAGAACGATTCGACGCCGTCGCTGATCGTGGGGCCGGACCTGGGGACCCGGCTCAACTTCTGGGTCGACATGATCGGCGGCGGCTCGAGCATCGAGGCCCTCGTCGGGATCGCCATGGGCGCCATCGAGGTCGGCATGTGCCGGACGGTGGCGATCTTCCGCTCCATGAACGGCTACTCGGAGCTGCGGATCGGCGGCACCGGGGCCCGCGGCGCCGCTCCGGTGCGGGGTCAGGACCTCGCGACCCGCCCCTACGGGATGTCCAGCCCGGGCCAGGCCTTCGCCCCCTCCTTCATGCGCCACATGTGCGACTACGGCACGACCTCCGAGCAGGTGGCCCACGTGAAGGTCGCGCATTCGAAGCACGCCTCGCAGAACCCCAAGGCGTTCTACAAGGAGCGCGTTACCGTCGGCGACGTCCTCAACTCGCGCTGGATCGTCAAGCCGCTCCACCTGCTGGACTGCTGCGTGGAGACCGACAACGCCACCTGTCTGATCGTGACCTCCGCCGAGCGCGCCCGGGACCTCCGCCCGCGACCGATCTCCATCATGGGCGTGGCCGGGCGCGTCTCCAAGCCGCGGAGCGACTTCGCCTTCGCCCACGGCCCCCTGAGTCGCGTGGCGGGCTACTACGCCAAGGACATCGTCTTCCCCATGGCCGGGATCGGGCCCGAGGACGTGAACCTGACCGGCTCCTACGACGCCTTCACCTTCACGACGATGCTCCAGCTGGAGGAGTACGGCTTCTGCAAGAAGGGCGAAGGCGGCGCCTACGTCTCCAGCGGCATCATCGAGCTCGGGGGCAAGCGCCCGAACAACACCTCCGGCGGCCAGCTCTGCGAGGGGTACACGCACGGGATGAACCTGGTGATCGAGAACGTCCGCCAGCTGCGGGGGACGGCCGACGACTACTGCCCGGGGTGGGCCGAGGGCAAGCACTCCTACGACTATTCGCCGGGGAAATGCCGGCAGGTCAAGGACGTGGAGATCGCCATGAACCTCGGCTGGTCCCGCCCGGAGACCGGCTCCGCCCTCATCCTCCGCCGGTAGCCGCCAGAGGAGGCACGACGATGAGCTATCCCCTCTCTGCGGATCAGAAAGCACTCAAGGCACGGGCTCAGGAGCTCGCGTCCGTCTTCCGGGG
Source organism: Candidatus Rokuibacteriota bacterium (assembly GCA_016193045.1). GTDB lineage: Bacteria > Methylomirabilota > Methylomirabilia > Rokubacteriales > CSP1-6 > CSP1-6. The sequence goes on along the minus strand of JACPSW010000154.1, from coordinate 7,565 downwards.
ACGCGCGGCGCGCTGGGACCAGACCGAAGCGTACCCGTGGGAGAACGTGAAGGATCTCGCCCAAGCCGGCTTCATGGGGATGACGGTGCCGAAGGCCTACGGCGGCGCCGGGCGGACGATCTTCGACACGCTCCTGGTCATCGAGGAGCTGGCCGGGGCGTGCGGGATCTCCGGGCGGATCGTCGTGGACGCCAACCTGGGCGTGGTCTCCGCCATCGTCCACTATGGGACGGAGGCCCAGAGGCGGCGCTGGCTGCCCATGGTCGTGGAAGGCGACAAGCCAGCCATCTGCATCACGGAGCCCGAGGCGGGGACGGCGGCCACCGACATGAGCACGACGGCGGTCCTCAAGAACGACCGCTGGATCATCAACGGGAGCAAACGCTGGATCACCGGGGCCGGTGTGTCGAACCTCCACCTCGTCTTCTGCCGCCTCGCGGACGGGGGCGCGGATCTGGGGATCGGCGCTCTCGTCGTCGAGCGCGGGGCTCCGGGCTTCACGCTGGGCCCCCGGATCCCGACGCTGGGACTCCGCGGCATTCCGGAGGGCGTGCTGATTTTCGAGAATTGCGAGGTGCCGGCTGACCACCTGGTGGTCGGCAAGGGCGGGTTCGGCAAGCTGATGGGGGCCTACAACTGCCAGCGCCTCGGCGCGGCCACGGTCGCGCTCGGGATCGCGCGGGGCGCCTACGAAGAAGCGCTAGCGTACTCCAAGACCCGCAAGCAATTCGGCAGGGAGATCTGCGAGTTCCAGGGGATCCAGTGGACGCTGGCGGACATGGTCATCAGGCTGGAGGCCGCGCGCCTGCTCATCCACCGAGCCGCCGTCAATGCCGGGGACGGCCTCCCGAACAAGCTCGAGGCTGCCGTCGCGAAGACGTTCGCCGCGGAGAGCGGCATCGAGGTGACGAGCCAGGCCCTTCAGGTCTTCGGTGGCAACGGGTACTCGCGGGAGCTGCCGCTGGAACGGATGCTGCGCGACGTCCGGATGTTCACGATCGGGGGCGGCACGGTCCAGGCGATGCGCAATCTCATCGCGTCGGAGATCCTGGGCCGCCGCTTCTCCCAGCGCCGAGGCGAATAGCATGAAGGTCGGCGCCGGGGTGTCCCTCGGCGGGGGCGGGATGTCCCGCAGAGCGAATGTGAGGAGCCGTAGCGGCGGGCGAAGCACAGGGCGCTGGAGCGCTCTGAGCGCTCCAACGGAGCTGGAGCGCGAAGATAGCCCCCCGCTTCGGGGGGATGGGGGGGCCAGCGGAAGGCGCCCGAGCGAGCCGACGCCGTCGAGGCGACGAACTCTGAGCGCCCGGGACATCCCGCCCCGGCCAAGAGGAGACGACTAATGCCGAATGTCGAGTACCGCGGCATGAACCTGATCGTGCCGGAGAATGACTCCGAGTGGCGTGAATACCTTAAGATGGCCCGGGAACACAGGCTCGTCATGAGGAAGTGCTCGGCCTGCGGCCTCCTGCGCTACCCTCCGGGCCGCGGCTGTCCGTGGTGCTCCACCCTCGGCTGGTCGTGGCAGGAAGTGAGCGACAAGGGGACGATCCACTCCTACGAGATCGTCGCGCAGGCGATCCAGCCCGGCTTCCGGGACTGGGCCCCCTACCCCGTCGTCGTGGTGGAGCTCGACGAGCAGCGGGGTCGGCCGACACAAGACGAGGGACTCAGGATGGTCGGCAACCTTGTGACGCCGGATTTCAGGCCGGAAGGGGAGGAAAACGTCGCGATCGGCCAGCGCGTCCGCGTCCTCTTCCAGGACCTCTCGCCGGAGATCGCGCTCCCCCAGTTCACCCTGACCGGCGAGCCCCCCGAGGGCCGCCTCTGGCGCCTAGCCTAGCCCCCTCAGGGGGATGTCAGGGGGTGAGCCGCGCAAGGATCTCGTCGAAGGCCTTGTCGGCCAGGAGGCGGACCTCCTCGCGGGTGAGCGGCTGGATCGGGTGCGGCACCACCACCGGCCGGTACTCCCGCGCACCGAGCGCGTCAGCCTGAGCCCGCGCGGCCTTCACGAATTCCGAAGAGATCACCGTCGCCGTCGGGAGCCCCTGATCCTCGAAGAACACGCCGTCGTGCACACTGCACGTGGTGCACGACCCTCAGTCGGCCAGACCCTCGATGACGACGTGGCTCTCCTTCAGGATCTGCTGCCGGAGGTCATCGGGCGCGGGTCGGGCAAAGGTCGGCTTCTTCCGCCGGAGGATGGCCTTGGGCTTGACGCGCTCCCTGAGCAATTCCTCGATCCGGTCCAGGAGGTGGTCGCCCTTGGCCTTCGAGATGTCGAGCAGCGTGACCACCTTCCCGTCAAGCGTCGGGGGCCGGGGCGCGGTCTTGCGCGGCACGGCCACTGAATCGGTGGGGTCCAGGTAGCGATCGTCCTTCGGCATGAGTCTCCTCCCTCAGTCGCGGCTGTGGATCTTCTTGATCACCAGGTTGGAGCCGTTGGGGAACGTCCACCCGGGGATCACCGCCGAGAAACGCCCCGCCGTTCCCCCGGCCACCAGAACTTTCAGATGGCCGGCGGCGCGGAACTTCGGGATCAGGGTCTCGTCGGTCTCGGGGCTCGGGATCTTCGCCAGGACGTGCTCGGGGAGCCCCTCGCCTCCATCCTTCCCGGGGAGCAGGTCCTTCACGGGCTTCTGGCAGAGCTCCCAGAAGAAGCGCTGGATGTCTTTCTTGGACCACCCGTCGCCGGCAATCGTGCGGGCGTGCTCGGGAGAGAGCACGACGAGCGTGTCGCCCAGGGCCGTGGCCTTGTGGTGCCAGACCACCTGGAGGCTCCGGGCGATGGTCGTCAGGAGCTCCTTGGCGGTCCGGCTCCGATGGTCGTAGATCCCCTGGGGCGCATCCCCCGCGAACGCGGCGACGGTGCTGTCCGAAGGCGTGTAGCCGTGCTCGACGTGGAGCGGCTCCCAGGGGTTTTCCTCTTCGTACTCGCCGATGCAATAGGTGTAGCGGCCCGGGTGCCCCATGGTGGACATGCTGATGACTCCCGGCCGGGCGCCCCCCAGGTTCACGGCGATCAGCCGGAGGGCCCGGCCGATGGTCGCGTTCGCCCGCCACCCGGGGCCGAAGACGCCCACCCCGCAGTTCACGTCGAGCCGCTTCCGGATGGGCCCGTTGATGATGAAGAGCGGCGAGGAGAAATTGGTGGTCGCCGACACGCCGTGGAGGTCGAAGGCCTCCTCGCACATCGCCTGGACCCCGGCGAGGACCACGGGCAGGTACTCCGGCCGGCACCCGGCCATGACCGCGTTCACCGCGATCTTCTCCACGGTGGCGCGGCCGTAATTCGGCGGCACCAGGGCGATCAGGTCGTCCCCCGGCCGCCCGGACGCCTCGATCGCCCGCTCCACGCGGGTGAGCGTGGGCGGCACAACGGGCAGGCCGTCGGTCACACCCCGCGTGTAGAGCTCCTCGATGGCGTCCGCCTGGGAGTCGGGACCGCTGGAGCGCTTGGTCGTCCGGGGCATGGGCCCAGCCTAGCAGAAAAAACCCCCGGACACACACCCCCCTCACCCCACCCGATGCTTTTCACCCCCTCTCCTCTCCCCTCGGGGGAGAGGTAGGATGAGCGAAGCCGCCGCTAGTCCTTGGGCAGCAGGAGCCTGAGGGTCACCCGCCGGTTCTTGGCCTGTTCCTCCGGCGTGCCGCGATCGGGCAGCTGGCCCAGGCCGATCCAGTGGATCCGCGGCAGCCCCACTCCCTTCTCGACGAGGTAACGCCGCACGACCTCCACCCGGCGCTGGCTCAGCTGAACGTTGTACTCCCGCGGCCCCACCGAATCCGTGTACCCCTCCAGGTCCACGACGAGCTTGGGGTTCTCCCTGAGCTCCTTGACCAGCGACAGGAGCGCGGTCTGGGCGCCGTCGTTCAGGTCCCACCGGTCGAAGCCGAACTGGACGTGCAGGGTCTCCACGAGGTCGCGTGCGTGCCGGTTGCTCCAGAGGCGCGTGAGACGGCTATCCACCTCGTCGGCCCTGGCGTAGGCGGCATCGGCCCTGCCATAGGCCGCGTCGGCCCTCCCCCCGGCTCCCCTGACTAGCTCACCCACCTCCCCGACCGACGTCTCCAGGCTCTGAACGCGGAACCCCATGCCTTCGACCCGCTGAGCCTGCTGACCCATGCGCTGGTCGATCTCGACCTCTTTCGTTCCCAGCAGTTCCCGAACCCAATCCTTGGTGGCGCACCCGCTGGCCAGCAGCAGCATGGCCGGCGCGAGTACGCCGATCCGGAACCGTAGTCGCATGACTCCCTCCTTTGCCGGAATCGGACGGCTCCGACCCCGGCGCCTCCTCGACGCAACGGACGAGTCAGCGGGAATGTGCCCGCGCGCGTTGGCGGAGTCGAGGCTCGGACGTTACCGCGACGCCGTGTCCGTGGTCAGCTTGACCGTGACCCGACGGTTCTTCGCGCGCTCCTCCTCCGTGCCCCCGTCCGGGAGCTGCCCGAGGGCGGCCGCGCGTATGCGCGACGCCTCGACACCTTTTTCGACGAGGAACCGGCGGACGGCATCCACCCGCTTCTGGCTGAGCCGGAGGTTCTTCTCCGGGACCCCGGACGAATCCGCGTAGCCTTCGAGCTGAACGCTCAGCTTGGGATTTTCCCGGAGCTTCTCGACGACCGTCAGGAGCTCCGCTTGGACCGCTTCGCTCAGGTCCCACCGCGCGAAGGCGAAGCGGACCTCGACACTCTCCGTCCGGCCGTCGGGTCCTGCCGGAGCCGCGGCCACCTGAGTCTCCGGCTGAGCGGGCTGGGCCTCTCCTGCCCCGCCCTTGGCGTCCTCCGCGCGCGGCTCGGCCTGAGAGTCCTTCTTCCCGAAAAGGTTCCAGCCGGACGAGGCGCATCCCGCCGTGAAGATCAAAACCGCCGGAACGAGCACGCCCATCTTCCACATTGCGCGCATATGATGTCCCTCCTTGACGGAGCCTCGGTGCAACAGGCCTGCCAAGCGCAAGAGGCAGAAAAAACACACGGAAAGGCTTGCCGGCGGTGTTCTGCCGTTGACAAACGAAGTTGCTGGGCTGACGGCCTCTCGCCTGGCCCTCCCCGCGCCGGTTGCTGTACCGCCCCGGGATCAGGTTAGCTTGGTCCTGATGATAGAGGAGGCGGGGACGTCAGCCGCCCAGGAGGAAAGGGATGGCCCTGAACAGACCGCGGGCGGAGATCCTCTCGAAGTTATCCAGAGAGCAGCTGCTGGACTTCATCGATACGCTCCAAAAGAACTGGTGGAATCTTCAGAACAACTGGATGGCCTACATGAACCGAGAGTATGGGCAAGAGGCCGCCGTGAAGGCTGACAGCCACTGCTTCGGTGCCAACGCGAAGGTCCAGGTGCATCGGTTCAAAGGAGGGTTAGCGGCCGCGGCGCCACCAGTGGTGGACGAGGTTGTCCACCACCTGGGCGAGCTGGCCGATCGTCCGGCACTCCCGCACGACGTCACAGTGGGCGGCGTAGAGCGGCATCACGCTGTCGCCGATCCCCCACCCCCACTGCCCCTCGGGGTTGAGAAGCGGAGGCCGCCCGTCGCGAGGAACTCTGCCGCTACCTCTTCCGGCCCCCCGTCGCCCAGGGGCGCCTGCGCCGGCGACGGCGCATCCGGCTCCGGCTCAAGACCCCCTGGGCCGACGGCACCCGCCACCTGCTCTTCGAGCCCCTGGAGTTCCTGGAGAAGCTCGCCGCCCTGATTACGCGCTCGCACGTCAATCTCGTCCTTTACCACGGGGTTCTCGCCCCCCATGCCCGCTGGCGCCCTCGCGTTGTGCTCCCCGAGCCCGCCGACCCCGCCAAGCTGGGCATCGCGCTCAGCCCAGCGCCCTCGAACGGTTCGCGGCGAGCAGCGCGCCGCCACTGGGCCTGGGCGCAGCTGATGGAGCGCGCGTTCGGGGTCGATGTGCTGGCCTGCCCGCGCTGCGCGGGGCGCCTCTGCCTCGTGGCGACGGTGGACGACCCGCACATCATCCGGGCCATCCCTGGAGTCTCTGGGGCTGCCCGCCGAGGTGCCCCAGCCCGATCCGTCCCAACCGCCCCCAGTGGAGGCAGGACGCCTCCCCGCCGCCGCCATCTCCTAGCCGCGCTCTCTCGCCCCGGCGACGCCGCCGTCCGCCCTGATCCCCGGCAAGATGTGCCCCCAACGTCGCGCTTGACTCCGCCGTCATCCGCGCTGTATCAGGGAATGAGCAGATGGTGACCCCCTCCGGCTCGTTTCCGGCAGGATCGCAGGCCGCGGCGGCGCTCGGGGCGTCCGAGAACGGTCTTTATATCGCCTGCGCTCTACGCTCGGTTTGTCGGCGTTCCGGATGTCCACTACGAGGAGCACCGCCGCTGGGTCTGCGGAGACATGGGAGTGTCGGAGTGGACGCTGACCGGAACGACCACCTCCGGCGTGCGGCTGGAAGTCCGCGGTACTGACCACTATGAGTTCCGGGCGGGCAAAGTCGTGCGGAAGGATGCCTACTGGAAGATCGTCGAGAAGTAGGGACCAATCCTCGAGGGCGCACGATGACACGTGAGGCGCCTTCCATCCCATGCTGACTCGCCGGCGGCTCGGCCGCGCCACGATCGAGGTGACCGCGCTGGCCCTCGGCGGGGCGGGCCTCGGCGGGCTCTACGGTCCGGTGCCTGAAGAGGCGGCGACAGAGACCGTGCGCCGCGCCATCGACCTGGGGATGAACTACATCGAAGGCGCGCCGTTTTACGGCGAGTGCGAACGCCGATACGGGGTGGTCCTGCGAGCGCTGGGCGGGCGCCCTAGCGACCTTCGTCTCTGCACCAAGGTCGGCATGCATCCGGCCCGCCCCGGCGACTACTCGGCGGCCGCTGCGCGCTGGTCGGTCGAGCAGAGCCTCGCCGTGCTCGGGGTGACCTCGGTCGATCTCGTGCAGGTCCACGCGCTCGACGCGATCGACCTGGACTTCGTCCTCGGACCGGGCGGGGCGGTGGGAGAGCTGGAGCGCATGCGCGACGAGGGCAAGCTCCGCGCGATCGGTTTCGGGATCCGGGGCGCCGTGTATCACCGCCGGGCGATCGCCTCTGGCCGGTTCGACGCCATTCTCATCCACGACGATTTCTCGCTCATCCGCCGGACGGACACGTCCGTGATCGAGGAAGCCGCGGCCGCCGGCGTGGGCGTGCTGGTCGGGCGCGCGCTGATGACCGGGCTGCTCGCCGGTCCCGATCCCATGGCGAACGAGCGTCTGGCCGCCCACCCGGACGCGCCGGCGGCGCGGGAGTGGTGGCTTTGGGCGCGCGAGCGCGGGATGCCGCTGCAGGCGGTCGCCCTCCAGTTCGCCATGCGCCATCCCGGGGTCGGCACGGTCGTGGTCGGCGCGAGCTACCCTCGGGAAATCGAGGAGGACGTCGCCGCCGCCACGTTCCCCGTGCCCGACGAGATCTGGGCCGAGGTCGAGGAGCGGATGCGCCGCCCCGCCTGAGCCCGTCCGTGCCCGAGCTGCCGTCCGGCACCGTCACCTTCCTCTTCACGGACGTCGAGGGGTCAACCCGGCTCCTGGAACGGCATCCGCAGGCCTACCGCGCCGCCCTCGCCCGGCACCACACCATCTTGAGG
>JACPSW010000147.1 GCA_016193045.1 Candidatus Rokuibacteriota bacterium | reverse complement strand
CAGATCCCGGCCGTCGTTCGGTCCCAGCTGTCGGAGCGGCATGGCCAGGCGCGGGACCGGATGAGGCCGGCGGACTACGCCAGGCTCAGCCAGATCATCGCCGAGTCGTACCACGCAGAGACGCTCTACAAGGCGGTCACCGACACGTTCAAGAGCCGCTTCGATGAAAAGCGCCTGCTGGCGGTCCGGCAGGCGTGGCGCTCTCCGCTGTTCAAGCGCATCTCGGCGCTGGAGGCCCAGGCCTCCACCCCCGAGGCGGCGCGGCGCCTCCGGGAGTTCGCCGTGGAGCTGCGGCGCGCGCCTCCACCCGCCGACCGCCTGGCCCTCATCCGGCGGGTGGATACGGCGACCCGCTCCACGGACACCAACCTCGAAATCGTGCTGGCCACCATTCGCGGCATCGTCCTGGGGATGGACCCCATGATGCCCGCCTCGCAGCGCCTGAAGGCGGGCCAGCTGGACCAGATCCTGAGCGACATGCGGGCGGAGATCCGGGCGCCCCTCAAGAATCAGGTGCAGGTCACGCTGCTCTACGCCTATCAATCACTCGCGGATGAGGAGCTGCGGACGTACCTGGCCTATGTCGAGTCGGAGGCTGGCCGGTGGTTCGACCGGGTGGCGAAGGACGGCATCCTGAGCGGAATGGCCGCGGCCGCGGACCGGGTCGGCCGGCAGATGGGAAAGGCGCTCGCGGCCAATCCCCGGCCCCCGGCCGACCCCCCGCGCTCGGGCGACCCCGGGAACGGGTCGCTCACGGCGGTGCAGAAGACCTGGGCGCTGGCGACTTCCGCCGTCCTGACGGAGCACAACCGCCAGCGGCACGACCTGCTCGGCGGGGAGGAGCGCAGCGAGAAAGCCATCGGCGCGCGGAAGCGCGACCTGAGCGCCTGGTGGAACGTCAACAGCCGGGCCGACCTGTTCGCGGTGCTGAAGTGGCTCGAGGAGGGCGGCCACCGGCAGCATTTCGAGGAGTTGGGCGCTTTCGTCGAGTCCCTGAGCCCGGAGCAGTACCGGCAGCTCAAGGTGAAGACGAGCCTCAACCGGGAAGCCTCCCACCAGCTGGCGATGGTGGAGAAACACTACCGGACGCTGGGCCCGAAGAGCCTCATGGGGTGGGACTACGGACGCTACGTCTGGCTCTGCCGGTCGGCGTACCTGGTCGGGTACCTCACCGAGGAGGAAGCCTGGGAGCGGATCATGGACGCGGCCCGGACGCTCCAGCGGAGCTTCGATTCCTGGAAGGACCTCGGGGAGAACTACCTGATCGGCCGGGAGTTCTGGTCGCTCCATCAGACGAGGGAGAGCGGGGATCGGTTCCGGGACGCCTATGCCCGGCTGCTCAAGGATCCGGCGAGCCCTTGGAACCGGCACGCGTGGGAGACGAACCTCCACCGCGCCTCGGTCAAGCCCGTCAAGGCCTCCCGCTGAGGCGCTCCCCTCACTCCGTCCGGGCGGCGGCGGGCGTGAGGACGCGGTAGGGGTCGAGGACGTCGCGGAGCCCGTCGCCGAAGAGATTGATGCCCAGCGTGGTGACGAAGATCGCCAGGCCCGGGAAGGCCGCCAGCCACCAGTGGGTGAGCATGTACACCCGCCCCTCCCCCAGCATCCCCCCCCAGGACGGCGTGGGCGGCTGGATCCCCAGCCCGAGGAACGAGAGGAACGACTCCAGGATGATCATCCGGGCGACCTCGAGGCTCGCCATGACGATGACCGTGTTCAGGAGGTTGGGGAGCACGTGGACCCGGATGATCCGCGGGCTGCGGAGCCCGAGCGCGCGCGCCGCCTGAACGAACTCGCGCTCCCGGTACTTCAGCGTCTCCGCCCTCACCACCCGCGTGTAGATGGGCCAGCCCGTCAGGCCGAGGACGATGATCATGTTGCCGAAGCTCGGCCCCAGCACCGCGATCGCCGCCAGCGCCAGGAGGAGGAACGGGTAGGCCAGAATGACGTTGACCAGGTTGTCGATGACCGTGTCCATGGCGCCCCCGTAGTATCCCGCCAGGAGCCCCATGAAGACGCCGAAGGTCATGGCCACGGCGACGGCGAGGGCGCCCGCGCTGATGGAGACCCGGGCGCCGTAGATGATGCGCGAGAGGATGTCGCGCCCCAGCGGGTCGGTGCCGAGCGGGTGCTGCCAGGTGCCGCCCGTGTCCCACACGGGCGGAATCAGGCGGTCGCTGATGGCCTGGCGATAGGGATCGTGGGGCGAGACCCACGGCGCCAGGACGGCGGCCGCGACGGCGAGCAGGACGATGCCGCTTCCCACCGCCAGGAACCGGAGGCGCCCGAACCTAGCGCGCATTATTCACGAAGCATCGTCGAGTGCAGCGGGCGGGGCCTGTCGCAGGGCGCAGCCCCCATGGGTCCGGCTCCGTCACCCGCTCGCCCGAACGCCGCGCTGCGCGCGGCGGACGGGACGAGGGGGGCCCACTGCGCGCGGCCCCGTGGGGACTGCGCCCTGCGCCACCCGCCCGCTCGCCCCGCCGCCGCTCGTGAATAGTGTGTGCTAGGCATGCTCGCGCCCGAGGCGGATCCGCGGATCCAGGTAGGTGATGGCGATATCGGCCAGGAGGTTCGCCACGACGATGAGCAGCGCCAGCAGCACCACGGCCCCCTGCACGACGGGGTAGTCGTAGGTGCGGATCGCCTTCACCGCCAGCGAGGCGACGCCGGGCCAGGCGAAGACCGTCTCGGTCACGACCGCGCCGCCGAGCAGCCGGCCGAACTGAACGCCCAGGATCGTGACGATGGGGATGGCGGCGTTGCGGAGGGCGTGCTTGAAGAGCACGACCTGCTCCACCACCCCCTTGGCCCGGGCCGTCCGGATGTAGTCCTGGGTGAGGACGTCGAGCATCCCGGATCGGGTCAGGCGCATGGTCAGGGGCGCGAGATAGGCTCCCAGGGTGATGGCCGGCAGGATCAGGTGCCACACGGTGCCCCGCCCCGAGGCCGGCAGGACGCGGAACTTCACGGCGAAGAGGATGATCAGCATGATCCCGAGCCAGAAGATCGGCATCGCCTGGCCCGCCACGGCCCCCACCGTGCACAGCCGATCGGTCAAAGACCCGCGCCGGATGGCCGAGATCACGCCCAGCGGGATCGCGATCCCGAGCCCGACGAGCATCCCCGCCAGGGTCAGCTCGAGCGTGGCCGGCATACGCTCGAGAATGAGCCCGAAGGCCGATTCCTGGGTGAAGAGGGACTGGCCGAAGTCGCCGCGCGCGGCGTCCTTCAGGAACGACAGGTACTGGATCCAGAGGGGGCGGGCCAGGCCGAGCTTCTCCTTGAGGAGGGCGACGTCTCTGTCGGAAGCATCCTGCGGAAGGAGAAGCAGGACCGGGTCGCCCACCACGTGGAGGAGGAGGAAGGTGATGAGCGAGATCCCGACGCACACGAAGAGCGCCTGGAACAGCCGGCGGAGGATGTAAACCTGCATGGACGGGCCGAGAATACCCCAGCCCACCCGCCGGCGCAATCCGCGTTGACTCCGTGAACCTCGGCACTCTAGCCGGGACTATTCACGAACGGGAGCGCGGCGTCCAAAGCGCCCCCTCACCCTGCCCCACTCAGATGCCCCTCACCTCTTCTCCTCTCCCCTAAGGGGAGAGGCAGGGTGGGGGGGCGAGGGTTCCCAAACTTCTCCCTCTCCCTCGTGAGGGAGAGGGTGGGCCCGCTGCCGCTGAGCGGCGGACGCGCGCTACTGCTTCCAGGTGGCGGCGTGGACCCGCATGATCTCGTCGCTGGACGCCTCGTAGTTGAGCTTGTTGGACGCCGCCTCGATGGTGAACTGGGCGTACATGGGGACCCAGTAGGCCTGGTCCACGATGAAGCGCTGGAAGCGCGAGTAGAGCTCCTGCCGTTTCTTGGGATCGACCACGCTCCGCGCCTCGTCGAGCCACTGGTCCATCTCCCTGGCCGTGTTATAGGCGTAGGGCTGGCCCGTCTTGAAGTGGATGTAGTAGATGAAGTCCGAGTCGAAGACGGAGTTGTACCCCCAGGAGGCCATCGTGATGCCGTCGAGCTTGGAGCCGCGGAAGTTGGCGAGGTACTGCCCCACGTCGGCGAAGTGCCGGGGCTTGACCCTGATCCCGACCTTGTCGAGGTAGCCCGAGGTGGCCTGGGCGACCTGGTCCACGCTCACGATGGAGCCCGTGTAGGTGTTGAGCGTGATCTCGAAGCCGTTGGGGAAGCCCGCCTCGGCCAGGAGCTTCCTGGCGGCCTGGGGATCATAGGCGTAGGGCTTGATCGCCGGGTCGAAGCCGAAGGCCATGGGATTGGTGCCCGCCGGGGTGCGCACCGCCATCCCGCCCAGGACCTTCTGCATGATCTCGTCCACGTTCACGGCGTGGTTGATCGCCCGCCGGACCTTCACGTCGGTCAGGGGCGTCTTGCCCGCGCGCCCGTCCCCGTCCAGCTGGAGGTAGACCACCCGGAGGATCTTGGTCGCGGTCACGCGCGCGGCCCCCGACTTCTCGATGGCCGGGATCTGATCCGGAGGGACGGCCCTGAGGATGTCAACACCACCAGAAAGAAGTTCCGCAATCTGCGTCGCCGTCTCCGGAATCACCCGGAAGACGAGGGTCTTGATCGCCGGCGCCCCTTTCCAGTAGTGCTCGTTGGCCTCGAGGGTCGTCCGCTCGCCCTTCCGCCACTCCACGAACTTGAACGGCCCCGTCCCCACGGGGTTCCGGGCGAAGTGGGCGTCCCCCTTCTCCTTGACGTACTTCGGCGGCACCATCCCGAAGTTGCCGAAGGTCAGGATCTCGTGGATGGCGGGGTAGGGCTTCTCGGTGACGATCCTGACCGTGTGCTCGTCCACGATCTCCACGGACTTGATCCACGTGAAGTTGCCCCGGATGGGCGACTTCTGCTCGGGGTTCAGCACCCGATCGAAGGAGAACTTCACGCTCTCGGCGTTGAACGGCTCGCCGTTGTGGAACTTGACCCCTTTCCGGAGCTTCATCTCCCAGGTCGTGGGGTTCACGCTCTTGATGGACTCAGCCAGGTGGGGGACGGGCTGCCACGTCCTCGTGTCCCGCGCCAGGAGCGTGTCGAAGATGTGCTGGTTGATGATGATCCCCATGCGCTCGGTGTGCATGTGGGGATCCATGGTGGAGGTGTCCGAGCCGAGGGCCACCACCACCCGCCCCTTCGGGGCCGCGGCGACCGGACCGGCGGCCAGCGCCACGAGGGTCAGCGCCAGGATCAATGCCAATAGGACTCGACTCCTGCTCATGAGGGCCTCCTATGTCGCAGCGATCTCGAAGAGCGCCGCCGCGGTGCTCCGGATGCCGTTGACGAATCCCTCCAGCGTGGTGCTCTCGTTGGGGGCGTGGTTCGCCTCGTCGTGAGGCGCGTAGGGAACCCAGATGCTGGGAAGCCCCAGGACCTGGGTGAAGAGGTAGTCGGGGATCGTCCCGCCCAGGTTGGGCACGATCACGGGCGGCCGCCCCCAGGCCTGCGCGACCGCGCGCGCCACGGCCTTGCCGAATGGATGGTCCACGGGGGTGCGCGAGGGCGGGACGGCCCCGAGGCGCTTCACCTCGATGTCGCCGAAGCCGCCGCGCTTCAAGTGGGCGCGGATCTTCTCCTCGATCTCGTCCGGGTCCTGGTCCATCACGAGGCGCGCGTCCAGCTTGGCGCTCGCGACGCGCGGGATGATCGTCTTCGCGCCCGGCCCCTGGTAGCCCGCCGTCAGCCCGGCCACGTTGAGGTTCGGCTCCAGCAGAAGGCGCCGGTAGTAGCCGCGCCCTCCCGCTCCCGTCACGGGAAGGCAGCCCAGATCGTCCCGAACGCTCCGTTCGTCGAACGGGATCGCCCGGAGGATGCGCCGGTCCGCGGGCGAGGGCTTCTTCACGCGGTCATAGAAGCCGTCCACCGCCACCTTCCCCAGGCTCGTCCAGAGCGAGGCCACCGCCTGAGCGAGGCGAACGGCCGGCGCGGGCGCGACGCCCCCGTAGAGCCCCGAATGGAGATCGCGCTTGGCCCCGTGAACGGCCAGCTCGAGGTACAGGAGCCCCCGGCATCCGAAGTACACCAGGGGCCCCGACGGATGCATGGGGCCGTCGGAGGCATAGACCAGGTCGGCCCGGAGCAGGTCCCGGTGAGCCGAGACAAAGGCGGGGAGGTTCCGGCTCGCGATCTCCTCCTCCCCCTCGAAGCAGAACTTCACGTTAACGGGAAGTTTCCCCCGCGTTCGGAGCACCGCCTCGACGGCCTTCAGGTGGGCGAACATCTGCCCCTTGTTGTCCCCGGCGCCCCGGGCATAGATCCGGCCGTTCCGGATGGACGGCTCGAAGGGCGGGGTCTCCCAGGCCTCCAGCGGATCCGGCGGCTGGACGTCGTAGTGGCCGTAGATCAGCACCGTCCGCCTGGCCCCCGGCGACGGCACCTCGCCGTACGCGACCGGAAATCCCGCGGTGGGGACGAGCCGCGCCTGGATTCCCACCTCGCTCATCAGGCGCCGGACCAGCTCCGCGCACTCGGTCATGCCGATGCCCTGGGCCGAAATGGAGGGCTGGCGGAGGAGGGCGCCCAGCTCGCCGATGAAGCGATCCCGATGCGCGTCGATGTACTGGAAGATGTCGTTCATGGAGAGTGGGAGGGCCCGGGCGAGGGATCGCGGCAGGGGACCGAGCGGTCAGAGGGACGAAGCCCCGACGATCGCGAACCCCGTCCGGCGGATCTCCGCGTCGATCTCCTTCTTGCTCCGGCGGTCCCCGCGGCGCCGCCCCGGCTCATTGATGTCGCCGCGCTGGCGCCGATCCCGCTGCCGGCGATCCATCAGCACCTCGACGGTCGGGATCCCCGAGAACCACCCTCTCAGATAGTCGCAGAGCTCGGGCTTGTCCTGAGCGACGACAAAGAGGTATTGCCCCATGGCCGGCAGTGTAGGCGGAGCGGAGAGGCCTGTCAAGAAGCACGCAGACGCTTGACGCGCCGCTCCGGCCGTCATAGGGTTGCGCGTATGAGCGACCGTGGCACGACAGCGATGCTCGCGGCGATTTTTCTGGTGGGGCTCGCGGGCTGCGAGACCGTCTACAAGGCGGCCACCGAGGAGCGCCCCCTGTCCGTCCTCGTGGACGACGAGGTCATCACCACCAAGATCAAGAAGGGATTCTTCGACTCGGTCACGCCGGCCCTGGCCCTCAGCGTGTTCTGCCATCAGGGGCTCGTGGTGCTCGCCGGGGTGGCGGACCCCCAGATCGGCGACAAGGCCGTCGCCGTCGCGCGCGGGATCGAGGGCGTCAAGCGGGTGGAGACCTACTTCCTCCCGGCCCAGCCGGCCCCGTTCCAGGATCTCCAGATCTCCGCGAAGATCAAGGCCAGGATCATCGGGGACGGCGCGCTCCGCATCTCCCAGGTGGACATGGCCGTCGTCGCCGGCCACGTGGTGCTGACCGGCGTCGTGGACCGGCCCGAGAAGATCGGGCAGATCATCCGCCACGCGCGGGCCGTCGAGGGCGTCGTGGCGGTCAAGTCCTTCCTCCAGCTCAAGGCGCGCTAGCCCGGCCGGACTGCCCATTCTGGGAACAGGCCGGGCCAGAAAACGATCACCCGGGCCCGGTCCCTCACCTCCCTTCCCCCGAGGCGCCACTCAGGCTAAAGAGGCGTCATTTCGAAATTCCTCGCCTCCCATCCAATGCCTTTCGGGGATTGGCGAGCACCTTGCAGGATTGAGGGGCGAGAGATTCGTCGGCTGCGGAGGTGCCGTATGACCCGGGTCCCTCTCGATGAGCGTCGCCGGCTCTTTCTCGCCCGGCAGCAGGCCAGCGAGGCGCTGGAGGACCAGGTGCTCGCTTCCGCTCCGTCCCACCCGTTCTCATCCGCCGCGGCGTCCCAGCATGGGATGCGGCTGCTCGTCAGAGCGGTCGTGATCGCCATGCTGGTGGGCGCGGGCCTGGTCGTCTTCCAAACGGTCACCTTCAATCTCCCCGCGTCCGTCGTCGACGCGCTGCTCCCCCGCTTCTAGCGCTCGACCCCACCTCCCCGATCGCGGCTCGGCCCGGGCCGGCGAGGAATCCGTCAAGCTCTTGCGCCTCGTCTCTTACGCCGACACTCGGTGATCGGCAAGTGACAGATTTCGCCAGTCGGTGGCTGCAATTAGTCCGGGGCGGGTTCTTAAGAAGCTCGGAGTTTCGCGCACCTAGCTTGAACGCTCGCCTGGCAATCCTTTTGCACCTTAGCCATCCCAGGAGTGGACTGACTCCGCGGAGGGTATTCACATGGCGTATATGATGGTCGTCGCAAGTATTCTCGTTGCCGCGGCAGCGGGCCTGCTGGGAGCGATTCCCGCGCAGGCAGATAACGTCAGCATCGGCATTAACATCGGATCACCGCCGCCCCCGCCCCCGCCGATCGTCGTGGCGGCGCCTCCCCGGCTCGTCGTTGTACCAGGAACCCCCGTCTACTACGCGCCGGGGCTGAACGTGAACTTCTTCTTCCACAAGGGGCGATACTACACCTTCCACAACAACTCATGGTTCGTGGCCGCGGCCCACAACGGCCCTTGGACGTTCGTTGCCGTCCAGCGCGTGCCCCAGCCGATCCTCGTGGTGCCGGTGCAGTACTACAAGGTTCCGCCGGGGCACTGGAAGAAGGGCGGGCCGCCGCCGTGGGCCGGACACGGCAAGGGCCCGAAGAAGGGAAAGGGTGATTAACATGAAGCGACCGATCCGATTTTCCATCCTCGTGGTGCTCGCGAGCGCGATGGCGGCATGCGCGACCTCGCCACAGCCGGTCGTGTACGTCTATCCGACCAGAGGGCAGGGCGTGGAGCAGGTGAGCCGTGATCAGGCCGAGTGCCAGGCGTGGGCGAAGCAACAGACGGGTTTCGAGCCCGCGATGGATACGGCCAAAGGTGCCGCCGTCGGGGCGGCCGTCGGAGCCCTAGGCGGCGCCGCAGCAGGCGCGGCCGTCGGCGCTGCAACCGGCAGCCCCGGCAAGGGCGCAGCCATCGGGGCTGTGGCCGGGGGGCTTGGCGGTGCGGGGGTCGGCGCTGCCGTGGGATACGCAAAGAGCAAGGAGGGATACGACCAGGCCTATGCGGCGTGCATGTCCGCACACGGCTACGCGCCCGCCACGGTGCCGGTGCAGTACTACGGGGTTCCGCCGGGCCACTCGAACCCCGGCTGGTGTCCCCCCGGTCTCGCGAAGCAGGGCCGTTGCTAGTCCCTCTTCGGGAATTCTCTTTGACGCGCGTCGCGGGTAGGAGACGCAGGGTGACCTTATTTACTTAGCGTTCGACACCTCGTCGAGCTTCGTCTTGAGTCGCCGGACCAGTTCGTCGTAGGACGACGTCTGGATGATCCGATCAAATTGGGAGCGGTAATTGTTCACCAGACTGATCCCCTGAACGCTGATGTCGTAGATGTACCAGCGTTCCCCTCGACGGAGCATCCGGGCGTCGACGGGGACCTCACCACCCTGACGCCGCAGAATCGTCGCTCGAACGGTCGCGAAGTCCCCATCAATCGACTCGCCGACGTACTTCAGCTGCTCGCCGCCATAGAGGTCGATCTTGGAGATGTATGTGCTCTCCAGCAACTCGGCAAAGAGGCGGCTGAACTCCTCCCGCTCCCTTGGCGTCCGAGCTTGCCAGTGGCGGCCGAGCGCGCGCCTCGCTGTCTCCGATACGTCGAAGATCTCGATGGCAACCTTCCGCACTGCCGCCTGGCGCGCCGTCGGGTTCAGCGCCGGTTCCTGGAGCACCTTGACAACCTGGTCGGTGTATTGGCGCGCCTGGTCCGTCGGTGACCCGGCCCATGCCTGGGCAGCGAGCCAGAGCCCAAGGCCAGCGATGGCGATCACTAGGCTCACACCCTTCATGCTTGCAGATTCCTTTCACCCTCGGCGCTCATGGGGTTTTCGCGGGCGTGATCCGCTGCTCTAGTCCGTCGCAATTGGATGGGTGCTATGACCGTGTTCGGCTAGCTCTCGTTCAGCCTGTAACCAGTCGTCCAAGGCCATTCCATCCGTCGTTCCACGGGAGAGATAAATCTCATAGGCCCGCATAGCAATTTGCTGGTGGCTCACCCCCGGAGCGGCCTCGATCCTTGTCTTGTCGGTGCTCTTTGCAACACCCGCCGCCCTGGATTGCTTAGCAGCCGTCATCCTCTTGCCCATACTCTTCTCCATCGTCATTCCTCCATCCCTTTGCTGACCTGGCGCCTTTTGAGCCCTCCCGGTTTCATCCTATGCAGCCACCCCTGCTCAGACCTAGTTTTTTTGTCGGGGACTCGGATGATCTCCCACTCTGCCATGAGCCCTAGGCTCCTAAGCCTCACGGTGCTTCCTCCGAGGCCGTGGGGGTCAGCATGTGCGACTCGGCTGGAGTTTAGGCGTGAACGAATCGCCCGTCAAGAACGCCGTCAAAAATGCGCCCGAATGTGGCGGGGTCGACGGGATTTGAACCCGCGACCTCTGGATTGACAGTCCAGTGTGCTAACCAGGCTGCACCACGACCCCGCGCTTACAAACTACACACTTACCGAGCGGGCGTCAAGCGCAGACCTCCCTGTTATGCCCGTTGTTATGCCCGTCGCGGCCTCGGCGACGCGAGCGAGCTTCTCAGCTCCCTCCCGCAGCATCGCCTCGTCGACGATCGCGTACCGCCGATAGACGCTCTCCGTCCGGTGGCCGACCATCTTCATCGCCACGGAACGAGGCACCCCAGCCCGCTCTAGGTTCCTCACGGCGGTCCGGCGGAAGTCGCGGGGAATACGGCCTGGGACGCCAGCCGTCTTACAGGCCGTCTTCCAGGCTTTTCGGAACTCGCCGATGGGCTTCCCCTTACGATGGAATACCCACGGGATGATCTGGCCGCTCTGGCGCTGGAGCGCCTCCGTGAGGGCCTTCTGTCCCTCCAGGCAAGCTCGCAGCTCAGAGGTCAGGTAGAAGGTCCGACCCTCGCCCGTCTTGGTGGTCCCGGGCTCCAGCCGAACGATCCCCGCCTTGAAGTCTACCTGTCGCCACTGAAGGCAGAGAATCTCGCTCCTCATCCGCCAGCCCGTGATGTAGGCGAAGGTCACGACGGGCTTGAGGTGGTCGCGGAGATGCCGCCGAACCGCCTCGAACTGTTCCCTCTCGAAGAAGCCCTGCCTGGGCTCGCCTTCCTTGAGGAGGCGGACGATGGGAAGCCGAAGCAGCTTGCCGTTCTCATAGGCCAGCCGCAGCATCCGGCGGACAGTGGCGAGCTCCCGGTTGATCGTCCCGTTTGCCGCTCCCTCCGCCTGGCGCTGCCCGACGTAGGCCGTGATATCCGCAGGGCCGATGCTCACGATCCGCCTGCCGGCGAAGAACGACTTGAGGTTCTGGAGCCGGTAATCCGCCTCCTCCAGGTCCCTCCGACCCGTCGTCTCGTAATGCTTGCGAAGGTCCTGCACGGCCTCCTCATACCGCACCCGATCTGCCCGAGGATCGGCTGCCCCGTGGCCACGCGTCCGAGGCGATCCTTGAGAATATTCTTGGCCGGAGTTTCCTTGTCAGTCCCCGTGCTTTCGCGGACGGGGCGACCGTTGACGTAGTACTTGATCCACCAGATCCGCCCCGCTGTCCCGTCCCGTCCACGTTGTCTGTACAGATACCCCATGCGGTTCATTTTTTTCTCCCCTCGCCTCCCGATGTAATCCAGCCCTTTCGGCGGTAGAGGTCGCCCATTCGATCCTTTCGCTGGTGCTCCCACCCCTGAATCCTCCGTGACGCTACGCGATCACCGTACGGCCGGACGCGTGGGGAGGTCAATTGTATCCATTTGAATACAGTCGAAGTAGGTCCCGCGGGGAGAGACCCACCGCCCCCGGCGGGGGCGACCTCATTCAGGACCGCCATTAGGACCGACGCGAGCGCGGCCATTGCTTCGACCTCTTCGAGGGTAGCTCCAGTTCGGCGGTTCGCGGCTTGGTGGAGCAGGAGCGAGAGGCGGTCGGTCTGGGGGAGAGCGGCGGTAAGGGGAATGATCTTCGGCCCGCGCATCACCGGACCTCCAAGGTGACGGTGCGGAGGCGATGGGTGAAGCCGGGGGGCGACGTGCCGTTGGTCTTGAAGGCGTCTATACGACGATTGCGATGGTCCTCCCGCTACAATTCTTCTTCATCTGCCTCAATGCAGTGCCAAAACATAGCGACCAAAGCCCGGCGTTCGTTTCCGCTAAACCGCTTGGCGCTGAAACGCTTACTCCCGAGCAGACGCCCCGCCCTCGGATGTCACGGACTTTCGAGACTCCCAGCTCAGTTCGATAACTGTCGCTGATGACGATGAAGGGGTCGGAGTCGGGCAGCTTGTAGGTGTACGGCCGGTCGTTGTAGTAGCGGCGAAAGTTGGCGTCCACCGTTCGGCGCTCGCAGACGACTCCACTCTTCGCCCCGTGTTTTCAAATCCCAATGAACCTCACATCCGGAGAATCGCCCGGAGAAATCCACACCCAGCCGGCGCGTGACTCCTCGTGGAGCGCCGCGAACAGGGTGAACTTGTTCGGAGGTGTCTCTGCCACTTTCTGACTAACCTCAGCCTTTTCCTTGCTCGCCGACCTGGTGGGCACTTGTCTATTTTGGCTCGTTTATGCGCGAGTCCCATATCGCGACCGGGCTCGTCTGTGCTGGGACCGCCAGATCGATCTCGCTTGTTACCAACGCCAAGTTCGAGCATCGGTGCCGGCGCCTACGGCTTCGCGGGCCACGAAAAGATGATGGTGTTTCATTCTGCTCCCAGTCATTGCCGCTCGTCGGTGTCCTGAAAAGCCGGGAAATCTTGCCGGAGGCGGCAAGTCTCGTCATCCAGATCGCGCCCGGTGAGCATTAGTCTCATTCCAGCCCGAGCTTGCGCAGACGGGACCGGATCGCCCCTTCGTTTCTGCCGAAGCGCTGAGCCAGATCGTGGATGGTTCCACCCGCTCGAGCCTCCTGCTCGAGTCGCGCGTCGTCTTCCTCTGTCCATGGAGCATACGCGTTTCTGTACGTCGCGCGAATCTCTTCGACGGAGTATGTTTTCCCGCTGACGCCTCCTTCTGGTCTCTCTTCTGCCTCTCGCATGGCTTCTGGCGCACCGCCCTCAAAGAGAAGTCGCGCGAGCCGCAGATCTTCAATGCTGTGGCGACTAATAAGGTGGTCGTAGTCGAGACGCTCGGTGCCAGAGGATCGAAATGCGTTCCATATGGCCTCCATAGTGGATTCCTTCCCGAACCAAGGCGAGAACCTGGCGCTCGGCGAATACGTTCCCGTGAATGCGGATGGCCACCCGCCCGAGAACTTCAGGATTTATGGCGAACCGTTCATTCGGGCGTGGGAGCGGTTGGCCGTCAAACCCAATCGCCCGGCCTTTCATGCCATTCTCCAGACCGCGGCCCGACACGATACCCCCCAGGAAGCCCTGCTGTCCTGGTGCGTGGGCCGCATCAAAGAGTGGTTTCAGAGCCAGTGGTCCACGGGCACACTCCTCACCTGGATCATGTGTCCGGACTCGTTTCCGAGGGGATTGTTGCTTCGCGACATTCTCACTCCGGCCCTTGGAGGACCGGCGGAGGTCAAGGAGAAAGACCCAGACGAGGAAGACGGGATCGCCGGATACTGTTCCGTCGATGGCCTCGTCAAAGCCTGCGAGCAGGTGCTGGTGCAAAAGAATCTGATCGAGCCGGACTTGGCCGTGGATGACACCCTGGCGATTCCCCTCGCGGAAATCTGGACGTGGTATCTCCATCAACGGCAGTTGGCCAATACGACAGCCAACCGCCTGCGCACAGCCGTCACCACGCTCCTGGGGTTTGTGCGCATCCGGATTGACCAAGAGAAAGCCTGGGTCAAGGCCGGGGCGCCGATCCCTCCGCTGTTGCAAGACTCGACGCCTCACTGGCAGCGAGGGCATGCCCTCGAGTGGCTTCGCAGTAACCCCCCGAATGTCGCGGTCACGGACGGCTATCGCATCCTGGTCAATGGGGAATTTCGCTGCGTGGTTGAAGGGAAGTCCGCGGAATTACCCAAGGCCGACCAGATTGTCCGCCGGATGCTCACGGTGGCGACCCGTCATCGAGAACAGATCGCGACGTTGACAGACGACCTCCCCCTGCTGGAGCAGTTATTTCGAGACGTCCCCGCCACGCGCCTGTGGGCCATGGTGGGACGAAAGGAGCGCCGAGCATGAAGACAGTCAGAGTCATTCGGATGGATCGCAGCGGGCATTTTCAAGGCGTCATGGACGTCGAAGAGTTCAAGGAGTACGACTGGACGGCCCGACGAGAGGTCGTCATCGTCGGCGACACCCAGGTCGAGACCTTCGAGGATTTTCTCCGCGCCACGGAGCAGGGCCAGGACGAGACGCCGGAGGTCTGGTTCTTTCCCCCGATGGCGGGGGGGTAAGGGCTCAACGCCACGTCGCCGGACGCCTTCCGTCCACGGCGTAGGTCGCGGCGCTGCCCCCGCGGCTCCCCTTTCCCGATTCGCCCGAGCTCGGCGATTGAGCCTGGGAGCGCCGGCGGGAGCTGTTCGGCCGTGACTGAGGGAAATTGCGGCCGGGGCGAGGGATGTGGTAGCGTGACTGCCAAGAGGGAATTGACCTGGGAGGCGGCCATGTCCGTGCAGATCATTCATCCCTATGTGACACAGGTGGAGGGAGTGGCTGGGGGGAAGCCCGTGATCAGGGGCACCCGGACCCCGGTGCGCAGTCTCGTGGCCTATCACCGAATGGGCAATACGCCGGAAGAAATCCAGGTGAAACTTCCCCATCTGTCACTGGCCCAGATCTACGACGCGCTGTCCTTCTATTACGACCACCAGGCGGACATTGACGCCGACATTGAAGCGAACCGGGAAGAGTATGTCCGGGGCACCCTTGACCGGTGACGATTCGTCTCTACCTCGATGAAGACGTGGATGTGGCGCTGGCCGCGGCCCTCCGTCAACGTGGCATCGACGTGCTCACCACACAGGAAGCCGGACACCTCGGGCTCCCAGATGCAGACCAGCTCACGTTTGCGACCCGCGGGGAGCGCGTGTTCTTCACCCACAATCGTGGCGATTTTGCCCGGCTGCACCAGGAGATGATGCGCGAGGGGCGATCCCATGCGGGCATCATCCTGTCCGATCAGCTGCCCGTCGGTGTGCTCCTCCGCAGGCTCTCGAACCTCTGTTTTCGGCTGACTCAAGAAGAGATGACCACTCGTCTGGAATTCCTGGGGAGCTGGGGGTGACTGGAAGCCGAGCGGTCACGCAGCCGACAAGACCCGGATCCTCCTGCGTCCTCTGCAAGCATGGAACGACCGCTCCAGGGACGGCGACGATGACGTTCGACGAGCGGGACACCGTCATGGTGATCCGCAATGTGCCGGCGGAGGTCTGCGGGAACTGCCGGGAGCCGTACTTCGACCAACTGACCACGAAGCGCTTGCTGTCGCTGGCGGAAGAGGCCTCCAAGGCCGGAGTCAAAGTCGAGATCCGCGACTACGTCGAATTCACCCCGGCCCAGCGATAGGCGGGTGAACGGTTGTCGCGTCATGGATCGATGAGAGTTCATTACGACGCCGAGACGGACTCCCTTTACATTAGCCTTTCCGAAAACGTTAGCGCGGACTCGCGCGAAGTGGCCCCCGGCGTAGTCTTGGACTTCGACGCGGACGGTCGCCTCGTCGGAATCGACATCGACCGCGCGAGTCAGGTCGTTGACCTCTCGCGGGTCGAAACCCAGGCACTTCCTGTCCGGTAGCGATTCGGAGGTCGACGGTAGCAGACTCGCCCGCGTAGCGATTCCCCACCTTCGTCAACCCGCTCGGTCGGTTTCCCGGTTGGCTTTTCGAGAGGTATCTCCGGGGCGGAGCTTTCGCCCATCCCTGACAAGTGGTCCCTTAACGGCTGGTCACCAGGAGTCCCCCCTATTAAGGACGGCAGGACGGTGGAACACCCCAGGCCCCTGAATACCCTGTCACGAGACGCGGAGGAACTCGTCGGCGCGGCCCAGGCCCACGCTGAGCGCCTGTGCGAGCTCGCGCTCGCGCAGACCCCGGTCCAGTATCACAGCTTTATCGTGCTCCTGGAACAGCGGAAGAAGGTCGGCGGCACCGACGCCAACCCCCTCTGGGCCGAGATCCGCCTGCCGTACCTCACCGTCGACGGGCGGGTCCGGATGGCGATCGACGAGCATGAGGAGGCCGGCAAGCAGCTCCACATCGAGACGGCCTTCGTCATGGATCCCACGACCGGGCAGCCCCTGGCCCGGGCCACGGTCAAGTCGGAGGTCCGGGGCACGGCCGTCGCCCACGCGCGGATCTTCCTCAACGGCGGCGGAGCCAATCGGTCCAACCCCGTCGAGACCGGCGAAACCTCGGCGATCGGCCGCGCGCTGGGATTCCTGGGGTACGGCTGTTTCGGCACCGGCGTCGCGAGCGCGGACGACGTCCTGCGCGCGTCCCGGCTGGCCGGGCCGGCCGCTGGGGCGGGCGGGGATGGATCGGACACTGCCAAACGTGAGGACGGGAGAACAGCACCCCTCGGCAGGACCCGTCCCCCCAATGGGGGCAGGACCAGCCCGCCGAGTGTCGCAGAGAGGCGGGCGGAAACGCCCGCGGTCCCTCAGGCCGTCTTCAGCGGCATCAACGCGCTCTTCGATCGGCAGAAGACGCCGGGCGCTCGGCGCGTGGCCCTGATGAAGGAGTACCGCGGCCGGGAGGGAGAGCTCCTCCGCGTCCTCGAATCCGCCGCGCCAGCCGCCGCGGGGCCCGGCCCGGGGCCGGCGCCGAGCGAGGTCCGAGTGAACCCCGACGTCGATGAGGTGCCATTCTAAGAGCCAAGGCCAGGAGGTCCGCCTCGACTGCAGCGGGGAGAGGTCAGCGCCAGTCCCCGACGAGGACGAAGGGTGCCCAGAAGAAAGGGTGACTGG
Source organism: Candidatus Rokuibacteriota bacterium (assembly GCA_016193045.1). Lineage (GTDB taxonomy): Bacteria > Methylomirabilota > Methylomirabilia > Rokubacteriales > CSP1-6 > CSP1-6. The sequence goes on along the minus strand of JACPSW010000147.1, from coordinate 2,813 downwards.
ACGCCGGGGTGCGCAGGACCCCAAGCTGGGCCGTGCGGAGCGCGCGGTGGGCCGTGTCGTGGCGGAGCTCTTCGTAGAACCCCCCCATGAGCCGGGCCGTGGACTCGTCCTCCACTGGCCATAGGGAAACCAGTAGCGCAGGTGTCCCCGCGCTGAAGAACGCGCGCGTGAATCCCCAGATCTCATCCCCTCGGGAGACGCGGCCCAGGCCCGTGTCGCAGGCGCTCAGCGAAACGAATCTCGTGCGAGCCAGATCCATCCGGTACAACTCGTGCGCTTCCAGATCGCCGGGGACCTTCTCGGTTGGGGCCAAGTGGATCACCGAGTACAGAGGATCGATTTCGTCAACCTCGGCGTGGGCGGCCAGATGCACGACCTCATTCTGTGGTGCCCTCGCCATGAAGCGTTCCTTCGTGGCATCCCGACGAACATAGACCTCGGCGGCCGGGAAGAGCATCTTGATGCGCTCGACCTCGCGTTGGGCGCCGGGCAGCGAAAGCCTCGGTGTCCCGAGATCCGGGTTCCCCAGCGCGAGCACCTGACGCTTATCCGTCTGTTCCCGGGCCAGCAGCCGCACCAACGTGCTCGCGGACGGCGCATAGGAGACCGGTCGCTCCTCGATGAGATATCCCCTGGGTCCGCGGAGTGCGTGGAACGGTACGTAGTGGAGCACGTCATGTGGCACGACAACGAGGGCCTCTGATTCGACGAGCCCCAACGGACGGATCAGCTGAGCGTACAGGCCAGCAGCGAGCTCGGGCGCTTCAGGCGTCCGGGCGCGGATCGTCTCCCGAAGGCGCCCGATGTCGTGCGCCAGAATTTTTCGCTCCACCTCGACCACCGCCAACGTGATCCCGGAACGGCGAATGATCCAAGCGTACGTCCGGTGTGGCGAGACGTGATACTCGGCCACCGCAACGCCCTCGGGGAGGGCGGCTCGCAATTCCGAGGCCGAGACCGCCTGTCCAAGAGGGGCGGCGAACGCCTCTGCCCCGGCGCTCACCTTGACGCGTCCTCGGAGAAGATCCAGGAGAGCCCGAGAGCGACTCCTCTCACTAATCTCCAGGGCTGCCTCCACTTGGCCGGCCTCAACCAAGAGGCCGACCGCTTCGTCGAAGATGCGCTGGATATCCCCGAAGAAGCCTGTCTTGAACTCTTCACTCCGGAATCGGGATCGCACTTGCTCGGCGGCGGCGATCGCGTGCGTGTAAGCCTCGAGCGCCCCGGCCTGATCCGCGGCGGCCCGCCGGGCGCGCCCGACCCCCTCCAGCGCCCAGAGCCGGTGGTATGCCTGGTCGGGGCCGCTTGCCTGCGCTGCGGCCTCTGAGAACAGCCGAATCGCTTCCTGGTGCTGACCCTCCGCCAGGGCCGCCTGGCCCAGGCCACGGCGTATGAGCGGCCGGAGTCCGGCCGGCGCCCCGGCCTCGGCTTCACGAAACAACTCTCGGGCCTTCGGCGGGTTCCCGCTCGCAAGGTAGGCGTTCCCCAAGGACACTCGCACAAAAGGCTGAAAGGACTGCTGGCTCGATGCCAGCGCCCGCTCGTAATCCCGGGTGGCCTCGCTCACTCTCCCCTGGCGGAGCCTCACGTCTCCCCGGACCTTGTACGCTGGCCCCAGTATCACAGAGCGATCAACGTGCCCCGGGGCCCGCTGGACGTGGTCGATAGCTTCCTCGGCGAACTGCGCGGCGCGGTCGAGATAACCGGCCAGGCTGTAGGCATAGGCGAGGTCGCGCTTGGCATTGGCCAGCAGGTACTCGTCGCGGCTCTGCTGGCCAAGGAAGAGGGCTTTGCTCGCTTCTCGGATCCCACGTCGGAGCTCTCCCTGCTCGAGGAGTCCGACCGCAATGCTGCAGTACTGGTAACCGGTTTTTTTCAACGCCTCCGCCCGGTAGAGGAGTTCGCCCTCGGCCGTGAGCCGAGCCGCGGATTCTGCTTCCGTGGCCTTCAGTTCCGCCAGCCTCTCCGGAGAGACGACGGTCGCGCACCCGATGATGCCACCGAAGGCCAAGAGGAGGGCGCCAAAGCGGCAGGCCTTCATGTGGGGAACGCTATCTGAGGCGCGCGGTAGAAGTCAAGGCAGACGGGGGTTGGACTCCGACGGAAAGATTCGCGTCCAGGAGGCCCCACGCGCGCGTCTCACCTATCCGTCCGCGCCTCGCTCACCTTCTCGCCTCGCCCTGAGCCACTTTCCCGGCTCCCCGGGGCGGTGGTCTCTCGATACGGTCAGTCATGCGTCCCTACGAGGATTTCTTCGAACTCCTTCAGGCATTTCCTCCCTGCGACGGAGCCATTGAGCTTCGAGCCGTCGCCCCCGGGCGCGGGCGCGCGACCCGTGGGTTCTTCAACCCGACAGACACCCGTGGCCTGACCGCCTGGCTCAGCCGCCGAGGGAGGTACCTCCACGCCTTCTTCGGGGTCGCCTTCAGAGACGGCCGGGGAGGCACCAAGCGCCACCTCACGGCGCTGCCGGCCCTCTGGGTTGACCTCGACACGCTGCCGGCGGGGCCGCCCCCGGCCGAGCCCCAGCCGTCGGCGATCGTCGCGTCCGGCCGAGGGGAGCACTGGTACTGGATCCTCTCCTCGCCACTCCGCGTGGACACGCCCAGCGGCCAGGCGGCGGCCGAAAGCCTCCTGAGAGGCCTGGCCCAGCGCTTTAGGGGCGACCCAAGCGCGACGGACGTCTCCCACCTCCTCCGGGTGCCGGGAACCCTCAACCCCAAGTACGCCCCTCCCGTGATGGTTGAGGTTCGGCGGCTGGAGTCCCAGCGCCGGTACCATCCGGCGGATCTCTTCGCCTATGCGGCCTCACT
>JACPSW010000146.1 GCA_016193045.1 Candidatus Rokuibacteriota bacterium | reverse complement strand
CGTCTCCCGAGCGCGTCGCCGGCCTGATCGAGGCCCCGTCCCTGGCGCAGGCGCTCACCCCCAACAAGGCCGACTTCATCCGCGCCGGGGCGCGGGGCGCGATCTACCTGGCGTACAGGCAGGCGATCCAGGAAGCGGTCGCGCGCCAGCTCGCCGCCTGGGGCGATATCCGCGAAGGGGGCGAGCAGGCCCGGCGGCGGGCCGCCCGTCCCGTCGAGCGCGACCTCGAGGCGGTCCTGCTCGACCTCGCCGAGGAGTTTCCCTTGCTGGCGGCGCTTGTCGAGCGCCGCGCCGGTGGCCAGCGCGCCCTGCCGATGGGGCAGGCCCTGGCGAAGCCCGGCGAGGGCGAGAGTCCGGGAGCGGTACCCGCGAGCACGACGGAGCCCCGAGGGGCCGACGAGGCGCCGGCTCCGGCGGGGCCGCCGGTAGAGCCCGGGGCGCCCGAGCCCGCAGCGACGGAGCCACTCCCGCCCGCGGCCACGGTAGACCTCCCCGCAACCCGGGGCCCCCGCCGGCCGTCGCGCTACGGCCTCTCCATCCAGTTCGAGCCGCGCCCCGACGATCCCGAGCTGGCCCGCCTGGTCGAGACGACCGTCTGGATCAACGAGGCCCATCCGGCGTACCGCCGCGCGGCGGCCTCCCGCTCGGAGGGCTATCACATCGCCCTCGCCTCCGCGATGGCGCTCGCTCCCCTCGCCGTCGAGCCCGACAAGGAGCACGCCTTCGTGACCGCGTTCCTCGCGAGCTGGGGGGCCGCCCTCGACCGCCGCCGGGGCCGCGGCCGCCCGAAAACTTGATAATGGTCGGCGTATCCGAAGGTCGGCTTCTGGCGAGAAATCCCTGAAGGGTTTCCTGACCTGGCACGACCGGCCGTTCCGCAAGACCCACAGCATCGAGGAGCTTGGCGAGCAGTGCCTCCAGGTGGACCCCACCCTCAAGGGGCTCATCGACCGGGCGGTGCCGCTCACGGAGTACGCGTGGAAGTTTCGGTACCCTGGCGAGCCGGAGGAACCCTCGTTGCAGGAGGCGGAGGAAGCGCTGGCGACGGCCCGGGAGGTGTGTACCGCCATCGTCGCACGGCTTCCCGTGGAGGCGCGCCCGTGAGCGAGTCGCGCCACGCCTGACGCTCCCTCCGCCCAACCGATCCCACGAACAGCTCGAGTGGTCATGGCTAAATCGCGATCCTGAGCGCGATCTCGCCAAACAGAGCTTCCGGCACCTTGACCCTGCGCTTCCCAGTGCTGCGACCCTCTGTCATCCGGACGAGCCCGTACTTCTCCAAGATCCTGAGGTCCCCTTGAACGTTCTTGAGATCTCGCTTCAGCGCTTTGGCTAGCTCATAGATCGAGCCCGGGCGCTGCGTTCGAATCGCCTTGAGGAGCGCCAGACGGTTCCGCGTGAGCAGATTGCGGGCCGCTTCGATGCTCGTGAAGTAGACCCCTTCCCGACGGCTGACTCGTCGGCCGGCCTCGTAGGCCTTGAACGTCTCGCGGAAACCCTCCAGCGCCTCACCGACCGACTTGATCTGGATGGTCAAGGTCTTGGCCATGTCGTGTCTCCTCTGATCCGGCGGACGTTCGCCGTGAAATCCAACAGAAGCCGGTCCACATCCGCAAAGGCGTAGGGCTCAGTGACCCCCTCAATGTGGCGATGGTGCCCTTTAGGGTGATGGTTATCGTACAGGACCGCTGGGGCCCGCTCCCCCTGGCGGACGAACGCCAGCCGATACCGCAGGCCGGCCGGGTTTTCCGGGGTGGAGGGGACCTCCCAGATCACCAACTCCACGATGTTGCCCTCCTCGTCGATCACCTTCTCGCGGAGGACCAGCCTGGCCCGCGCCATCTCTGGCCCTAATATATGGCATGGCGAGCCACATATCAAACCCTATCTCGGCGCAAGGCTCCCTCGACGGCAAGAGCGGCCCTCTTTGTCCCAGATCAGCCCTCCCTCAGCTGAGTCGAAAAATTGACACACGTATACCGGATCGGCTATTTTACCCGTACGGTAAAAATATGCCGACCGAGAAGGAGGTCCTCGCCAGCCTGCGCCGGCGGCTCCCGGAGCTGCTCCCGACGCTCCAGGTGGCCGTGGAGCGGCCTTCCCGAGGCGCCCCCTGGGACCTCGTCCTGAAGGTCCGGTCCGCGGGGCGGACACGCCGCCTCATCTGCGAGGTCAAGTCCGTCGGGGAGCCGCGTTACCTGGCCCAGGCCATCACGTCCCTCACGCTGGCGGTCCGAAAAGATCCCCGCCTCTACCCCGTCATCATCGCCCCCTACATCTCCCCAGAAGGGCGGCGCCTCTGCCGCGAGGCCGGGGTCGGCTATCTCGACCTCGCTGGGAACGTCTTCCTCCGCTTCGATGGGATCCTGGTAGATCGGATGAGCGCCGAACCTCCCGCTCGGGCGAAGGCCCGGCTCAGGCGGCTCTTCGCCCCCAGGTCCTCGAGGATCCTCCGGGTGCTTCTGGAGCAACCCAAGGCAGAGTGGACGCTGGCCCGGCTGGCGGAGGAGGCGGCCATCAGCCTCCGGACCGCCCACCTCGTCGTCAACGCGCTCGAGGAGAAGGCCTTCGTGGACAAGCGCCGGGGGGCCATCAAGCTTCAGAAGCCCGGAGAGATCCTCGATCTCTGGGCGCAGAACTACAGTCTCGAGATGCACCGCCAGCACACGTTCTACACGTTCGTCCGGAACTCTGCCCAGCTGGCGGCCAAGCTTACCGCCCACGCTGTGACCCACAAAGAGGCGGTGGGTTTCACCCTCCACAGCGGGGCGGCTTTCGTGGCGCCCTTCGTCCGCTCGCCGGACGTGCATGCCTATTTTGTGGGCGATCGCGAGCGGCTCGTGAAGGCCCTCGACCTCCGACCCGTGGAATCCGGGGGGACGGTCCACCTTCTCGAGCCCTACGACGAGGGGGTCTTCTATCGGGTCCAGACCATCAGAGGGGTTCGCGTCGTTTGCAACGCCCAGCTCTACCTCGACCTGATCAACTACCCCGCTCGAGGTCGCGAGCAAGCGGAGGTGCTCCGCCGCGCGAAGCTGGGGTACTGAGCCGGTCATGCCACGGCCACGGACCGCCGGCGACTACTGAGCCGGTCATGCCACGGCCACGGACCGCCGGCGACTACAGGCAACCTTTCTGTTTTCTTCTCGTCGCCCTCCTCGTTCTCCAGGCTGCCTCGGCGCTGGCGGAGCCCGAGGTCTACTTCTCCCCCGACGGCGGGATCCGCGACCGCCTTCTCCGCGCCATCAACCACACCAAAGCCACCATCGACCTGGCCATCTTCGACTTCACCTCCGGCGAGCTGGCGGGCGCCCTCCTCGCCGCCAGGGAGCGCGGCGTCGCGATCCGGATCGTGGCGGACGCCCGCCAGGCCCACGGGAAGCATTCCGAGATCCCGCTCCTCTTGGAGAAGGGGGTCAAGGTCCGTCTGGCCCGGGGAAACGGGCGCGGTATCATGCACCACAAGTTCGCCATCTTCGACGGCAAGCTCGTGGCGACCGGCTCCTACAACTGGACCGACTCGGCCGAGCGGTTCAATCACGAGAACGCGATCATTCTGGACGACCCGGTGGTCATCGGGCGGTATCAGGTCAGCTTCGAACGCCTATACAATGGCCCAGGGGCGGTTTCGCGAATTCCTTAGAACCCTCAGTTCTCCCTCGTTGACCTCCGTCACCTCCAGGGCTCCGGCGGCCACGGCCTCGTCCGACGTCAGCCAGTCGGGTCGGTGGCGTCAGCAATAGTCTTCATATGGTTAGGCCTCCTTTGGGCCCATCATCCCGGAGACCCCTGACAGGCAAGGTCACAGTTGGGGGCGAGTCTTCGAGGGCACCTCTGCCCCTGAGATCCTGGGGGGGGCCGGGACCCGACGGGCTCAGAGTAGCTTCAGGAAGTCCTCGACTCCGATGCCGGCCTGACGGAGGATCGCGCGGAGGGTGCCCCGGTCCAGTTCTCTGTGATCGGGGACGACGACCTGGGCGAAAGGGTTATCCCGGCGGAGGATCATATGGCTGCCTTCCTGGCGCTTCAAGTGGAAGCCAACTCGCTCGAGTGCTCGGACGCACTCGCGCCCGGAGACCAGGGGCAGCTTCGTCATACAGCCACGACGAAAGTCTCAAAACGCTCCTTGGGGACGGGTAGCTTGTCCTGCTCGAGTGCCGCGATATAGCCTCGGATCGCCTCTTTGATGTTGGCGATGGCCTCTTCCTTGGATTTTCCCTGACTGACACACCCCGGCAGGCTGGGACACTCCACGACCCAGTAGCCGTTCTCCCCCGGATAGATGACCACTTGCCTCATGCGCTCACCCCCTTCCGCTCGCACGCCAAGAGCCTAACACGGGAGCCCCTCGGGAAGCACCTCTGACCCCCCCTGTCACACTTCCGTGACACTCGCCCATCTACTGAGAATGTGTTATCTTTTGTGGACACCTCGGGAGGGGCGATGGCGCGCGGTGACCAGCTCTCGCGGCAGTGGCGGCTGATCCGCTTCCTGGACCACCCCAACGGCTTCACCGTGGACGAGGCGGCGCGCGAGCTCGGCTGCACCGTGCGCACCGTCTGGCGCGACCTCGCCGTCCTCCAGAAGGCTAGCTTCCCCCTCTACGACGACAAGGACGGCCGGCGCGTTCGCTACCGGCTCGTGGACGGCTTCCGCGCCAAGCTCCCGGCCCCCTTCACCCTGAGCGAGGTGGTGGCGCTCCTGATGAGCCGGGACCTCCTGGCCCCGACGAGCGGCAGCGTCCTGGCCCCCTCGATCCACGCCGCCTTCGCCAAGAGCCGGGCCCTCCTGCCGGACAAGGCCTGTAAGATCGCAGGTTAGTTGAACATGAAAGCCTGGGTCGCCGTTACGGACAACGACTGGTATCGTTTCCTTCGCCAACGCCCACATCTCGAAGAGGTCAACTTCTGGCAGCCAGGCGGGAATCGCTTGTTCAAAACGATTGGGGTTGGGCATCCCTTCCTGTTCAAACTCCACGCCCCAGAAAACTTCATCGCTGGCGGGGGCTTCTTCACTCATGCGTCGCTTTTGCCGTCCAGCCTCGCGTGGGAAACGTTT
>JACPSW010000117.1 GCA_016193045.1 Candidatus Rokuibacteriota bacterium | reverse complement strand
GGCGATCGCGCTCGGCCTCTTCCAGTTCGCGGTGCTCGCCCGCACCACCCGCTCCGCGATTCTCGAGGTCCTGCGGGAGGAGTACGTCAAGACGGCCCGCGCCAAAGGGCTCGCCGAGGCGTCGGTCCTGGCGAAGCACACATTCAGGAACGCCATGATCCCGGTCGTCACCGTGGTCGGGATCCAACTCGGCCAGCTCATGGCGGGGAGCATCATCCTCGAGAGCGTCTTTTACCTGCCCGGGCTCGGGAGGCTCGCCCTGGGGGCGATCAACGCGCGCGACCTGCCGGTGGTGCAGGGCGTCGTGCTCTTCGTGGCGGCCACAATCGTCGTGATCAATGTCCTCGTGGATATCCTCTACGGCTTCCTCGACCCGCGGATCCGCTATGAATAGGCGCCGGCTCCACCCGTTCAGGCACGTCACCTTCACGCTCGGCTTCGCCATCTCGGCGCTCCTGGTCTTCACGGCGGCGCTCTCCCTGATCTACACGCCCCAGGACCCGCTCCAGATGTCCATCGCGAGCCGGCTCCAGGGGCCGTCGCCCGACCACTGGCTGGGGACCGATCAGTTCGGCCGCGACCTGCTCTCCCGGATCATGAGGGGCGCCGTGACGTCCATTTCGGTCGGCGTCATCGCGGTGGGGATCGGGATGGGGATCGGGGTCCTCCTGGGCATGTTCTCGGGGTACTTCGGCGGCTGGCTCGACGAGGCCTTCATGCGGCTCATCGACGCCGTCCAGGGGTTTCCGGCGATCCTCTCGGCGCTGCTCTTCGCGGCGATCTTCACGCCCGGGATCGCGATCAGCATGGTCGCCATCGGCATCGCCTTCATCCCGGTCTTCGCCCGCCTGGCCCGCGGGAGCTTCCTCGAGCTGCGCGACCGTGAGTTCGTCCTGGCGGCGCGGGCGCTGGGCGCCGGCGACGCGGTCCTCATCCTCCGCCACATTTTCCCCAACAGCCTCTCGCCGCTCATCGTCCAGGCGACCATCAGCTTCCCCGTCGCCGTCCTGGCCGAGGCGGCCCTCTCCTACCTCGGCCTGGGGACCCAGCCCCCGCACCCCTCCTGGGGGCTCATGCTGAAGGACGCGCAGAACTTTCTCGGGCTCTCGCCCTGGTACGCGGTCTTCCCCGGCACCGCCATCGCCCTCACCGTCCTGGGGCTGAACCTCCTCGGCGACGGCCTCCGCGACCTGCTGGACCCCCGGCTGAAGTATTGAAAACGATACAGTTGATTCTGGCGGAGGCGTCTCCTATGCTCAAGGCATGGCCGAGGAGCTCTCGAAGCGCATGGACGACGTGCACAAGCGGCTGGATGACCTGCGCACGGACATCGGCGGCCGGTTCGATGATGTCAATCTCCGCTTCGACGACGTCAACCGCCGCTTCGACGATGTGAATCGCCGCCTCGACCACTTCGCCCTGGAGTTCCGGGACCTGCGCGCCGACATGCGCTCTCACTTCCGGTGGACCGTGACCACCATGGTGGCCCTCTTCGGCGCCGCCGTGCCCGTCTGGATGTGGGTCCTGAGCCTGATTCTCAAGATTCGCTGAGCCGACGCCTCTACGTTTTCTGCCCTCCCCGCTCGCCCGCGCCGGGTAGTTTCGGTTGACTCCGTGACCGTGTTTTGGCTATTCTAAAAGCCGGCCTATTCGTCCGGGAACGGAAAATAAGCCGTAAATTTAACTAGTTGGAAGGCCGCTCGGAGGGTATGAATGAAAGTTGCCAGGGAAACGCTCGCGCTCGCCTCAGAGGAACGGACGGAGTTCCTCGACATCACCAAGCAGATCCGCGACGCCGTCCAGAAGCATCCCATCAGTGATGGCATCGTCCTCGTCAACTCGCTCCACACGACGGTGGCCTTGTTCGTGAACGAATTTCAGGGCGCGCTGATCGAAGATCTCAAGAAGATGGTGTCCGGCCTCGTCGGCGAGCGAAACGGCTACCGCCACGACGATCCGCGCTACTCGGACTGCGAGCGGGGCAACGCCCACGCCCACCTGCGGGCGGCCCTTCTCGGGCGAAGCATCGCCGTCGGGCTCTCCGGCGGGGAGCTGTCGCTGGGCCGCTTCCAATCGATCATCTTCGCCGAGCTGGACGGCCCGCGGCAGCGGGCGATCGACATCCAGGTCATGGGGGAGTGAGGAGTCACCCCTCCCGCTTCCGGAAGACCAGGTTGAAGTAGGGGAGCGCCAGCGACGGCGACAGCCTGAGCGCCCCCAGCGTCTTGCAGATCACCGCGAACATCGGCAGCACCGCTCGCCGGATGCGCGAGCGGGCCGTGTCCCGGAAGAAGTTCCAGCCGTAGCCCGCCTCTTCGGTCGCATCCACGATCCCGGCCCACCCTCTGGAGGGCAGGCACTCCCGCAGCGAGGCATTGCGCCAGGCCCCGCAGTTGAACTCCCCGAAGGACACGCCCCGCACGCGCGTCGGTCGCAGCAGGCGGGCGTAGCCGAAGGCCAATCGCGGCGGCAGCCATTGAATGCCGGGGAGCCCGACGGAGTGAGTCTCGAGGGGGAAGAGCCGGTTGGGCGTGTCCAGGATGGCGATGTGGCCCCCGGGGACGAGGACTCGGTACCACTCGTCCACGTACCGGTGGCGGTCGCGGGCCGGCAGATGCTCCACCACCCCCACCGCGAGCACCAGATCGAACGCGGCGTCCGGGAACGGGAGGCGCGTCGTCTGCTCATCGGTCAGATGAAGCACCTGGCGCACCTTGCCGAGACTCAACTCTTCCACTTTGGCCCGGGTGATCTCGACGAAGGGCCCATCCACATCGAAGGTATGGATCTCCGTGACGGGCGGCTGGTCGTTGAGGTATTCGGTGATGTGCCCGAAGGAGCAGCCGACCTCGAGCACCCGGAGATCACGCGCCCCGCGGGCCGCCAGGAAGCGGAAGAGCCGCTCCAGGAAGAACCGCCCCCGCGTCTCCTTGAAGGGGAAGTAGAGCGGCGCCCGGGCGAGGCCCTTGCGCTCGATCAGCATCCGGATGATCCGCTCGCTGTAGTACGTGCGGTACTCCGCGCCCCGGACGGTGAGGACGCGCTCCGTCCCAAGGTCCCTAAGGATGAAATCAGAAGTGGGGCGCTTCATGGGACGGAGATCGAATCGCGGAATGTGCGTCAGGATCGGGGGGCGCGCGCCAGGAAGAATTCCGCGAGATCGACGTCGGGTTCTTCGTCGACCTCCACCGCGTACCTGGGGTCATGCGTGACGACGAGGATCCGCTCGCCCATGTAGGCGTGGACGCGCCGGTCCCCGGCTGCGCGGCGCAGCACCTCGGCCCGCACGGCGACCACGGCGCCGTCCAGCAAGTACAGGTCCGGGAGGTCCTGGGTTCGGTACGCCGTCCCGGCATCCATGAACGGCTCGATTTCCATGGTGACCCGGTCCTTGATTCGCTTCATCCATTCGGGTCGCTGCTGAACGCAGTATCCTGTGGCCACCGCGGTCGCCCAGGGCGCGGCGCGGAGTCGTGACACCACTTCGTCGATTTCGCCGTCCTTCCGCACGGGGACATTCGCCTGCATGCAGACGACGATGTCGATCGGCGTTTCGTCATGTCGTTGGGCCTCGTCGCAGGCGTGGCGCATGGCGTCGTCGATCGGGGAATCCGAGCGGGCGAGCTCGGCCGGCCGCATGACGACCCGGCTCCCGTGCTCTCGGGCCAGGCGCGCGATCCCGTCATCTTCGGTGGAGACGATCACTTCGCTCAGGGATGAGGCTCGCTTGGCCGCCGCGATCGTATAGGCGAGGAGGGGCTTGCCCGCGATCACTCGGGTGTTCTTTCCCGGAAGGCGTTCGCTGCCGCCTCGCGCGGGAATGACGCCGATCGCCCGCGCCACGGGCTACAGATCCGCTTTGGTCGCGCCCCGGACCGCGTCTCGAACGCGTTCCTGCGCCTCGCCCGTGTGGGGGTGACGGACGGTGTTCTGGGCCCCCAACTCCGAGACCGCCCACCAGGACAGTTCGACGATCTCTTCGTCCGGCAGGTCGCTGAAGTTGGTCCGGACTTCCTCCCCCTGCTCGCCGAGCCGGAGAAAGTACTGCTCGACGATGTCGTCGTCGGCGAGCCCCCTCTCGCCGGTCACGGCCTTGCGGATGAGGCCCTTGTCGAGGGCGAGCTGCCAGAATGACGTGGCGGGGTAGGCGGTCGTAAAGAAAAAGACCTCCGGCTTCAGGCCGACCTTCCGGCAAAAGTCCACGGTCTCCTTCACGGTGTCCCGCGTCTCCCCCGGGGAGCCGATCATGAAGGAGCAGTCGGCATAACCTAGAATGCGCTGGGTTTCGAGGATCGCGATTTCCATCTTCTCGAGGGTCTGGCCGCTCTTGTCAATGGCCTTCAGGATCTTTGGGCTCGCGGATTCCACTCCGTAGCCGGCCTGCCGCATTCCCACTTCGTAGGCCTGTTCCAGCATGTGCGGGCGGCCTTCCCGCTTTGCGCGGAGGACATCGTCCGCGACGATGTTGGTGCGGCATGTCCCGCCCCACATGATTTCGAAGCCGGTCTTTCTCCTCCGCTCTCGCAGCTCGTCGCACAGCGCGAGAGCCCAGCGGTAGTCGGTCATCAGCAAGTCGTCCAGGAAATGGATGTAGGCCAAGCCGAGCCGCTTCTTGAGGTGCTCCATTTCGTCCACCACTTCCCGTGGGCTGCGGAGCCGGTACTGCTTGCCGAGGTAGGCTGCGTAACAGTTGTGCGAGATGACGGGGCCCGCGACGAATGTTCTGGCGGTCGTCTGCAGGTCGATCATGTGGTGGGCACCGACACTCCTGATGTTCGTGATCGTCACCCACCGGCTCCTCAGCGT
>JACPSW010000116.1 GCA_016193045.1 Candidatus Rokuibacteriota bacterium | reverse complement strand
CCTCCTCGCGCCTCGTCGCCGATCAGCCCGGCGATCCCTACGCCGTCTCCAAGGCCGTGGCCGAGCAGTGGACGTCTCTCTACGCCGTCGATTTTCCCGGGGGCGCGCTGGCGGTGCGACTGGCCAACGGCTACGGCCCCGGCCAGGACCCGGGCGCGGTCGTGCCGGACTTCTTCGAGAAGGCCGCCGACGGGCGCCCGCTCTACGCGGGCGATGCGGCGGCCTCGGTGCCGCTCATTTACGTGGAAGACGTGGCCGAGGCGCTGGCCCTCCTGGTAGAGGCGGAGGACGTGAGTGGCGTCGTCAGCCTGGGTGGCGAGGAGGTTCCGCTCGTCGATCTGGCGCGGTTCGTCTCTGCCCTCGCGCGCGGGAGCGCGATCGACCCGCGGCCGGCTGGAACACCGGCGGCCATGGACCCGCGGCTCCAGCGGCTCGGCTGGTCGCCGCGCGTCTCTTGGACGGACGGCGTCCATCGCGCCTGGGCGGCCTGGCGCTCGGCGCAGCCCGTGGCCGGCACGGTGCGGTCGCCATGAGGCGGATCGCGGTCTTCAGCGGCAACCGCGCCGAGTACGGCCTCCTCTACCCCATCATCCAGGCGATGAAGGAGCGCGGAGATCTCGACGTCCGCGTCGTGGTCTCGGGGACGCACCTGTCGGAGCCGTTCGGCCGGACCGTGGACGAGATCCTCGACGACGGAGTGGAGATCACGGCGACGGCGGACCTCGGCGTCAAGGGCGGGAGCGTGAAGGAGCAGACGCTGAGCCTCGCCCGGGGGATCGGGCAGTTCTCCGAGATCCTCGATAGCCTGAGGCCGGACATCTCCCTGGTCTACGCCGACCGGATGGAGGGCTTCGCCGCGGCCATCGCGTCCTTCGAGATGAACATTCCCGTCGCCCACGTGGAGGGGGGTGACCTTACCGAAGGGGGCACCCACGACGATTCGGTGCGCCACGCCATGACGAAGCTCGCCCACCTGCACTTCACGACGTCGCTCGAGGCGGCGGAGCGGGTGAAGCGGCTCGGCGAGGAGGAGTGGCGGGTCGTGTTCGCGGGGCTCCCGACGCTGGACACCATCCGGCGGAACGAGTTCACGCCTCCGGAGGAGACGTGCCGCGAGTTCGCCCTCGACCGCGCCCGGCCGATCCTCGTCTTCACCCAGCACCCCGTGAGCACCGAGCCCGACAAGGCCCGCGCCCAGGTCGTCGAGAGCCTGGAGGCGCTGAAGGCGGTGGGGGCGCAGACCGTGCTCACATATCCCAACAGCGATCCCGGCAGCCAGGCGATCATCGACGCCTTCCGGGCCTACGAGGCCGTGCCGCACTTCCAGTTCCACAAGTCGCTGGGCCGGCGCCGGTACCTGGGGCTGCTGAACGTGGCCTGGGCGGTCGTGGGCAACTCCTCCTCCGGCATCAAGGAGACGCCGAGCTTCGGGATCCCCTGCGTGAACGTGGGCCCGCGCCAGCAGGGGCGGCTCAGGGCCGAGAACGTCATCGACGCGGGTTACGATCGGGACGCGATCGCGAGGGCCGTCAGCGCGGCGCTCCACGACGAGGAGACGCGGACACGCGCCCGGAAGTGCAGCAAGCCGTACGGGGAAGGGCGCTGCGGCGAGATCGTCGCGGCCCGGCTGGCGGAGGTCGAGCTGGGCGAGCGGCTGCTTCGGAAGCGGATGACCTACTGAGGAGCGAGGGGGAGCCAATGCGTGTCTTGGTGACGGGCGGGGCGGGATACCTCGGGTGCCACGTGGTCCCGAAGTTCGTGGAGATCGGGGACGAGGTGAGCGTCCTGGACAAGCTCCACTTCGGCGACGCGGGGCTGGCGGACTGGAAGGGGCGCGTTCGGCTCGTCGCCGACGACATCAGGACCTTCGACCCCGAGCTCCTCGACGGGGTGGATCTGGTCGTCCACCTCGCCGGCCTCAGCAACGACCCGTCGGCGGACTTCAACCCTCAGGCCAACGCCGAGATCAACGCCATGGCGACCGAGCGCGTGGCGCGCGCCTGCCTCGAGCGCGGCGTCCGGCGCCTCGTCTTCGCCTCCTCCTGCTCCGTCTACTACACGCGGGGCCCGTCCGACGACCTCAAGACGGAGGAGTCGGCGGTGGCCCCGACGGCGTTTTACAGCCAGGGGAAGTGGCTCGCGGAACGCAAGCTCCTCGCCCTGGCCGGCCCGCGCTTCGGCCCCGTCGTGCTCCGGTTCGGCACGCTCTTCGGCTTCTCGCCGCGCATGCGCTACGACCTGGTGCTGAACACGTTCGCGCGCGACGCCCGGGAGAAGCAGCGCCTCACCGTCCACGCCGGGGGCGAGGTGTGGCGGCCCCTGGTGCACGTCCGGGACGCCGCCGACGCGATCCTCGCCGCGGCGTACGCCCCCGAGGCCGCCGTCCACGGGCAGGTCTTCAACATCGTCCACAAGAATTACTGGATCCAGAGCCTCGCGCACTGGGTGAAGAAGGTTCTCGAGGATCGGGTCAAGGTGGACATCGACGTGGACTACGAGGGTCAGGCCGAGGCCCGCGGCTACCGTGCCTCGATGGAGAAGACCAAACGCGTCCTGGGATTTTCGGCCGACCGGGGCGTCACCGTGGCGCTGAACGAGCTGTGGGCGCTCTTCGAGCAGGGCCGCTACACCGATTTCGACAATCCCCTCTACTACAACATCCGCTGGCTCAAGACGCTCAAGGAGTGGTAGGGGTGCGCGTCGCCGTCATCGGGGCCGGGGGGATGCTCGGCACGGACCTCATGGCCGTCCTGGGGGCGGAGGGCGTGGGGCTCACCCACGCCGACGTCGAGGTCGCGTCCCGCGAGAGCGTGGAGGCCGCGCTGCCGGCGGAGGTGGACTGGGTGATCAACACCGCGGCCTTCCACGACGTGGACGGGTGCGAGGCCGACCCGCGCCGCGCCTTCGAGGTGAACGCCCTGGGGGCGCTGAACGTGGCGGCGACGGCGGCCGCCCGGGGCGCCGGGGTCGTCTTCCTCAGCACCGACTACGTCTTCGACGGCGCCGACCCCGTTCCGTACGGCGAGGACGCGGCCGTGGCGCCGCTCAACGTGTACGGGGTCTCCAAGGTCGCCGGCGAGCTCGCCGTCCGAGCCGCCACCCCGCGCCATCTGGTCGTCCGCTCGGCGTACCTCTTCGGCAAGCGCCGGAGCGGGAAGGGCTGGAACGTGGTCTCGGGGGTCGTCGAGCGCGCCCGGCGGGGCGAGCCGCTCACGGTCGCCACCGACCTGGTGTTCTCGCCGACCTACACGGCAGACCTGGCCCGCCGGATCGTCATGCTGCTCGGGCACAAGGTGACCGGGACGGTCCACGTCACGAACGCCGGGGCGTGTACCCGGCTGGAATTCACGCGGGCCGTCCTCGAAGAGGCCGGTCTGGATGCGGCGATCAAGCAGGTGAGCGCGGCCGAGCTTCCCTGGCGGGCCCGCCGCCCCCTGCGGTCGGCCCTCGCAAGCCCGCTGCAGGAACGCCTCGGCCTGCCCCCGCTGCCGGGCTGGCGGGACGGCGTTCGCCGCTATCTCAAGGAGGAGTTGACCTCATGACCAAGCCGCTGACGTCGGGACAGCAACGCCGCCTGGTGACCGAGGACCGGAAGATCCAGGGGCTGCTGGTGGTGCGGCTCGAGGTCCTCGAGGACGACCGCGGCTATCTCTACGAGGTCATCCACGATACCGACTTCTTCGTCCCGCACATCGCCCAGGTGTACGTGGTGGGCGACCCGGGGCGATCGGTCGTCCGCGCCTTCCACAAGCACCGGGAGCTCCACGACTGGTTCTGCCTGGTGCGCGGCTCGGCGAAGTTCGCCTTCGTCGATGACCGGCGCGAGAGTCCGACGTACAAGAAGACGGACGTCTTCGTGATCAGCGGCCGCCGGCCCGCCATGATCGTCGTCCCGCCCGGGGTGTACCACGGCTGGATGTCGCTCGAGGACGACACGATCATGCTCTCCGTCGCCTCGCACGTGTACGACCGGGAGCATCCCGACGAGGAGCGGGTGTCCCCCCACGCCTTCGACGATCTCTTCGGGAAGGACATCTGGCAGGTGGAGGCGAAGTGAGAAACGCGGAGGGGGGGTCGGAGGACTGATGCGCCCGTGGGAAGCCCTGAAGGCCAGGGTTCGCCGGAACCGGCTCTACTACGGGGTGACCGACAACGTGGCGCGTCTCCGGCTCGCGTCCCACCGCGCCGGGCGGCTCTTGCGGCGCCCCGCGCCGTCCGATGACCTCGCCGCCCAGTTCGAGAGGATCCAGAAGGGCGTGCGCTGCGCCCACTCGCTGGAGGAGAGCCTCTGCATCCTGGAGCTGATTCTCAAGAACCGGGACGTCCCGGGCGATCTCGTGGAGTGCGGGGTCTTCAAGGGGGGCATGACGGCCAAGTGGAGCCTGCTCGCCCGGCAGCTCGACCGGACGCTCTACGCCTACGACTCCTACACGGGGCTTCCCGATCCCGCGCGGTACGGGACCGGGGAGCAGGTCGGCGTGTACGCGGCGAAGCTGGAGCGCGGCGACAGCTACCGGGGCAGCCTGGAGGAGGTCCGGGCCAACGTCGCCGCGTACGGGCATCTGGAGAGCTGCCGGTTCGTCAAGGGGT
>JACPSW010000013.1 GCA_016193045.1 Candidatus Rokuibacteriota bacterium | reverse complement strand
GCATAGGTAGTCGAACATCCGCCGGTACTCTCCGAGTGGCCAGAGCGAATTGCGAAGATCTATCCGGATATCAATAGCCTGCCCGAGCTTCTCGCGGCTCTCTGGGAGGTGCTGGAGCGCGACAAGTGCTTGCTCAAGACACGCCACCGCCTCGCGGTGGGCCGAGCGGGCGGCCGCCTTGGCACCAGCCTGACGGACGTACGGGACGGCCTTGTGCCACACTTCGCCCCCGAAGGCGTGATGGGCCAGGCGTTCCACGTGCTCGGCCAGGCGTTCAGGATAGAGCGATTCCATGGTCTCCACGATCTGGCCATGGAGGGCGCGCCGACGGTCTGCCAGTAGACTGCCATAGGCGACCTCGTGGGTGAGCGCGTGCCGGAACGTGTACTCGAGGTCCGGGAACAACCGCGTCTCGTAGAGGAACTCTGTCGCCTGGAGCTGGGCCAGCCCCCGGCGCAGCCGGTCCTCAGGCTCGTCGGCCACAGCCTGAAGCAACTCGAAGGGGACGTCGGTGCCGATAACCGCAGCCGCTTGGAGGAGGCGCTTGTCCTCTGGTGTCAGCCGGTCGATCCGCGCCGCGAGCATCGCCTGAGCCGTGGCCGAAAGCTGGAAATCCTGGACGGCTCGGGTCAGGCGATACGCGCCACGCTCCCCCGCCAGGACTCCAGTCTCGACCAGCGTTCGGACGCTCTCCTCGATGAAGAACGGGTTACCCTCGGTCCGCTCGATCACCAGCCGCTTGAAGGGGGCGAGCGTGGCGTCGCTCCCGAGCAGAGCGTCGAGCAAGGCTTCGGCGCTCTCGGGCGGCAGGGGATCGATCTGAACCTGCCGGTAATAGGTCTTGCTCCCCCAGCCGTGGCTGTACTCGGGGCGGTAGTTCACGAGGAGGAGCAGCCGGGCCGTGGGCAGGCTCTCCACCAGGCTCTCCAGGAGGGCCTGGGTCTCGGCGTCGATCCAGTGGAGATCCTCGAACAGGACCATGAGCGGCTGCACCTGGCTCTCGCGCAGCAGCAGGCGCTTGACCCCGTCGAGGATCCTCTGGCGGCGCTGGGGCGGATCGAGGCGGTTCCAGGTCTCGTCCTCGACTGGGACGTCGAGGAGCCACAAGATCGGCGAGACGCAGGGCTCGACCTGCCGGTCGAGGGAGAGGAGCTTGCCCGTCACCTTCTCTCGGATCTTGCGGGGATCGTCCGCGTGCTCGATCGAAAAGTACGCCCGGAGCAGCTCGATGATCGGCAGGTAGTTGGTCGCCTTGCCGTAGGAGACGGAGCCGGACTCGAGGACGAGCCAGCCCTGGGCGCGATGGGAGTGACTGAACTCCCAGTAGAGCCGGGACTTGCCGACGCCGGGTTCCCCGACGACGGCCACCACCTGCCCGTGGCCGACCCGGGCGCGCTCGAGGGCTTGGCGGAGTTGATCCAGCTCGCCCTCCCGGCCCACGAAGCGGGTGAGGCCGCGGGCCGCCGCGGCCCGGAAGCGCGAGCGGACGGTGGCCGCCCCCGTCAGCTCGTAGACCTCGAGCGGCGCTTCGAGCCCCTTGACCGGCAGCGGGCCCAGCGGTTTGACCTCCACGTAGCCCTCGGCGAGGGCCAGCGTGTCGGCCGAGAGCAGGATGGACCCCGGCAGGGCCATCTGCTCCATCCTCGCGGCGACGTGGGTAGTCTGGCCGACGGCGGTGTAGTCCATGCGGAGGTCGCTGCCGATCGAGCGAACCACGACCTCGCCGGAGTTCAGGCCGATGCGGATCTGGAGGGGGATGCCCTCCGCGCGCCGGACGTTGTCGGCGAAGCGCTTGACCGTCTCCTGCATGCGGAGGGCGGCGTAGCAGGCGCGGATGGCGTGGTCCTCCGAGGCGACCGGCGCGCCGAAGAGGGCCATGATCCCGTCGCCCATGACCTGGTTGACCGTCCCCTCGTACCGGTGGACGGCCTCCATCATGTGTTCCAATACCGGGTCGAGGAGCTTGCGCGCCTCCTCGGGATCGCGATCGGCGAGCAGCTCCATCGAGCCCTTGAGGTCGGCGAAGAGGACGGTGACCTGCTTGCGCTCGCCTTCGAGGGCGCTCTTGGAGGTGAGGATCTTCTCGGCGAGGTGCTTCGGGGTATAGGCCTCCGGCGATCCGAACTTGCCTTGTGTCGCTGCGCCTGCGGCGGCGGGCCGAGCGCACTCGGGACAGAACTTCGCCGTCGCGGAAAGCTGGGCGCCGCAGTTCTGGCAGATTCGCGCCAGCGGGGTCGCGCACTCCTCGCAGAACTTCGCCTGCGGCGAATTCTCGTGCTGGCAGCGGGGACACTTCACGCGGGCACCTCCAACGACCTAAGTGCAACGGATGCCCCAAAGCATACCGCGTCCCACTCGTGCAGGAATAGCCCCACCCGGCTGACGACGTTCAGGGTTTATGTGCCATCTTTTCACGCAGGTCCCGGCACCATGCAACCACTGGGAATGAAAGGGACTTGGAGGAACTTCTGGAAAGCAGCTTCTGTGTGTCTTGGAAGTATCGAAAACCAAAAGAAAAGCGCCAGAGAAGGCCTGTAAGCCGGGTTCTGTGCCCCGGCCAGTTTCCTGGGACGGGGCTCTCCTATTTGGCCTTGCTCCGGGTGGGGTTTACCGAGCCAGCCCGGTCACCCGAGCTGCTGGTGAGCTCTTACCTCACCGTTTCACCCTTACCGTCTCGCGACGGCGGTCTGTTTTCTGTGGCACTGGTCCGTGGGGTTTCCCCCCCTGGGCGTTACCCAGCACCCTGCCCTGCGGAGCCCGGACTTTCCTCCCGCCGCGTTGCCGCGGCCGGCGACCATCCGGCCTTCTCTGGCGCGATTCAAAGAGCGTGGAGACCATCGAATTATACACCACCCTCGCGCAGATGATCCTCGGGTGGGGGGAGCTTCCTCAAGGCCTCGGCCGCCGTCTGGAACGTTGGACATTGACAGGCCGAGCCGCCCTGCGTATCTTCATTGTATATCCTGGAGGAGGTCGGATGCAGACCAAGATTCAGAAGTGGGGCAACAGCCTCGGGTTGCGGATTCCGAGGACGTTTGCGACCGAGGTACAGGTCGCGGAAGGGTCCACCGTCGATCTCTCGGTCGAGGACGGCGGTCTTCTGGTCCGGCCGCTCCGAGGTCGAAAGTACGCCATCGGCGAGCTCCTCAAGAAGGTCACTCGACGGAATCTGCATGGGGAGGTTCCAGCGGGGGGGCCGACCGGCCGCGAGGTTTGGTAGTGTCGGCGTCATACGTTCCCGCACGCGGCGATCTCGTGTGGCTTCAGTTCAACCCCCGGGCGGGGCACGAGCAGGCAGGGCAGCGTCCGGCCCTGGTGATCTCTCCGAGTTCGTACAACCGCCGCGTCGGACTGGCGGTCTGTTGTCCCGTGACCTCCCAGGTGAAGGGGTATCCGTTCGAGGTACTCCTTCCGAAAGGCCTTGGCGTCGAGGGAGCGGTTCTCTCAGACCAGATCAAGAGTCTCGATTGGCGGGTTCGAAAGGCGAGACGGATTGGGAGCGTCCCCACTGGCATTCTCCAGGAGGCGGTCGGCAAGGTCCTGGCATTGATCGATCCCGGCGGGGCTCGCTAAGACGGCTGGCGAGGGTTAGAGGCCGACGGGGAGGCCCGCCTGGCCCCGGATGGTGATTGCCTCCCCCAGGTGCATGGCGCTGTGGGTGATGGCCGTGGCCCCGAGCCGCATCGCCCGCGACGAGCCCTGCCAGAGCTGGGCGACCCAGCCCGCCGCCGGCTCGAATGCGCCCTGCGCTACGGCGCGCTCGACGTCCGCCTGGCCGACAATCTCCTCCCAGGCCGCCGCGGGGAGGGCGACGACGACCTCCCGCGTCCTCCGGCCGACGGCGCTGCGATACGCCTTGACGGCGCTGGGGTCGATGCGCGCGCTGAGGTCGACGACCTCCTCCTCCGTCATGCCGGTGCCGATATCGCGCCGGGGCACCCTCAGGCGCTCCGCCCAGCCCTCGTCCAAGACCTGGCGACGGTTCGCGACGACGGCGTTGATGGCCGCGTCCTCGGTCCGCGCCATGTGCCAGAGGAGCCAGGCCAGGGAGTTGGAGCCCTTGACCGGGCGGAGCCGGAGCTGCTCGTCCGTCAGCCCGCCGAAGACGCGCTCGGCCAGGGAGCGCTCCTCCGCCACGTCGGCGGCGTGCAGGCGGGCGTGCTGGGCCAGGAAGAAGGCGAGGGCGTCCATGGGGGTCTCCTCCGTGGAAGACAGTATGTCGTGGCGGCCGGCACGGGTCAATCGCCAGGTTTTCACACGAGCCCCGCTCCGGTGTTGTAGGGTTAGGGCGATGAGTATGGTACTGCGAGCCGCAGGACGTCGCGGGGCTGCGGTCCCGCCGTCCGAGGCGAGCCGATGAGTGACGACCGATTCGACGGTCTCGTGGCAGCCCATCACGGGGAGATCTACCGGTACCTCCTCCGGGTCACCGGCCGGGTCTCGGACGCCGATGACCTGAGCCAGGAGACCTTCCTCCGGGCCTTCAAGGCCCTGGGGTCGCTCCCGCCGGAGGCCAACGCGCGCGCCTGGCTCTTCGCCATCGCCACCAACCTCGGCCGGAACCACTTCCGGTCGGAGACGCGCCGGCGGCGGGCTTACGCCGGGGTGAGGGCCGAGGACCGGGCCGGGGGGAACCCCGGGCCGGAAGCGGAGACCCTCTTCCACGAGGCGCGGGACCGGGTGGAGGCGGCCGTCGCGCGCCTCCCCCTGAAGCAGCGAATGGCGTTCACGCTCCGGAAGCTCCACGACCTCGATTACGACGCCATCGGGCGGATGCTCCGGTGCTCGGCCGAGAGCGCGCGCGCCCACGTTTTTCAGGCGTTCCGGAAGATCCGCCAGACGCTCGATCAGTCGGAGATGCCCCGTATGGAGGCACGGCGATGAAGCAGATGCCCCAGGTGTGCCGGGAGATCCAGGAGGACCTGGTCGCGGCGGCGGTCCAGGAGGCGGGCGCCCGCGCGCGCGCGCGCGTCCAGGACCATGTGGCGCGCTGCGCCCCGTGCCGCGGCGAGTTCGACCGCTACCGCGTCCTCGACGAGACGGTGGGGACCCTCAAGCGCGAGCCGGCGCCGGCGGTGGAGACGGCGGCGCGGGCCGAGCTTCAGCTGCGGCTGGTCGACCTTCGGAGGCGGCTCCTGACCTACGGCGTGTTCGACTCGCCGCTCGGTCGGATCCTCATCGGCCGCACGGAGCAGGGCGTGTCGCTGGTGCGCTATCTCGGGCGCGGCGGCGTCCCGCGCCTGCCGGGTCTGGAAGCGGTGGCCGACGGCGCGGAGATCGAGCGGCTCTACTGGGAGCTCCTGGAGTACCTCCGGGGCCGGCGCACCCGGCTCGAATGGCCGCTGGATCTTTGCCTGGCGCGCAGCGACTTCCACCGGACGGTGCTCGAGCTGACCGCGCGGATTCCTTACGGCGCTGTGACGTCCTATGCCAACGTGGCCCGCGAGCTCGGCCGCCCGGCAGCCGTCCGGGCCGTCGCGCAGGCGCTTCGGACCAACCCGGTGCCGATCGCCATTCCCTGCCACCGCGTGGTGGGGGCCGACGGTGGTCTGACGGGCTACGCGGGCAAGCGCATCGGGCTGAAGCAGCGCCTCCTCGCCGTCGAGGGCGTCCAGACCATGCGCCAGCCGGGCGACTTCCGCGTCGTGCGCGAAGCCATGTACGTCCGCGACCGGGAAGATGTCGAGTACTGCCTGCCGACCTGTGGGGTGCTTCCGCGGCGCTCCCTTGCGGAGCTGACGCTCTTCGCCTCGCGCGAGCGCGCCGAGGCGTGCGGCCTCCATCCCTGCACCTCCTGCCGGCCCGACCTCCACCCGCTCCCGCGCTAGATCCTCGGAGGGGGGCTTCGCCCCCCTTCCGAATCCTCCCCCCAGGGTTGCGCGGGCAAAGCCCGCGCTCGAAGCCGCTAGCCCGTTTTCACGGCCGCCCGCCTGCGGGGTCTTACTGGATGAAACGAACAGGAGGCCCCGCAATGGACTTCAACGTGTATCTGACCGAGGTGCTGGTGCGCGAGCGGCTCCGAGAGGCCGAGCGCCTCGCCGGCGCGTCCCCATGGGTGGAGGAAGCGGCGGGCCGGCGGCGCCGAGCGCTCCGCGCGGCCCTGGGTCGTGCCATGATCCGCGCGGGCCGGTGGGTGCTGGGTCAGGCTCCCGATGTCTCCGCGCTGGGGAGGTAGCCATGGAAACGTTCGGAGCGGTCCTCATCGCGATGCTCGTCCTAGGCGGTCCGTTGATTTGGGCGATGACCCTGAACCTGCGCGACCGGCGCGAGGCGCGGCTCCTCGGCACCGTGCTCGCCGAGCTGGACGGGCGAGACTTCCGCGGCCGCGTCGCCGTCAAGGTGCGGGCCGGGCTCCTCTGGGCGCCGAGCGTGGTGAAGATTCACCTGCTCTGCGCTTCCCGGCAGGAGATCTGGGAGATCCTCGGGCGGCTCTCGGAGCGCCTGTCCCGGCGGGTTCGCCTGGAAGTGACGGGGCCGGTGGGGCAGCCGCTCGCCGCCACGTTCACCTTCGTGCCGGCTCTCTCCGGAGGGAGGATGTGACCCATGGACCTGGCGGCGCTGAGGCTTCTGGCCGAGAGCCGTTGAGGGGTTACTGGGCGAGGCGGGCGCGGTTGGCGAGGCGGTCGGCGGCGCGGTTCTGCTCGCGGGGGATGTGGACGATCTCGAAGGAGGGGAAGGCGCGGGCCAAGCGGCGGGCCTCCTCGTGGAGGGGCTTGAGTTTCGCGTCGCGGACCTTGTACTCGCCCAGGAACTGGCGGACGAGGAGCTGGGAGTCCGAGCGGACTGTCACGGTCTTGGCTCCCAACCTTCGCGCCTTCCGGAGGGCGGCGAGGAGGGCCTGGTACTCGGCCTGGTTGTTGGTGCAGTGGCCGATGGCCTCGCCCCAGGCCTCGACGGGAGTGCCGCGGCCGTCCTCGATGACGACGCCGATGGCGCCGGGGCCGGGGTTGCCCTCCACGGAACCGTCAACGTAGCAGACGAGGGTGGAAAAACGCGTCACAAGAGCACCCTCACCCTGCCCTCTCCCTAACCCGGAGGGCGGGTGGCGCGGGGTGCGGTCCCGCGGGACGGGCGGAGTGGGACCCCCTCGGCCCGTCCGCAGATCACCTGAGCTGCGTTCGGGCGAGCGGGTGACGGAGCGCGGCCAGCGCGGCTGCACCCCGCGACAGGACCCACCCACCACGCCGATGTGCGTTCATGAATAATCCGCGCTAACAGGGAGAGGGAACTTCAAGGGAGCCAGTAGAGGAAGCGGCCACAGCTCTCGCAGTTGAGGAGGGCGGACTGGTGCTTGACCTCCTGGAGCCGCTGGGGAGTGAGGGTCATGCGGCAGCCGCCGCAGATCCCGTCGGGGCCGACGGGGGCCACGGCCAGGCCGCCGCGGCCGCGGAGGAGCTTCGCATAATCGGCGAGGAGGTCCCGGGGCACGTCGCGCGCCACGGACTCGCGCTCGCCCCTGAGGCCCGTCAGCTCGGCATCCACCGCGGCCAGGCGCTGGCGGATCTGGGTCTCCTCCTGCTGCCCCAGGGCCTCGCGGGTCTTCAAGGCGGCCTCGGCGTCGCGGATCTCGACGGCGAGCTGCTCCTGGGTCTCCATGAGGGAGAGGATCTCCTCCTCGATCTTCGCCTTTTCCTGCTTGATCTCCTCGATCTCGATGAGAACGGCGGAGTATTCCTTGTTGGTCTTCACCTCGTAGAGGCGGGCCTCCGACTTCTGGCGCTTGACCTGGCAGACATCGAGGTCCTTCTCCTTGCTCCGCGTGTCCTTCTTCGCCGTGTCCAGTTTCCCTTTGAGGGTCTGGACGGCGGCGCGCCCCTGGGCGATAGCCGCCTGGACGGCCTCGATCTGGCCGGGGAGGCGGCCCTGCTCCGCCTCGAGCACGGCGATCTTCGTGTCGAGCGCCTGGAGGTCGATCAGCGTCTGGAGCTGCGCGTCCACGCCTCCTCCTTCGAATTGGTGGGCCCACCCGGGCTCGAACCAGGACCTAACCGGTTATGAGCCGGCTGCTCTGCCAATTGAGCTATGGGCCCGAAGCCCATCATACCATCACGTTTCCAGGAAGCTCCGGAGCTTCTTCGACCGCGAGGGGTGGCGGAGCTTCCGGAGCGCCTTGGCCTCGATCTGGCGGATGCGCTCGCGGGTGACGGCGAAGTCCTGGCCCACCTCCTCCAGGGTGTGCTCGCAGCCGTCGGAGAGGCCGAAGCGGAGGCGGAGCACCTTTTCCTCGCGCGGGGTGAGCGTGTTCAGGACCTTGTTGGTCTGCTCCCGGAGGGAGAGGCCGATGATGGACTCCACCGGGGAGACCACCTGCTTGTCCTCGATGAAGTCGCCGAGATGGGAGTCTTCCTCCTCGCCGATGGGGGTCTCCAGCGAGATCGGCTCCTGGGCGATCTTGAGCACCTTTCGGACCTTCTCCACCGGCACGTCCATCTTCTGGGCGATCTCCTCGGGGGTGGGCTCGCGCCCGAGCTCCTGGACGAGCTGGCGGGACGTGCGGATCAGCTTGTTGATGGTCTCGATCATGTGCACGGGGATGCGGATCGTGCGGGCCTGGTCCGCGATGGCGCGGGTGATGGCCTGGCGGATCCACCAGGTGGCGTAGGTGGAGAACTTGTAGCCGCGCCGGTACTCGAACTTGTCCACAGCCTTCATGAGGCCGATGTTCCCCTCCTGGATGAGGTCGAGGAACTGGAGCCCGCGGTTGGTGTATTTCTTGGCGATGGAGATGACGAGACGGAGGTTGGCCTCCACCATCTCCTTCTTCGCGCGGGCGGCCTTCCGCTCGCCGGACTTGATGAGGTGGACGATCCGCTTCAGCTCGTCGGAGTCGGCCTGGGCCAGCTCCTCCGCGCGCTTGATCTTCTGGCGCGCCACCCAGACGAGCCGGTCTCTGATGGTCGGGAAGCGCGCGGCGGCCTTCTGGTAGAGGTCGCGGTCCCCGTCCTCGCCGTCGTCGTCCGAGAGGGAGTCGAGGAAGGCGTCCACCGCGGTGGGCTCGGGGCGCTTGCCGTCGCTCCAGAGGGCGATCTCGCGCTCGGCGCGGACGATCTTCTCCACCAGGCGCTTGAGGTCCAGCACCCAGAGCTCGATCCGCCCGGGGTGGAGGTGGAGGTTTCTGAGCGTGGCCAGGACCTTGTCCTGCTTGGCCTGGGCCTGCAGCTCGAGCTTCTTCCAGGGCGGGTCGGCCTTCTTCTTCTTGCCGGCGGCGCGGGCGCGCATTTTCTTGACCTGCTGGACGAGCTTGTCCCGCTCGCGGAGGAGGCGATCCACGCTGCCGAGGGAGGCGACCACGTCTTTGATGAGGTCCTCTTCCTGGTCCTCGGGGAACTCCTCGTCGGGGAGGTCCACCACCTCCTTGATCGTGACCAGGCCCTTCTTGAGCTCGTCGCGGAGGAGGTGGATCTTGTCGATCGCCAGGTTGGTGCCGAGGATCGCCTTGACGACCTCCTCCTTGCCGTCCTCGATCCGCTTGGCGAGCGAGATCTCGCCCTCCCGCGTCAGGAGGGAGACCCGCCCCATCTCGCGGAGGTAGAGGCGCACGGGGTCCTCGGTGCGCCCGACGGGGCCGGGCGTGAGGTCGATCTCCCCGTGCTCGCCGGGCTCCTCCGCTTCCTCCGCGCGCTCCTCGACGATCTCGGAGGGCAGCCGGCCGCCGCCCTTGGCCGAGTCGACGACCTCGATGTCCATGGCGCCGAACATCATCATGATGTCGTCCAGCTGGTCGAGCGAGATGATGTCCGACGGCAGGGCATCGTTCACCTCGTCGTAGGTGAGGAAGCCCTTCTGCTTGCCCATCGAAATCAGTTTGTCCAGCTCGTCCATCTTCGGCTCGTCAGCCATCCGTGTCTCTACCTCCTTCAATTGGGGCGAGCGGCCAGCTCTCTGAGTGCTTCGGCCTGGCGCTGGAGGTCGCTCAGCTGGGCTTGGAGCTGGGGCAGCGCGGGATCCCCCGACGCCTGGGCCTGGGCGATGGCCTGGCTCACCTGGCGGATCTGCCGCGCTCGGCGCCGCATCTCGAAGCGCTTCAGGTACTCGGCGATCAGCGGGGCGGTCTCGGGCCACGTGCGCTCCTCGACGAGCAGCGCGGCCAGGAGCCCGCGCTCGGTGTCGCCGGGGAGCAGGGGCATCAGGGTCTCCGGCGACGTCTCCGGCGCGGTCTTCATGGCCCCGAAGATGCCGCGGAGCGCCGGATGGGCGAGGTCCTCTTCGTCGAGGACGGGCAGGAGCACCGCGCGTACGTCGGGGTTCTGGACCAGGAGCGACACGAGATCGCGCTCGGCGGCGGGGAGGTTCACGCCTGCCGGGGCCGGCGCGGTCGCGGGCGCCGGCCTTCTGAGAGCGCCCTGAAGGCGCTGGGCCTCGATCCAGAGCTGGGTCGGGTCCACCCCGAGCCTCAGGGCGGCGTCGCGGGCGAGTTCGATGGCCTCCTGGGAGTCGGTGACCTTGGCCAGGATCAGCGCCACGCGCGCGAATGCCGTGGCCTTGCCCCGCGGGGCCGTTGTGTTCTCCTCGCCGATCGCGGTCTCCACGGCGTAGGCCAGGAGGCTCCGCGATTCGCCGATCCTCTGGGCGAAGGCCTGGGCGCCTTCCTTCCGCAGAAAGCTGTCGGGGTCGTGGCCCGAGGGCAGGAGCGCCACCTTGAGGCGGAGGGCCGATCCGTCCCCGAACGTGCCGGTCCGGGTCACGGCCCACGCAAGCCCTTGGGTGCCGGGCTCGAGGAGCTCCTCCACGCGCTGGGTGGCCTTCTTCCCCGCCGCGTCGGCATCGAAGAAGGTGATGACCTCGTCGCAGTAACGGCGGAGCAGGGCCAGCTGGGACGCGGTAAAGGCCGTGCCGAGGGCGGCGACCGTCTCGCTGAAGCCGTGCTGATGGGCCATCAGGCAGTCCACGTACCCTTCGACCACCAGCGCGCGGTTCTTCCCTCGGATCTGGGGCTTGGCGAGGTCGAAGGCGTAGAGGGTCTGGCCCTTGACGTAGAGCGGGGTCTCGGGGGAGTTCAGGTACTTCGGGTCCTCGGTCCCCATGGCGCGGCCGCCGAAGGCGACGACGCGGCCCTGGACGTCCCGGATCGGGAAGAGAAGGCGGCCCCGGAAGCGGTCGTAGAACCCCGAGCTGGTCTGCCGCGGGAGGACGAGGCCGACCTGGACGAGCTGCTCCTCGGTGACGCCGCGCCCCTTCATGAAGCCGAGGAGATGGTCCCACCCTTCCAGGGCGTAGCCGAGCCCGAAGCTGCGCGCCATCCCTCGCTCGATGCCACGGGAATCCAGGTAGCGGCGAGCCCCCTCGCCCTCGGGGCGGGTCCAGAGCGCCTCCTGGTAGAACTCCTGGGCGAGCGCCATGGGCTTGAAGAGCGCTTCGCGCTGTCCGTCAACTTCGGTCCTCCGCTCGGCGGGGAGCGCCACGCCCGCGCGTTCGGCGAGGACCCGGACGGCCTCAGGGAACTGCAGGCGGTCCTGGCGCATCAGGAAGCCGAAGGCGTCGCCGCCGACGCCGCAGCCGAAGCAGTGGAAGATCCCCTTCTTGGGGTGGACCATGAAGGACGGGGTCTTCTCGGCGTGGAAGGGGCAGAGGCCCTTCCAGTTCTCGCCGGCCCGCTTCAGGTTCACGAACTGGCCGACCAGGTCCACGATGTCCACCCGGGAGCGGATCTCCTCGAGGAGCTGGGGCGAGAACCCTCCGGCCATCTAGTCCACCTTGAGGTCGACGACGGTGGCGCCGCCCCCGCCCTCGTTGGGATTGCCGGGCCTGAAGCTCTCCACCAGCGGATGCACGGCCAGCAGCTCGTGGACCGCCTTCCTCAGGGCGCCGGTGCCCTTGCCGTGGACCAGCCTGACGCTGCGGTGGCCGGCCAGAAAGGCGTCGTCGAGGTACTTCTCCACGAGGTCGCGCCCCTCGTCGGTGGTCTTGCCGAGGAGCATCAGCTCCTCCGCCACGTCGGTCTTCTCGGGCATCCTCACGCTCTCGCGCAGTCTATCCCGCCACGAGGGGGTCAGGACCATGGTGCGAGCCGGTTGGCCCGCCGCCGGCGGGGCGACTTCGGCGAGCCGCTTCCGCGTCGCTTCCAGCGCGCGCTTCGAGCGCTCCTCGGACTTGAGTCGCTCCCACTCCTCGGCCACCTTCCGTTTGATGTCGGCCAGGAGCGTCTGGGCCTCGGCCTTCGCCCTGGCGAGGATCTCCTTGGCCTTGGCCTGGGCGGCGTCGATTTCCCTCTGAGCGCGAGCGAGGAGCGCAGCGGCCTGGCTCTCTCGCCGCTCCGCCTCCGCCGCCCTGTCGGCGCTCGCCCTGGCCTCGGCGTCCAGGCGCTGGAGCAATTCTTGAAGGTTCTTCGCCTGGGTGGAGCGGTGGGAGTGGGCGCGATCGATCAGGCGGTCAGGGAGCCCGAGCCGGGCGGCGATCGTGAGGGCGTAGCTGTGGCCGGGGTGGTCATAGAGGAGGCGGAAGGTGGGGGCGAGCCGCTCGCCGTCGAACTCCACCGAGGCGTTGCGCGCTCCGGGGTGGGTGCTCGCGAAGGCCTTCAGCGGCTCCAGGTGGGTCGTGGCCATCACGAGAGCCCCGCGCGCCTGGAGGTCCTCCAGGATCGCCTGGGCGAGCGCCGCCCCCTCGTCGGGGTCGGTGCCCGCTCCCAGCTCGTCCAGGAGCACCAGCGAGCGGTCGTCCACGTCGGCCAGGAGCTCCTTCACCTGCTTCACGAAGGCCGAGAACGTCGAGAGGTTCTCCGCCACGCTCTGGTCGTCGCCGATCACGGCGAAGAGCCGCGAGAAGATGGGGAGGCGGCTCCCTTCCTCGACGGGCAGATGGCAGCCGGCCTGGGCCATGAGCGCCAGGAGGCCGAGGGTCTTGAGCGCCACGGTCTTGCCGCCTGCGTTGGGGCCGGTGACGAGGAGGAGGGGCTGGTCGGCGTCGAGGTGGAGATCCACGGGGACGACGGGGCGGCCGGGCTCCTTCCAGGACTGGGCCAGGAGAAGCGGGTGCCGCGCCCCCGGGAGCGCGATCGTACGGCCGGCATCAATCTCCGGCTCGGTGGCCTGCATGCGCTCCGCCATCTCAGCGCGAGCGAAAATCAGGTCGAGCTCGCCGATCCCCTCCACCAGCATGTCGAGCTCGGGGAGGGCGGCGCTCACCTCGTGGGTCAACGCCTGGAGGATGCGCAGACATTCCGCTTCCTCCTCGCGCATGGCCTGCACCAGGTCGTTGTTCAGCTCGACGGCGCGCTCGGGCTCGACGAAGAGCGTGGCGCCGCTCTGGGAGCGGTCGTGGACGATGCCCTTGACGCGCGGCAGGGCTTCGGCCCTCACGGGGACGACGTACCGGCCGTGACGGATGGTCACGTAGCGGTCCTGGAAGGCGGCCTCGGCGCCCTGGGAGTGGAGGAGGGCTTCCAGGGCCTTGACGATCTGGGCCCGCTGCTCTTTGATCTTCCGCCGGATCGAGCGGAGCCGGGGGCTCGCCTCGTCGGTGAGCGTCCCCTCGGGGGTGAGCGACCGGCTCAGGAGGTCGTGGAGCGGGGTGAGGCTCGGCAGGTACCTGAACCTCACGGCGAGCCGGGCCAACGGCGCCGCGCCTCGGCCGTAAGCGCGCAGTCGGTTACTCGCCTCGATCAGTGGGATCAGGGTGATGATCTCCGAGCCTTCGAGGATGGCCTCCGCCACTCGGCAGCGCTCGAGGCTCGGCCTGACGTCGGGGAGCGCGCCCCAGGGGGGTGAACCCGCCTCGGCCAGGGCCTGACGGGCCTCGCGGGTCTCGGTGAGGGCTAGGCGGATGGCGTCGGGGTCGGTGCCGGGCTCGAGGGTGAGCGCCCACTCCTGCCCCATCGGCGTGTCGGCGTCACGGGCCAGGAGCGTGCACACCTCGTCCCACTCCACGCCCCTGCCCCACAGACGGCCTACATCCATGCCCTCGCTCTTCTCGGCTCTGGCCGCCGGGGATCGCGCTTTAATCGACGAACCGCTCGCGCCGCTTCGCCCTTTTCCGCGCCACCAGCGCCTTGCGCTTCCGCTTGACGCTGGGCTTTTCGTAGTGCTGGCGCTTTCTCAATTCGGAGAGGAGTCCGGCCTTCTCGCACTGCTTCTTGAACCGCCTGAGGGCCACTTCAAAAGGCTCGCCGGGCTCGACGATGACCGTGGTCACGCACGTCCCCCCTTCCTGCGGTACCGGATCGTCGCCGGTGGATAAACGTTAACTGTATACCACCTCGGACCCACCCTGTCAAAGACTTGGGGTCAGGCATGCGTATTTGCGTAGCGGGGGCTCCCGTCCAAATAACGCAATAACGCATGCCTGACCCCAGCCTTACACGGTGAAGCGGATCGTCAGGATGTCGCCGTCCCGCACCCGGTAGTCGCGCCCTTCGAGCTTCAGGTGGCCGTGCTCCCTCAGGGTGTGCCAGTTCGGGGTGGCGAGGAATTCTTCCACGCTCACGACCTCCGCGCGGACGAACCCCCGGGCCATGTCGCTGTGGATCTGTCCGGCGGCCTCCACGGCCGTGGCGCCGTCCCTGAGGCTCCAGGCCCGGAGCTCCTCGCCCACCACCGTGTAGAACGCGATCCGCCCCAGGAGCCGGTAGCCCACCTGGATCAGCCTGACGAGGGCGGACTCGGCGAGGCCCCACTCGGCCAGGAACTGGCGCTGCTCCGCGGGAGCGAATTGGGTCAGCTCGCTCTCGAGCTTCCCGTCCACCGTCACCACGGGGGCTCCCGCGGCGATGGCGGCAAGCTGCTCGGCCAGCGCGAGGCTCGCCGGGTCTCCCCGGTCCACGTTGGCGACGTAGCAGAGAGGCTTGGCCGTCAGGAGGCCCAGCTCGCGCGCGATCGCCAGGTCGTGGGCGTCCAGGCGGAGCGCGCGCAGGGGTGTGCCGCGTCCCAGGGCGTCGCGACAGCGCTCGAGGAACGCCAGCTCGGCGCGCGCGGCCTTGGGGTCGGCCTTGGCGACGCGCTTGACCTTGTCGAGGCGGCGCTCCACCACTTCGAGGTCGGCCAGGAGCAGCTCGGTGTTGACGATGCCGGTGTCGCGGCGCGGGTCGGGCTCGCCGCCCACGTGGGGGACGTCTCCCGCGCGGAAGCAGCGGACCACGTGGGCGAGAGCGTCCACGGCCCGGATGTGGGAGAGGAACTGGTTGCCGAGGCCCTCGCCGCGGCTGGCACCCTCGACGAGGCCGGCGATGTCCATCACCTCGAGGTGGGCCGGGGTGACCTTGGCGGGCTTGAGGGCGGCGGCCAGGCCGTCCAGCCGGTCATCGGGGACGGCAACGACTCCCTTCCGCGGCTCGAGGGTCGAGAAGGGGTAGGGGGCAACCAAGGTCTCCGCTCCCGTCAGGGCGGTGAAGAGCGTGGACTTGCCCGCGTTGGGGAGGCCGACGAGACCGCAGGTGAAGCCCACCGGCTCTCAGACCCCATGCCGGGCCGAGAGCCGAGGCGAAGCGGGTCGTGCGACGGCTATCGGCACGGCGCCTAGCGGAAGAGGGGGGCCAGGACCAGGGACACCACCGACATGAGCTTGATCAGGATGTTCATGCTGGGGCCCGAGGTGTCCTTGAATGGGTCGCCCACGGTGTCGCCCACGACCGCGGCCCTGTGCGAGTCGGAGCCCTTGCCGCCCAGGTGGCCCTCTTCGATGTATTTCTTGGCGTTGTCCCAGGCTCCGCCCGCGTTGGCCATGAGGAGCGCCAGGAAGACCCCCATCAGTGTCGCGCCGGCGAGGAAACCGCCGAGCGCCTCCTTGCCCAGGATGAGGCCGATGACAGGCGGGAGGACGACGGCCGAGAGGCCGGGCACGATCATCTCCTTGAGCGCGGCGCCCGTGGCGATCTCGACGCAGCGCGCGGTGTCGGCCTTGGCCGTCCCCTCCATGAGCCCGGGGATCTCGCGGAACTGGCGCCGGACCTCCTGCACCATCCCGAACGCCGCGCGCCCCACGGCCTTCATCGTGAGCGCGGCGATCATCATCGGCATGATGCCGCCCAGGAAGAGGCCGATCACCACGCGCGCCTCGGTGAGGTCGATGGTCTTGAGCCCCACGCTCTGCGTGTAGGCGGCGTAGAGCGCCAGCGCCGTGAGGGCGGCGGAGCCGATGGCGAAGCCCTTGCCGATGGCGGCGGTGGTGTTGCCGAGGGCGTCGAGCCTGTCGGTGATTTTGCGCGTCTCGGGACCGAGGTGCGCCATCTCGGCGATCCCGCCGGCGTTGTCGGCGATGGGGCCGTAGGCGTCCACGCTCATCGTGATGCCGATGGTGGCGAGCATCCCCACGCCCGCGAGAGCGATGCCGTAGAGACCCTGGGCCTGGAAGGAGACGAAGATGGCGGCGCAGATCGTCACGACGGGCAGCGCGGTGGACTCGAGGCCGACGGCGAAGCCCGAGATGATGTTGGTGGCCGTCCCGGTCTGGCAGGCTTCGGCGATGGCGACCACGCGCTTGCCCGAGGTGTAGAGCTCGGTCAGGTAGCCGATGACCGCGCCGGCGATGAGCCCGGCGATGATGGCCCAGAAGGGCGCGATCCCCGCGCCCAGGATCTGGACCACGACGTAGGTCAGGGCGATCAGGATGGCGCCGGCGATGAGCGTCGCGTTCCTGAGGGCGGCCTGGGGGTCCATCCGCTGGAGGACGCCCATGGAGAGGATGCCGATGGCCGAGGAGCAGAGGCCGGCCATCACGACGACGACGGGCAGCAGCATCCACTTTCCGGGGTCGGGGAGGGTCGAGCCGATGGCGATGGCCGCCACGACGGAGCCCACGTAAGACTCGAAGAGGTCGGCGCCCATGCCGGCCACGTCGCCGACGTTGTCCCCCACGTTGTCGGCGATGACGGCGGGGTTGCGCGGGTCGTCCTCGGGGATCCCCGCCTCGAGCTTGCCGACCAGGTCGGCGCCGACGTCGGCCGACTTGGTATAGATTCCCCCACCGACGCGCGCGAACAAGGCGATGGATGACGCACCCATGGCGAAGCCGTTGATCACGAGGGGGTTCCCGAAGATCCAGTAGAAGATCCCGAGGCCCACGATCCCCAGGCTCGCGATGGTGAGCCCCATGACCGAGCCGCCGTAGAAGGCCACCGAGAGCGCCCGGTCGCGACCCAGGGAGTTGGCCGCGTGGGCCGTGCGGACGTTGGCCTTCGTGGCGGCCTTCATCCCGATGAAGCCGGCGAGCATCGAGCAGATGGCGCCCGAGACGAAGGCCAGCCCCGTGAAAGGCCCGATCCCGAGTGAGAGGAGGATGGCCACGACCACGATGAACCACACGAGGATCGAGTATTCCTTCCGGAGGAAGGCCATGGCGCCGGTGTGGATGGAGCCGGAGATCTCGACCATGAGGCCGCTGCCGGCCGGCTGGGCGACGACGTAGCGGTAGAGGCCGAACGCCATCAGAAGTCCCAGGATGCCGAGAACGGGGGCCAGAGGAATCCAGGGCATAGGGCTCTCCTTGAAGCCTACGGGGTTCGACTCTCGATCAGCGCGAGCGCGTGCCGGGCGGCTTCGTCCGCAGCCGCCTCGATCAGCGGCAGCTCGTCGGGGAGGAAGGGGGAGAGGACGTGGTCCACGACCCCGTCCTTGACCCCGGGGCGGCCGATCCCCACCTTGACGCGGCGGAGCTCCGCGGTGGCGAGGGTCTCGATGATCGAGCGCACGCCCTTGTGGCCGCCGTGGCTCCCCTTCATCCGGACGCGGACCGTGCCGAGGGGCAGGTCGATGTCGTCGTACACCAGGATGAGGTCGGCGGGGTCGAGGCCGAGGCGCCGGCAGAGGCGCTCGACGGTGGGACCGGTCACGTTCATGAATGAGCCGGGCTTGATGAGATAGAGCGGCTCGCCGCGCCACTGCGCCCTGGCCACCTGGCTCCGGCCCTCCCGGGTCCAGCGCTTCTTCAGGGTCCGGGCCAGGTGGTCCACCACGCGCTGGCCCACGTTGTGGCGGGTCCCCTTGTACTCCGGGCCGGGATTGCCGAGCCCCACCACCGCCTGGGCCACGCGGCGTGACCTCGGCTACTTCTTGGCTTCCTTCTTCGACTCCGGCTTCGACTCCGCGGCCTCGACCTCCTCGGGCTTCGGCTTGCGCTCGGTGAGCACCTCGGGCTCGGCCGGGGCGGCCTCGGCTACGGCCGCCGCGGGCGCCGCGACCTCTTCGGCCATCGGCGGCGACACGGTGACCACGGCCTGGCCGGGGTCGTTGAGGATCCGGACGCCCTCGGGCGGCGTCAGGTTCGCGACCGTCAGCACGTCGCCGATCACGAGCGCGGCGACGTCCACGGTGATCCGCTCGGGGATCAGCCCGGGCAGGCAGGAGACCTGCACCTCGCGGAGGATCGTCTCGAGGATCCCGCCCTGCTCCTTGACGCCCTCGGCCTCGCCCATGGCGAAGACCGGCACGCCCACCGTGATGGCCTTGTCCATGCGGACCTCCTGGAGGTCCACGTGGATGACCTTCTCGGAGACCGGGTCGAACTGCATGTCGCGGATGATGGCGGTGCGCGCGCTCCCGCCGCCGTCCTCGAACTTGAGGTTCAGCAGGGTGGTGCTCCCCGTGCGCCCCTGGATCACCCTGATGACGTCGTGGTAATCCACGGTGAGCGTCTGGGGGGCGCCCCCTCCGTACAGCACGGCGGGGACCAGGCCCTGGCGGCGGAGGCGCTTGGCGACCTCCTTGCCGGTGCCCTCCCGCTTCTTGATCGTGAGATCGCGAACCTCCATGACGTCCTGCCTCCTTACGAAGGGTTACACGAAGAGCCCGGACACGGACTCCTCGTCGTGGATGCGCCGGATGGCCTCGGCGAGGAGCGGGGCGACGGAGAGGATCGTGATCTTCTTGTTCCGCTTCTCCGGGCCGAGGGGGATCGAGTTGGTGACGATGACCTCCTCCAGTGCCGAGCCCTCGATCCGCGGGATGGCGGGACCGGAGAGGACCGGGTGGACCGCGCAGGCGAGGATCCGCCGGGCGCCCTCGCGCTTGAGGGCCTCCACGGCCTGGAGGATCGTCCCGCCGGTGTCGATCATGTCGTCGATCACAACGACGTCTTTGCCCTTGACCTCGCCGATCAGGTGCATGAAGACGGCGACGTTGGTGCCCTCGCGCCGCTTGTCGATGATGGCGAGCCCGGCCCGCATGCGCTTGGCGATGGCGCGGGCACGCTCCACCCCTCCGGCGTCGGGGGCCACCAGCACCGGCTCGCCCAAGTCCTTCTTGCCGAGGTAGTCGATGATCACCGGCGCGGCGAAGAGGTGATCCACCGGGATGTTGAAAAAGCCCTGGATCTGGCCCGCGTGGAGATCGAGCGCGAGCAGGCGCTGGCAGCCGGCCGCGGTGATGAGGTCGGCCACCAGCTTCGCCGTGATCGGCACGCGGGGCTGCACCTTCCGGTCCTGGCGGGCGTAGCCGTAATAGGAGAGCACGGCCGTGATCCGCCGGGCCGAGGCCCGCTTGAGGGCGTCGATCATCACCAGCAGCTCCATCAGGTTGTCGTTGACCGGCGGGCAGGTCGGCTGGATCACGAAGACGTCGGCGCCCCGCACGTTCTCGTTGATCTGGACGAAGACCTCGCCGTCGGAGAAGCGCGAGACCTCGGCGTCGGCAAGCGGGATGCGGAGGTCCCGGGCGATCTCTTCGGCCAGCGGCCGGTTGGCGTTGCCGGTGATGAGCTTCAGCTCGTACGCCATAGGCGCCCCTTCAGAAGTTGGTTGGGGCGGGAGGATTCGAACCCCCGAATACGGGATCCAAAGTCCCGCGCCTTACCGCTTGGCCACGCCCCATCGTCAAGTTCGCCATCCCCCTCACCCTGCCCTCTCCCCCCGAGGGGGAGAGGATGAAGGTGAGGGGGTCTCATTTCACGACCCGAATCGCCGGCGCTGCGAGCGTGCGGACGGCCCACGCCGACCGCGACGCCGTCGTCACCCGGTCCCGGATCTGTCGCGCGTGGTCCGCCGAGCGGGCGACGGCGAGCACCGTCGGGCCGCTGCCCGACATCACGCTCCCCAGCGCGCCGGCGCCCATGAGCGCCCGCTTGATCCGGCCGATCTCGGGATGCGCCGGCTCCACCACCGCCTCGAGGGCATTGTACAGGCTGGCGGCCACCCGCGACGAGTCCCGCGAAGCCAGCGCCTGCACCAGCCTCCTGGTCCGTTCCCCGCCGTCCCGCCAGCCCGGCGGCACGAGCCCGTAGACCTCCCGCGTCGAGAGGGAAAAGTCCGGCTTCACCAGCACGAGCGAGAGCGCCGGGCTCGCCGCCAGCGGCTCGACCCGTTCCCCCCGTCCCGTCGCCCGCGCCCGTCCCCCGCTCAGAAAGAACGGGACGTCCATCCCGAGGGCGACCGCGAGGTCGGCCAGCCGGGCCCCGCTCCAGCCGAGACCCCAGAGCCGGTTCAGCCCCCAGAGCGCCGCGGCGGCGTTGCTCGAGCCTCCCCCCAGCCCGGCGGCCACGGGGATCCGTTTCTCCAGCGTGATCCGGGCTCCCCGGCTCACCCCGGCGACGTCCATCAGGAGCCGCGCGGCCTTGACCACGAGGTTCGCCTCGTCCGTCGGGAGGGCGGGGTCGCTGGTCCTGAGGGTGAGGGCGGCGTCCTCTTCCAGGACCAGCCGGTCGAACAGATCGACCGCCTGGAGCACGGTGGAGAGATCGTGGTAGCCGTCCCCCCGCTTCCCCAGGACCTCGAGCACCAGGTTCACTTTGGCCGCGGTCCGAAGCGTGAGCGACCGGGCCCGCCTCGACCGTCTCGACAAGGCATAAAAACGTATCACGCCCCGTCGAGGGAGTCAACGGAACCGTTGGATTTTCACGCCTTCCGGGAGGGTGAGCGTGAAGAGGTCGGGGGACGGCCCGGTTCCCAGCCTCGGCTCGCGGTAGCGGACCGACACCACGAGCGGCGCGTCGAGGGCGGTGACGGTGAGCGAGGCCGGCGGATCGGCGGGGCCGCCGCCGGCGTACGTGATGCGGGCCGGCGTCTTCGCGCCGGTGAGCTCGACCTGTCTCACGACGCCCGTGTCGGGGTCCGCCCAGATCCGCTGCACTCCGGCGGCGCCGGTCAGCTTGATCGAAGGCCCGATCCCGTCGGCCGGCACGATCTCGGCCGAGTACGGGTCCTTGAGCGGCAGCGCGTGGCCGGCCAGGATGCCGACCAACTCCTCGGGTTCGAGAGCCAGTCCCAGCCAGCGCTCGGTGGCCCGGGCCGATGCGGGACCGATCGAGGCGCGATGTTCTGCCACCTGGTAGACGATGACCGTCTCGGAGTTGCCGACTAGGACGAACAGGGTCAGACCCCACGGCGTCAGTGCCTCGAAGCGAAAGGAGCGAGGCGCCTTCAGTAGGAGCACACCGCTGTACCGCTGGACACGGCCGTCCCGCTGGATCGTGATCTCGGCGAGGGTGCGGAGGTCGGCGAACTCCAGCCAGCGATGCTGGAGAACGGCGATCAGGCGGTAGGCTTCGGGCGAAAGGGGCTCGCGCGGGGGCGGCAGCGACGCGCACCCGGCGGACAGGAGCGCCGCGGCCCCGAGGAGCGCCGCGCGGCGCCTAAGGCTGGGCCTTGGACCGCTCACCCTTGACGCTGCGCTGCTTGTCGCGGGTCTCCTGGAGCTTCTTCTTGACCTCTTCGTTCTTGGGATCCAGCGAGAGCGACTTCTCCCAGGCGGCCACCGCGTCGTCCACGAAGCCGTTTTTCATGTAGGCGTCGCCCAGGTGGTCGAAGATCACGGGGTCTTCCTTGGCGCGCTCCACCGCGCGCTTGAGCTCGCGGAGGGCCTCCGGGTAGCGCCCCTGCTGGTAGAAGGCCCAGCCCAGGCTGTCGATGAAGTAGCCGTTGTCGGGCTCGATCTCGGGGGCCTTCTTGATGAGGACGACCGCCTCGTCCAGGTTGATGCCCTTCTCGGCATACATGTAGCCGACGTAGTTGTACGCCTCGGCGTGCTTGGGGTCGAGCGTGATCACCCGCCGGAAGGAGCTGATCGCATCGTCGAAGCGCTTCTGCTTCTCGTACACCACGCCGAGCTGGAACTCCAGGTCCTTGTTCTTTTGGTCGATGGAGAGCCCTTCCTGGAGCGTCTGGACGGCCTTGTCGTGCTGCTCGCCCCGGAAGTACGCCGTCCCCAGGTAGAGGAAGAGCTCGGGGCGCCGGGGCTCCAGGTTCACCGCCTCGTGGAGGATCGCGATCGCCTCCCCGTAGCGCTTGGCGCGGCCGTGGAGGAAACCCAGCTGGACCCGGGCGTCGATGGAGCGGGGATCGGCCCGGAGGATGCGCTCCAGCTCGATCCGCGCGTCGGCGTCCTTGCCGGCGTCCATCAGCGTGGTGGCCAGGAAGTAGCGGGCGCGGAGGTTGCCCGGCTCGAGGGTCAGCACCCGGCCGAACGCGTCGGCGGCCCTGTCCCACGCCTTCTGTTCGTAATGGACGGCGCCGAGCTTCATCCAGATCCGCGGGTCGTGGGGCGACACGGTCGCCAGCGATTCGAGCTCCTGCTGGGCTTCCTGGTACTTGCCCAGGCGGATCAGGAGGTCGCCCAGCCGCTCCACGAAGCCCGGGTTGTCGGGGTTCAACTGAATGGCGCGCCGGTACACCTTGACGGCCTCGTCCGGCTGGCGCCGGGTCTCGTAGACGTAGCCGAGGGCCGTCCAGGCGGCGTCGTGATCGGAATCCAGGTCGATGGCCCGCTGGAGCTCGCGGATCGCCTCGTCCCACCCCTCGGACTCGATGGCGAGCCGGCCCAGGAGGAAGTGCGCCTGCGCCAGGTTCGGGTTGATCGTGATCAGCCGGAGCAGCACCCCGCGGGCCTTGTCGTGGGCGCGCTGCTCCACGAAGTGGCGCGCGAGGGTGAGGTAGCCGTCGGGGGAGCGAGGGTTGAGGGCGATGACCTTCTCCAGCTCGGCTTCGGCCTCGCTCCAGCGCTTCTGCCCGCGGTAGAGCTCGGCCAGCGTGAGGTGGACGCTCGCGTCGTCGGGCGCCAGGGCGGCCGCCTTGAGCCCCGCCTCGATGGCTTCCTGGGGCGCGTCGGTCTTGGAGAGCCAGAGGGCCAGCTGGATCCAGAGGGACGGCGTGGCCGGGTCCCGCCTGATCGCCTCTTTGAGCTCCGCGATGGCTTCCTTCAGCCGGCCGGCCTGGGCGTGGAGCTGGGCGGTCGTGTAATGGTAGTAGGCCTCGGCGGCGGGGTCGCGCTGGGCGGCGCGCGCGACCGGCGGCGGCGGGGTC
Source organism: Candidatus Rokuibacteriota bacterium (assembly GCA_016193045.1). Classification (GTDB taxonomy): domain Bacteria; phylum Methylomirabilota; class Methylomirabilia; order Rokubacteriales; family CSP1-6; genus CSP1-6. The sequence continues at coordinate 10,845 of JACPSW010000013.1, read as the reverse complement.
TCGGCCTCCGCGGCCGGCGCCGGCACCGTGCTGGCGCATCCGGCGAGGCCGAGGAGGACCAGGAGGACGAGCGCCATCATGAGGTCGCCAGCGTCAAGTGGAGCGCCTTGATGGCGCCGGCGCCGTAGCGCGCCTGGAGGCGGGCGAGGAGCTCGCCTTGGAGGAGCGTCAGCTCCTGGAGCCACGGGGAGTTGTCAACGATCACCGTCAGGGTGCCCCCGCGGAGATCCCCGGGCTGAGCCCGCCGCGCGAGCCGAGGATCCACGACGCTCGGCCAGTCGCGCCTCAAGGCCAGCGCCAGAAGGGGCTCGGCCAGCGCGGGAAGCGCGGCCGTGAGGAGCGCGCCGACCGGTGTCGGGGTGCAAGCGCGGGGGCGGGTCATACGCGGTCCCTATCATAGCGCGCCCCGGCCCTTCACGCCACAATCGCCGAAGCCCTCGAATCCGCGCCGGATGTTGCATTGCAAGACCTGACCCCGTATCCTCCTAGGCATGGCGCGTCCGCGACGTGGCGATATTCTGCCTTTGACCGTGGACGACCTGGCCTTCGGCGGCGAAGGCGTGGGCCGCGCCGACGGCTACGTGGTGTTCGTCCGTGGCGGGCTGCCCGGAGATCGTCTGCGAGTGCGCCTCACGGAAGCGCGCTCGCGCTTCGGCAGGGGCGTGATCGAGGCCGTCGAGGCGCCCTCGCGGGATCGCGTCGGGGCGCCGTGCCCGTACTTCGGCCGCTGCGGCGGCTGCCGCCTCCAGCATCTCGACTATCCCGCGCAGCTCCGGTTCAAGGCCAAGCAGGTGGCTGATTGTCTGACGCGGATCGCGGGGGTCGCCGACGTTCCCATTCGCCCCATCATCGGCGCGCCCGAGCTCTACGGCTACCGGAACAAGATGGAGTTCACCGTGGCGAGGGCAGCGGGGGGGACGGTGGTCGGCCTGCACGAGGCGGACCGGTACGACCGGGTGCTCGACATCGAGCGCTGCCTCATTCAGTCGGACGTCATGAACGGGCTCCTCGCGGAGGCGCGCGCCTTCTTCGCCGAGCGGAAGCTCCCCGTGTACGACCAGGAGAGCGGCGAGGGGTTGCTGCGCTTCCTCATGCTGCGCGAGGGCAAGCGCACGGGGGAGGCGATGGTCAACGTGGTGACGTCGGCCCCCCAGGTGAGCGAGCTGGCGCCGCTGGCCGACCGCCTCAGGAGCCGCGTGGGCCAGACTGCCAGCGTGATCCTGAACGTGAACCCGAAGAAGGCGAGCGTGGCCGTGGGGGTGGAGGAGCACCTCCTGGCCGGTCGCGACCATATCCGGGAGGCGCTCGGGGGGCTCGTGTTTCAGATCTCAGCCAACTCGTTCTTCCAGACCAACACGCTCCAGGCCGAGCGCCTCTTCACCCTCGTGGAGGAATCGACGGAGCTGACGGGGAGCGAGACCGTGATCGATCTCTACTCGGGGACGGGCGCCATCAGCCTCCTCCTGGCGCGCCGCTGCCGGGCGGTGTACGGGATCGAGGTGGCGCTGGCGGCGGTGGACGACGCCCAGCGCAACGCCAAGGCCAACGGGATCGAGAACTGCACGTTCCTGTCGGGGGAGGTGCGGGGCGTGCTGCCTCAGCTCATCGCCCGCGGAGTCCGGGCGGAGGTGGTGGTGGCCGACCCGCCGCGCGCCGGCTTCCACCCCAAAGCGCTCCGCGCCCTCGCCCTGCTCGGGCCCGAGCGGATCGTGTACGTCTCGTGCAACCCCGCCACGCTGGCCCGCGACCTCGGGGAGCTGGCGCGGGGCGGTTACCGCGTCGAGTGGGTCCAGCCGCTGGACATGTTTCCCCACACGCCGCATATCGAGGCCCTCGCGCGCCTATCGCGTCTGTAGGCCCCGCCGGCCCGGGGGAGCCGGCGGGCGGGGTGCCCCACGGCGCGGAGCGCACCGCCTCGGTCCGCCGGGTTCCCGAATGGTTGTCGCGCGAGGCGAGAATCCGCGCTTGCGGGAGTGAGCACCGTGGGGCTGCCCGACGGCAGGACCCGCGGGCCGGCGGCCTTCGGCCGGCTAGGGGAGGATCACGAGGATCTGGTCGTGCAGGCGCACCCGCTCCCGGACCTTCAGCGCCACCTCGCTCCCGCGCTCGGCACGCTGGATCGGGTTGTGCTCGAGCTGTATCGAGTCCACCGTCTGCGTGAAGTCGGTGGTGTGGCCGTGGATCCGGATCTGGTCGCCGACCTGGAGCGCGCCGTCGGTGAGGCGGATGGCCGCCACCCCGATCTTGGCGTAGTAGCCGTCCACGATTCCGACCTTTTCCTCGGTGGCCATGGCCGTGCTCCTCTGGGTTGATTGCGGGTTGTGGGCGAGTATACAATCGAGCCCGCCCTGAGACCAGGACGATGATGGACCGTCTGATCTTGACCGGAGCGGCGCTCATCGACGGGAGCGGCACCCAGCCCGTCCTGGGCAAGGCCGTCGTGGTGGAGGGCCCGCGGATCGCCGCCGTGGTGGAGGAGGGCGCGGCGCCCGCCGGGACGCGCCTGCGCCTGGACGGCCTCACCCTCCTGCCCGGGCTCATCAACGCCCACGTCCACCTCTGCCTCGGGGGCGAGGCCGATCCCGTCACCCCGATGCGGCAGGAGCCGCTGGCGCTGACGGCGGTCAAGATGGCGATCAGGGCCCGACAGACGGTGGAGGCGGGCGTGACGACCGTCCGCGACCTGGGAGGCCGCGAGTACGCCGAGTTCGCCGTGAGGAGCGCGGTGAAGGAGGGGCTGATCCCCGGTCCCAGGATCCTCGCCGCGGGACGCTGCATCTGCATGACCGGCGGCCACGGCTGGTGGATCGGCCGCGAGGCCGACGGCCCCGACGACGTCCGGAAGGCCGTCAGGGAGCAACTCCGGGCCGGCGCCGACGTCATCAAGATCATCGCCACGGGGGGCGTCATGACCCCCGGGGTGGAGCCGGGGTCAGCCCAGCTCACGCCGGAGGAGGTCCGGGCGGCCATCGAAGAGGCGACCAAGGCCGGGCGACGGGTGGCGGCCCACGCCCAGGGCTCCCAGGGGGTGGCGGCCTGCGTCGAGGCCGGGATCACCTCCATCGAGCACGGGATCTTTCTCACCGAGGAGCTCGTGGCCCGGATGAAGCGGGAGGGCGTGGCCCTGGTGCCGACGCTCATCGCGGCCCACCAGATCGCTGTCCCGGGCGTGGCCGCGGGGATCCCGGCGTACATGGTGAAGAAGTCCCAGGCGGTGATGGCCTCGCACCTGGCCAGCTTCCAGATGGCCGTCAAGGCCGGCGTGCCGATCGCCGCGGGGACCGATGCCGGCACGCCGCTGAACCCCCACGGGAGCATGGTCCCCGAGCTCGAGCTGATGGTGAAGCACGGCATGACCCCGCTGGACGCGCTCCGCTCCGCCACGACGGTCGCGGCGGGCGTCCTGGGACTGGGGTCCGAGGTCGGCCAGGTGGCCCCCGGTTTCGCCGCCGACCTCCTCGCGGTCAAGGGAACCCCCACGGAGCGCGTGGGCGCGCTGGCGGAGCTCCGGCTCGTCCTCGCCAACGGCAAGATCGTCGTCAACCGACAAGGAGGAGGCCTATGACCAGGCGTCTCGTGCTGGCAGTGCTTGTCTGTCTCTTATTCGGCGGCGTGATGGCCGGCCAGGCCTCGGCGGCGACGTTCAGGATTGCCGTGGGCGTGGACCCCGACACGCTGGACCCGGTCCAGATGACGACGACCACGGTGGCGAACATGGTGGATTACGTCGTGGAAACGCTGACGTTCCTCGACCAGGAGGGGAAGGTTCGGCCGATGCTGGCCGAGAGCTGGTCCGTCTCTGCCGACGGGACCCAGCACACCCTTAAGCTCAAGAAGGGTGTCCGGTTCCACGACGGCTCGCCCTTCGACGCCAAGGCGGTGAAGTGGAACCTCGACCGCCTGAAGGATCCAGGCGTCAAGGTGCCGATCCGGGCGCCGTACCCGATCAAGGACGTGGAGGCGGTGGACGCGTCCACCGTCAAGGTGACCCTCACGCGGCCGTCGGCGCCCTTCGTGAGCGCGCTGTCCTGGACCACGGCGGGGATCGTCTCCCCGGCCTCGGCTGACAAGCACGGCAATGAGTACAAGAACATCGTCTATCCCGTGGGCACGGGGCCCTACGTCTTCAAGGAGCGCAAGAAGGGCGAGAGCATCACGGTGACCGTGAATGACAAGTACTGGGGCAGGAAGCCGACCTACGACACCGTGCTCTTCCGCATCGTCCCCGAGGCGGCGACGAGGGAGAGTCTCATCCTGGCCGGCCAGGTGGATCTGATCATCCTCCCGCCCGTGGCCGACATCCCGGCGCTCCAGCGGAATCCCGCGGTGAAGGTCCTCCTTGCTCCCAGCGACAGGACGATCTTCATGGCGTTCAACACGACCAAGGCGCCGTTCAACGACCCGCGGGTGCGCCAGGCGCTCAACTACGCCGTGGACAAGTCTGCCATCGTCAACAGCGTGCTCTTCGGGGCGGCGGACGTCATGGACGCCCCGACGGCGCCGAGCCTCTTCGGTTACTGCAAGCAGGGCGCCTACGAGTTCAACCCGGCCAAGGCCAAGCAGCTCTTGGCCGCGGCGGGGGTCAAACCGGGCACCAAGGTGTCCTTCATCCACCCGACGGGCCGCTATACCCAGGACAAGGAGGTGGCCCAGGCCATCGCCGGCTACCTCCGCGAGGTGGGGCTCGAGCCCGTGCTCCAGACCATGGACTGGCCGACCTATATCAAGACCATCGTGACGCCGGCGGACAAGGGCAACACCACCGAAGTCCACTTCCTCGGCTGGGCCCCGGCGTTCCTGGACTCGGCCCAGCAGATGCTGCAGTTCCTTTCGAGCTATCACCCGCCCGCGGGGCTGGCGACCACCTTCTACAAGGATCCCAAGGTAGACGAGCTGATCGTGGCGGCGGACAGCGAGTCGAAGGAGGACAAGCGGAAGGAGCTGTACTGCCAGATCGCGAAGAAGGTCTGGGCCGACGCTCCGTGGATCTTCATGTACGTCCAGCGCTTCCCGATCGTCTACTCGGCCAAGGTGCGGGACGTCGGCGGTATCCCCAACGAGAAGTTCTACGCCATCTACGCGCGTCCGACTCAGTAGGCGGAGGACGCCAGCGGCGCGACGAGGCCATGAACTTTTTCCGGCGGTACCTCGCCGAGCGGTTCGTGGCCTCGGTCATCACCCTCCTCGGCGTCTCCATCATCGTCTTCCTGATGGTGCGCCTCCTGCCGGGCGACCCGGCGCGCGTCCTGGCCGGGCTCCTGGCGACCGAGGAGGACATCCAGCGGATCCAGATCGAGCTGAGGCTTGACCGGCCCCTGTACGTACAGTACGGAATCTTCCTCTCCCGCCTGGTCCGGGGAGACCTCGGCAAATCGGCGCGCACCTCCGAGCCCGTGATCCAGGAGCTCAAGCCCCGCCTCGCCGCCACGCTTCAGCTCGCCTTTGTCAGCGCGGGGCTCGCGGCCGTGCTCGGGGTCGTCGCGGGGACGCTGGCCGCGAGCCGGCCGTACTCGCGCTTCGACTACCTGCTGTCGCTGACCACGCTCTTCGGCGTCTCCATGCCCGTGTACTGGCTCGGGCTCATGCTGATCATCGTCTTCGCGGTGCAGCTGAACTGGCTGCCGGCCGCGGGCGCCGAGGGCGCAGCAAGCCTCGTCCTGCCGTCGCTCACGCTCGCGGCCTTCTCGGTGGCCCTCATCGCGCGGATGACCCGCTCCAGCATGCTGGAGGTGCTGAACCAGGACTACGTCCGGACGGCGCGGGCCAAGGGCGTGAGCGAGGCCCTGGTGGTGGCCCGCCACGCCCTGAGGAACGCCCTGATTCCGATCATCACGGTGGTCGGGCTCCAGTTCGGGACGCTGCTCGGCGGGGCGGTGCTGACCGAATCGGTGTTCGGCTGGCCGGGGATGGGGCTGCTTCTCGTGGATTCGATCTTCTCGCGGGACTACGCGATGGTTCAGGGAATCGTGCTGGTCTTCTCGGCTCTCTTCATCCTCACCAACCTGGTCGTGGATCTCTTCTATGCCGTCATCGACCCTCGAATCCATTACGGCTGAGCCGCCGTCCCTCACCGTCACCTGGCCCCGCCTCCGTCTCTTCCTGGAGGGCTGGCAGCGCTTCCGCCGTCACCGGATCGCCATGGTGGGGTTGGCGCTCCTGGCCCTGCTGCTGGTGCTGTGTCTCGCGGCGCCGGTGATCACGTCGTACGACCCGATCCGCCAGAACCTCTCCCAGGCGCTCAGACCCGTGTCGGCCGACCATCCGCTGGGCACGGACCATCTCGGGCGCGACATGCTCGCCCGGCTCCTCTTCGGCGGGCGGCTCTCCCTCCTGATCGGCTTCTTCGCCGTGGGCATCGGCCTGGCGGTCGGGGTACCGCTCGGCGCGATCTCGGGATTCCAGGGAGGGCGGACGGACCTCGTCATCCAGCGCTTCGCCGACATCCTCCTGTCGTTTCCGGGCTTCCTGCTCGCGCTTTCGCTGGTGGCCATCCTGGGCGTGGGGCTGAGGAACGTCATCATCTCGGTCGGGATCAGCGCCGTCCCCTCGTTCATCAGGCTCGTGCGGGGATCGGTGCTCTCGATCCGGGAGCAGGTCTATGTGGAGGCCGCCTACGCCCTCGGCCAGCGGCGGGCGATGATCATTTTCCGTCATGTCCTCCCCAACGCCATGGCCCCGGTGATCGTCCAGGGGACGCTCTCCCTCGGGTTCGCGATCCTGGTGGCGGCGGGCCTCGGGTTTCTCGGGCTGGGGGTTCAGGCGCCGACGCCGGAATGGGGGACGATGCTGGGGGAGGGGCGGCAGTACATCTTCCGCGCGCCCTCGCTCACGACGTTCCCGGGGCTGGCGATCTTCCTGGCAGTTCTCGGGTTCAACCTCTTCGGCGACGGCCTCCGCGACGCGTTGGACCCGCGCATGCGCCAGATGTAAGCGCCGTTGGGGAGAGGTCGGGTGGTGGCGCAGGGTGCAGCCCCCACGGGGCCGCGCGCAGTGGGCCCCCCTCGTCCCGTCCGCCGCGCGCAGCGCGGCGTTCGGGCGAGTGGGTGACGGAGCCGGACCCGCGGGGGTTGCGCCCTGCGACAGGCCCCGCCCGCTACACTCGACCATGGTTCGTGAATAATGCAGGCTAGAGGAGCCAGCGCAACCGCTGGAGCAGCGCCAAGAGGGCGAAGGAGAGGAAGAAGAGGCCGCCGAGGGCGAGGCCGATCTCGCGCCAGCGGGACGGGCGCAGCGCGGGCGGCAGGAATTTCCGGTTCACGACCAGGGTGTGGAAGGAGAGGATGGCGAGGTTCACCGCCGCCACGTTGGCGCCGATCAGGATCAGCGTCAGCGGGTCGGCGAGGGCGATCACCCCGCATCCTCCGAGCGTGAAGAGCAGGAGCGCCCGGTAGTATACCGTGCGCACATCCCCGCCCCGCCACCCCCGGACCCGTCCGCTCGCCGTCCAGAGGATCTCCGTGGTGACGCGCGCGAACCCGCCGGCGTTGGCCAGCTGGGTCGAGAAGAGAATCCAGAAGCCGGTCACGAGGGTGAGGACCCACAGGAGCGGGCCGTACCGCTCCCCCAGCGCGAGGGCGGGATAGACCGCGATCCCGTAGCCGCTCAGGGCGGTGCCCGGCGCCACGAAGCCGGCAGCGATCAAGGCGGGGAGCCCCATCCCGATCAGCGACCCCGGGACCCAGATCCCCCACTGGTCAGCCCGCAGATACCGCCACCAGCCGCGCCAGCGCCTCAGGTTGTCCTCCGTCGGCGGGAACGCGATGCCGGGGTGCGAGACCTCCACCTTCTGCCCGCCGATGACGGCCGGGATGGAGGCCACGGTCCCGCTCATCCCGAACCCTTTGTCGCGGAGCCAGTACGTGAGCGTGGCGTTCAGCATGCCGCCGGCTCCCGAATAGGCGGCGAAGCCGGCGAGGAGGAACCAGTCGACGTCTCCGGGAAGAGGTGGTGACCCCAGGAGCGGGCTGACGAATCCCGCCGCCACCGCCACCCGGGCGGCGGCCGGAACCAGGAAGAGGCCGGCCAGGACGAGGAAGACCAGGATCCAGCCGAGCATGACCCACTCGGCGTGCTCGATGGTCTTCTCGATCCGCTCGCCGTGGAGGACGAGGAGGACCGAGACCAGAAACGTGAGGTCGCCGAAGTAGAGCACCACGACCCGGTCCCCCTCATCGGGGAGCCGGCCCAGGAAGAGGGCGCTCACGGCGGTGGCCGCCGCCAGGGCCCAGCCGGGCCAGCCGATCTGGAGGAAGTGGAGCCACGCGTAGGCCCATCCCCAGAACCCCGGACCCGGGGCGGTCCGCATGAACCCGGTGAAGATCGGCTCGCCCGTGTAGAGCGTGTAGCGCGCCATCTCGGTGTTCAGCAGCGCCTGGAAGACGACCGAGACGGTGGTGATCCACAGGACCGCGGGGCCGTAGCGCGCGATGGCGGCAGGGCCGAGGAGCCACTCCCCCGCGCCCACCGAGACCGCCAGCAGGACGGTGCCCGGGCCGATCACGCGGAGGGCGTTCCGCCACGCCGCCGGCGGCGGCTCGGGGAGATCGCCCGTTCCCCAGGCGGGCAGCGGCTGGGGGTCAGGTCTTGCAATCACGCAATCCTCGTTGGAGTCGGTCGGGTGTTGTATTGCAAGACCTGACCCCATTCTAGCGGGTGAGCGCCCGGTAGAAGTAGTAGATCACGAGGGCGACGACGAGGGCCAGGACGACGGCGGCGAGGATGACCATGCCTTACCTCTCAGGGCGGCGCCGGCGCCGCCACGCCCAGAGGGCGAGCCACGAGAGCGGCACGCTGACAACGAGCCAGCGGACCGGCGCCCCCACCCCGAGATAGAGGAGGAGCAGGAGCGTGCCCCCCGCCGCGGCGAACCAGAGGAACGCGCCCGTGAGCCGCGCGGCCGCGCGCCGCCAGCCCCAGCCGGCGAGCAGCAGCGCCCCGGCGCCGCCGCCGGCGTCCAGCATGACGTCCAGGGCGCTGCCGCCGCGGCTGCCGGTCCACCCCTGGTGGAGCTCGTCCACGATCGCGTAGCCGGCGGTCAGGGCGAACGAGGTGAGCGGCCGCGCGGCGCCGCCCCCTCGCGAGAACGCGCGATGCCAGAGCCACGCCAGGAGCGCGTACTCCAGGACGTGAGCCGTCTTTCGCCCCAGCCAGTGAAGGAACTCCAGCTGGGGCAGCGTCGCCCACGGGAAGAGGGCCTTGAGGAACGGGAGGATCCAGCCGCCCGTCTCCTCGACGCCGAAGCTCGGGGTGGAGAGCCAGAAGATGACTCCCATCCAGGCCACCGGCGGAATGAAGGGGCCGACGCGCATCTCTTACAGATACCACGAGAGACCACCCGGCTCCGAAGGTTGACATTTCCCCGCGGGCGCACCTAAGATGGGGAAAACCTTCGGAGGGGTGGGTGGCGCTGAAGTCCCTGCGGGAGCTCCTCGATGAGTTCCTGACGTCCCTCGACACCGGTTCCTGCATCACCGCCACCCGCCACTTCCCCTCCAAGCCGCCGCGCTGGGCGCCGTTCCCCTCATCCCTCGATCCCCGCCTCATCGACGCGCTCAAGGGACGCGGGGTCCACCAGCTCTACTCCCACCAGGCGCGCGCCTTCGAGCTGGCCGAGAAGGGTCATCACCTGGTCGTGGTCACGCCGACGGCGTCGGGGAAGACCCTCTGCTTCAACCTCCCCACGCTCCAGGCCCTCCTCCAGCAGCCCGATGCCCGGGTCCTCTATCTCTTCCCGACCAAGGCGCTCGCCCAGGACCAGCTGGCCGAGCTGGAGGAGCTGGCGAAGGCGCTCCCCGACCTCCGCATGTTCACCTACGACGGCGACACTCCCCAGGATGCCCGCCGCGCCGTCCGGGCCCGAGCGAACCTCGTCCTCACCAACCCGGATATGCTCCACTCCGGGATCCTCCCCCACCACACCAAGTGGGTGAACCTCTTCCAGAATCTCCGCTACGTCGTCATCGACGAGCTCCACGCCTACCGCGGCGTGTTCGGGAGCCATCTCGCCGACGTCCTCCGTCGGCTCAGGAGGATCTGCCGCCACTACGGCTCGAGCCCGCAGTTCATCATGGCCTCGGCCACGATCGCCAACCCGAAGGAGCTCGCCGAGCGCCTCACGGGCGAGAACGTGGAGGAGCTCGCCGAGAGCGGGGCGCCCACCGGGGACAAGCTCTTCCTCTGCTACAACCCGCCGGTGGTGAACCCGGAGCTCGGCATCCGGGCCCCCTACCTCGGGGAGGCGGCCCGCTTCGCCACGCGCTTCCTGAAGGAGAAGATCGCCACGATCGTCTTCGCCCAGAGCCGGCTGGCCACCGAGGTGCTGCTCTCCACGATCAAGAACGCCGTCCGGGACAAGGTCGGCGACTCGGGGATCGTCAGGGGATACCGGGGCGGCTACCTTCCCAACCGCCGCCGCGAGGTCGAGCGGGGCCTTCGCGCGGGGGACGTGCTCGGGGTGGTCTCCACCAACGCCCTCGAGCTCGGGATCGACATCGGCCACCTGGACACGGCCGTCCTGGCGGGCTACCCGGGGACGATCGCGTCCCTCTGGCAACAGGCCGGCCGCGCTGGGCGGCGGAGCGCTCGCCGGAGATCTGGGCAAGAGTTTTTTCAAGCGGCGCCTCGACATCGCTTCGGGAAAACCTCTTTTTCCGTTTGACCAGCTTGATTTTGTCGTTGGCGCGCTTGCCGTGGCGAGTTTGTGGCATCTCCCTTCCGTACAGCACATTTCCGCCATAATCCTTGCCACTCCCGTGCTCCATCTGCTCACAAATACAGCGGCATTTTTCCTCGGTATAAAGAGAGTATGGTGGTAAAAATCGCGGCCTCGTATTGTGATCTCTATGA
>JACPSW010000012.1 GCA_016193045.1 Candidatus Rokuibacteriota bacterium | reverse complement strand
GGGGACTGCACCCCGCGCCACCCGCCCGGTCGCGCCATCGCCGTTCGTGAATAATGCGCGCTAGACCAATAGCCGCAGCGGCTCCTCCAGGAACTGCTTCAGGGTCTGAAGGAACCGGGCGCCCATCGCGCCGTCCATCACCCGATGATCGCAGGAGAGTGTCACCTTCATGCGCCGGCCCATCCCGATCCGGCCCTCCTCCACGACGGGGATGACCTTGACCGCCCCGACGGCCAGAATGGCGCCCTCGGGAGGGTTGATGATGGCCGAGAATTCGTCCACGTCGAACATGCCGAGGTTGGACACGGAGAAGGTCGCGCCCGACAGCTCCGGCGCCCTGAGCTTGCGGGCGCGCGCGCGCTCCACCAGGTCGCGCCCGTCCACGGCGATCTGGGCGAGCGACTTCGCCTCGCAGTTGCGCAGCACCGGCGTGATGAGCCCCTCGTCCAGCGCCACGGCCAGCCCCAGGTGGACCCGGTAGTTCACGCGGACGCTCTCACCCTGAAAGGAGGCGTTCACCTCGGGGTGCCGCGTCAGCGCCTGGGCGCACGCCTTGACGATCATGTCGGTCACGGAGATCTTGGGCTGCCCCTCGAGGGCGTTCAGCTCCTCCCGGAGCTCCCAGGCCCGGTCCATCGCGACCTCGACGGTCACGTAGAAGTGGGGAACCGGCGCCTTGGCCAGCGGCATCCGCCTGGCGATGGCCGCGCGGATGGAGGACAGCGGCACGTCCTGATACTCAGCGCCGGGAGCCGCAGGGATCGCCGCGGGCGCCTGCGCCGCGGTCATCACGGCTTCGACGTCGCGCCGGACGATGCGCCCCCCCGGACCGCTCCCCTGAACGAGCCGGAGATCGACGCCAGAGCGGGCCGCGACCTTCTTGGCCAGGGGCGAGGCCTTGACCCGGCCACCGGGGACCGCCACCGGCACGGGGACCGGCGCCGGAGCGATCGGGCGAGGGGGCGGGGGCGGCGCGACCGCTCTCGGCGGGGGCGGCGGTGAGACGGGCGGCGGTGGGGCCGCCGCCACAGGGGGAGCGGGAGCGCCCGCCAGGAGGCCGGCGATGTCGTCGGCCGCCTCGGCGATGACCGCGATCAGCCCCCCGACGGGGGCGCGCTCGCCGACCGGCACGACGATCTTCCGGAGCACGCCCGACCCGAACGCTTCGAGCTCGATGTCGGCCTTGTCCGTCTCGATCTCGGCGATGATCTCTCCGCCCTCGACGCGATCCCCTTCCTTCTTGACCCACTTGATGACCTTCCCGCTCTCCATGGCCTCGGAGAGCTTGGGCATCACCACTTTCGTTATGGCCATCGCTGCCTCCTAGCGCGGATTATTCATGAACGTACATCGCCGTGGTGGGCGGGTCCTGTCGCGGGGCGCGGCCCCGCTGGCCGTGCTCCGTCACCCGCTCGCCCGAACGCAGCTCAGTGAGCTGCGGACGGGCGGAGGGGGTCCCACTCCGCCCGTCCCGCGGGCCCGCACCCTGCGCCACCCGCCCGGTCGCGGCATCGCCGTTCGTGAATAATGCGCGCTAGACGAGGGTGCCCGGCGGGACCGGACCCGCTTGGCCCCGAACGGGGACCGGCTCACGCATTGCAGACCCGGCGGATGGCGGCCATGATCTTCTCCTTGGATGGGGTCTTCGCCTGCTCGAGATTCTTCGCGTAGGGCATGGGGGCGTTGGCGCCCGTCACCCGCTCGACGGGAGCGTCCAGGTCGTCGAAGGCGCTCTCCGTGACGAAGGCCGCGATCTCGGAGCCCATCCCGGCGAAGCCCGCCCCCGCCTCCACCACCACGACCCGGTGGGTCTTCCGGACCGAGCCGATCATGGTCCCGATGTCCATGGGGCGGAGGGTCCGCGGGTCTACCACCTCGCACGAGATCCCCTCCTTGGCCAGCTCCTCGGCCACCTCCAGCGCCCGGTACATCATCCCCATGTAGGCGAAGACCGTGACGTCAGTGCCCTCGCGACGGATCTCGGCCTGGCCGAGGGGGATGGTGAACTCGGGGTCGTCGGGGACTTCGCCCTTGATCCCGTAAAGTGTCTCCGATTCGATGAAGATGACCGGGTTGTCGTCCCGGATGGCGCTCTTGAGCAGCCCCTTGGCGTCCCGGGGAGTGGAGGGGCGGACGACCTTGAGCCCCGGGACATGGTAGAAGTACACCTCCATGGACTGCGAGTGCTGCGCCGCCAGCTGATGGGCGGGACCACCCGGGCCGCGGATGACCATCGGGACGTTGTACTGCCCGCCCGACATGTAATACAGCTTGGCCGCCGAGTTGACGATCTGATCGAGCGCCAGGATGGCGAAGTTGAAGGTCATCATCTCCACCACCGGCCGCAGGCCGAGCATGGCGGCGCCCACCGCCACCCCCGTGAAGCCCGACTCGCAGATGGGGGTGTCCACGACTCGGCGATCGCCGAATTCCTTGAGAAGCCCCTGAGTCACCTTGTAGGCGCCGTCGTACAGGCCGATTTCCTCGCCGATGAGGAAGACGCGCGGGTCGCGCCGCATCTCCTCCCGGAGCGCCAGGTTCAGCGCCTCCCGATACGTCATCACGCTCATGGCGTGTCGAGGGAGGAGCCGACCGGAGCGTACGCGGTTGTACGTGAGGATCGGCGACGACCGAGAACGCCGGGATGCGACGGTTATCGGCACGGCGCGCTACTCCTTGTAGACATCCTCAGTGAGCCACTCGAGCGGCGGCTCGGGAGAAGCATCGGCGAAGGTCACCGCTTCGTCCACGAGGTCGTTCATCTCCTTCTCGATGGTCCTGACCTCGGCCTCCGTCAGGGTGCCGTCCTTGAGGCAGCGCGCGCGGAAGAGCCTAATGGGGTCGCGCTCCTTCTCGCGTTCCACTTCCTCTTTGGTCCGGTACACCGCGGCCGACGGATCCCGCATCGAGTGTCCACGGAAGCGGTACGTGCGCGCCTCGATGAGGGTGGGCGCCTGCTCCCGGCGGCAGCGCTCTACCGCGCGCCCCACGACCTCGCGGACGGCCAGCACGTCCATGCCGTCCACGGCGTCGCCGGCCATGCCGTACATCTCCGCGTACCGCCAGATCTCCGTCTGGGCCAGGGCCCGGTGGATGGCGGTCCCCATGGCGTACCGGTTGTTCTCGCAGACGTAGACGACGGGGAGCTTCCAGAGGGCCGCCAGGTTCATCGCCTCGTGGAACTCCCCCTGGGGGACCGCGCCGTCGCCGAAATAGCAGAGGACCACCTGGTCGCCCCCCTGGTACTTGATCGCGAAGGCGGCGCCCGCCGCCAGCGGGAGGTGCGCCCCCACGATGGCGTGGCCCCCAAGGAAGTTCTTGGACTTGTCGAAGAGATGCATGGAGCCGCCCTTCCCCTTGCTGAGACCGTCGCGACGCCCGAAGAGCTCGGCCATCATGCGCCGGGGGTCCGCCCCCTTGGCCAGGCAGTGGCCGTGCTCGCGGTAGGCGGAGATGGCGTAGTCGTCGGGGCGGAGGGTGGAGGTGGCGCCCACGCCCACCGCCTCCTCGCCGATGTAGAGATGAAGGAAGCCGCCGATCTTTCCCAGGGCGTACATCTCGGCGGCCCGCTCCTCGAAGCGGCGAATGAGGAGCATCTGGGACAGGAGCCGACGGGCCAGCTCCGCATCCACCTTGGCCGCGGGCGCGATCGTTCTTGCTTGAGCCATACCATTCCCCCTGCTACCAGCGCATGATGCTCAGCTCGTCCACCGACAGCCGCCGCCGCAGCCGGAAGATGGCGACGATGATGGCGAGCCCCACCGCCACCTCGGCCGCGGCGACCGTCATGACGAAGAAGACCAGCACCTGGGCGTCGGCGGTCCCCGCCCGGTGGCCGAACGCCACGAGGGCGAGGTTGGCGGCGTTGAGCATGAGCTCGATGGACATGAAGATGACGAGCGGGTTCCGGCGCACCAGCACCCCCACCACCCCGATCGTGAACAGGATCGCCGACAGCGCCGTGTAATAGGGCTCGGGCACCATCATCCGGCCTTCCGCTTGGCGAGGGCCAGCACGCCCACCAGGGCGGCGAGGAGGAGGACCGAGGTGACCTCGAACGGAAAGAGGTAGTCGCCCAGGAGCAGGCGTCCCACCGACTGGATCCCTCCCGCGGCCGCGGGCCCCGCCGGGGCCCGCGACGGCGGGGCGGCCACGAAGACGCTCGAAGAGAGGATCAGCCCGATCTCGAAGAGAAGCAGAGCGCCCAGGGGCAGGGCGAGCAGGCGCTGGGAGCGGAGCGGGTCCGGCCCCGTCTCCTCTTTGCCGGGGATCAGCACCATGATGGCGAAGACGAAGAGGACCATGATGGCCCCGGCGTAGATGATCACCTGCGCCAGGGCCAGGAACTCCGCGCCGAGGAGCAGGTACAGGACCGCCACGCAGCCCAGGTTCACGACCAGGAAGAGCGCCCCGTGGATCGGGTTCCGGCGCAGCACGAGGCCCAGCGCCGAGACGACGGCCACGACCGCGACGGCGAAGAACACGAGGTGGTTCATGGCGATGGCGCCCGGTCGGCGGGAATGGGGATGGGCGACCGGGGGGTCCCGTCGGGCCCGGCCGGCTCCAGGCTCAGGAGCGTCTCCATCGAGTAGATCATCCCTCGCCGGCTGTAGGAGGAAAACTCCAGGATGCCCGTGTCCATGCGGATGGCGTCCTCCGGGCACGCTTCCACGCAGTACCCGCAGAAGACGCACTTGCCGAGGTCGATGTCGAACCGCTCCGGCACTTTCTCGATCTCCGGGTTCGGGTGCTCGGCGGCCACGATGTAGATGCAGCGCGCCGGGCAAACGGTCTCGCACATCATGCATGCCACGCAGCGGGGCGACCCGTCCTCCCGCCTGACCAGCCGGTGGAGGCTCCGGAGCCGCGGCGAGTACGGCCGCCGCTCCTCCGGGTACTGGACCGTGACCGCCCCCCGCGCGGTCTTGCTCCGGAAGACGTGGCGCGCGGTGTGGCGTCCCAGGTTGGCGAAGAAGTGGGCCGCCGTGACCCCGAGACCGACCAGCACCTCCGCCAGGTAAAACCGCTGCCGGAACCTCATGCCGGCCACCCGAGGATCAGCAGGCCCGTGAGGACGATGTTCAGGATCGAGAGGGGAAAGAGGCCGAGCCACCCGAGGCGCATGGCCTGATCGTAGCGGAAGCGGGGGAGGGTCCAGCGGACCAGCATGAGAAACCAGCACATGATCGACACCTTCAGGCAGAAGGCCAGCACCTGGAGGATCACCACGGTCATGTGGGAGAGCGGCACGCTCGCGCCCCACGGGAAGTGGAACCCGTCGGCCGCCAGGTGGGGCACCTGCCAGCCGCCCAGGAAGAGGGCCGTCGTCATGCCGGCGATCACGACCGTCTCCACGAAGTCCGCCATCATGAACATCCCGAACTTCATGCCGCTGTACTCCACGAAGTAGCCGATGATCTCGGACTCGCCCTCGGGAAAATCGAACGGGATGCGCTTGGTGGCCGCGATGCCCGCGGTCAGGAAGAGGACGAAGGCCAGCGGCTGGGTCAGGATGCCCCACCTCGGAATCCAGGTCCCGAGGTACTGCGGCAGCAGCGCGGCCCCCTGGCCGCGGACAATCGTCATCATGTCCAGCGAGCCATACACCATCGCCACCCCCATGATGGAGGCGCCGATGGCGACCTCGGCGGAGATCATCAAAGCCGCGGCGCGCTGGCCGCCGAGGAGCGCGTAGTTGTTGGCGGAGGCCCAGCCGGCCATCATCACCCCGTAGACGCCCAGCGAGAGCATGGCGAAGACGTAGAGGATCCCCGCGTTCAGCGTCACCGCCTGGAGGGGGATCTCCCGTTCGCCGACACGGAGGACGTCGCCGAAGGGAATGGCCGCGAACGCCACCAGGGCGAACACCACCGAGACGAGCGGCGCCAGGTTGAACAGCGCCCGGTCCGCGCGCGCCGGGATGAAGTCCTCCTTGGTGAGCATCTTGATGGCGTCGGCCAGCGGGTGGAAGAGGCCGAACAGCCGCAGGCCGAAGATCGAGGCCCGGTTGGCCCCGATCCGATCCTGCATCACCGCGGACTGCTTGCGCTCCACCCAGGTGAGCAGCCCCCCCATGTTCAGCACGAAGAGCATCACGAAGCCCACGCGGCCCAGCGCGATCCCCAGGTCGGTCAGCACGGGGCTCATCCCCGAATCACGCGACCGGTGTCCCGGAGTTCCCGGTACGAGAGGCTTCCGAAGGCCGGCACCCCGGCCGCCAGGGCCCTGAAGCACTCCTCGGCACGCGCGGGCGGAGCGCCGAGCCCGAGCGCTTCCCCGAGGCGCCCGAGGATCTCCCAGTCGGCCAGAGAGAGCCCCAGGGGCTCCACGGCCTTCCAGAAGCGCTGGACGCGCCCCTCGAAGTTCGTGAACGTCCCCTCGCGCTCCACCCAGGCGGCGCTCGGCAGCACGTAATGCGCGGCCGCGCTCACCCCGTTGGCATTGGAGCCCTGGTAAATGAGACCCGCGACGGCCCCGAACGCTTCCCGCACTTCAGCCTCGGGCCAGGCCGAGGCCAGGAGGTCATGGTGGAAGACCCAGAGGCATTTGATCCGGCGCTCCCGGGCGGCTCGGAGGACGCCGCGGGCATCAAGGCCCCCGGGGCGTGGACCCAGCCCGATCAGCTCGGCCCCGCGGGTGTTGGGATTCTTATCCGCCTTGATCAGGATCCGGTCCTCATCCCCCGGCGTCCTCGGCGGCACCCGGAAATCCACGTGGACGAGGCCCAGGTGATCCACGAGTCGCCTCAAGAACCGGTAGCGGCGGAGCTGGCCGGCGATGAGCGGGAGCATTTCCTCCCAGCCGACCTCGACGGCCGCTTCCCCCCGTCCTCGCGTCGGGGCCTCGAGGCGGCTCGGGGCGTCCACGAACGTGTAGCCGTACCGGCCGGCGTCGCAGATCCACCAGCGGTTGACCTCGGCGTTGAAGCGGGGCTTGAGGCGCGCCACCCGGCGGCCCTGGTTGTGATGGGGGCGGCGGATGTTGTAGTGGACATCGATGTTGCACCCGCGGCCGCACCCCGGGCAGACGGACCTGGCCACAGATGTCGACGACGTTGCCCGAGTAGGCGTTGGTCAGGTCATGGCCCGGGAAGAGCCCGATCTCGGAGTGATCGCCGCGGTCGAAGATGCCGAGCTCGCCCGTCTCCGTGACCTCGTCGCAGAAGCGGACGCAGCGGGAGCAGAGGATGCAGCGCTCGGCGTCCAGGATCACGTGCGGACCCAGCGGCACCGCTTTGGGCTTGTGCACCTTCTCGTCGACCATCCGGGGCTCGTAGAGACCGTGCTTCATGTAGTAGATCTGGAGCCAGCACTCCCCCGCCTGGTCGCACACCGGGCAGTCGAGCGGGTGATTGATCAGGTGGAACTCCATGATGGACTGGCGCGTCTCGAGAACCTTCGGCGTGTCGGTGCGCACCACGAGGCCGTCGGCCACCTGGGTGTTGCACGCGATCTGGGGCCGCGGGTTGTTCCCGAGCTCCACCATGCAGAGCCGGCACTGCCCGGCGACGCTGAGCCCGGGGTGATAGCAGTAGTGGGGCACCTCGATCCCGAGCCGGCGGGCCGCCTCGATGAGGTTGGTGCCCTCGAGGACTTCGATCTCCTTGCCGTCGATCGTCAGCCTGACCATCGTTATTTCCGGATCAACGCCTCGAACTCGTGGCGGAACTTCTCGATGTAGCTGATATAGGGGCCGACCGCCCCGTCGAAGAAGGCGCAGATGGTGGTGCCGGCTCCCCGGCGGGCCACGTCGAGGATCGTGTCCAGGTCCTCCTTGCGGCCCTTTCCCTCCACGATCCGGCGCGCCATCTTGTAGATCCAGCCCGTGGCCTCGCGGCACGGCGTGCACTGTCCGCACGATTCGTGGGCATAGAACCGCGCCACCACCATGAGCGCCTCGGGAATGGAGACGGTTTCGTCCATGACGATCACGCCCGCCGAGCCCGCCATGGTGCCCGCGTTCTTGAGGCCGTCCACGTCCATCGTGACGTCGATCTCGTCGGCGGTCAGGAGGGCCGCCGAGGAGCCGCCCGGCACCACGGCCTTGAGCCGGCGGCCGTGGGGAACGCCTCCGGCGTGCTCGTACACCAACTCGCGCAGCGTCACCGACACGGGCAACTCGTACACGCCGGGCCGCTCCACATGGCCTGAGAGCGAGTACAGGCGGGTTCCGCCCTGAGTCTTCGTACCCACCGACGCGAACCACTCCGCCCCGCGCCGGACGATGTGGGGGACGTGGCAGATGGTCTCCACGTTGTTGACGATGGTGGGAGCGCCGAAGGCCCCCCGGATCGCCGGAAACGGGGGCTTGAGCTTCGGCCAGCCCTTCCGGCCCTCGAGCGAGGAGATCAACCCCGTCTCTTCGCCGCAGATGTAGGCCCCGGCACCCCGGTGGACGATGACGTCCAGATCGAACCCCGAGCCCCGGATGTTCCTCCCGAGCAGCCCCGCGGCGTACGCCTCTTCCACCGCACCGGAGAAGATCCGCCAGGGCTGGACGTACTCGCCGCGGACATACACGAAGGCCAGATGGGCGCCGATGGCGTACCCGGAGATGATCATCCCCTCGATCAGCGCGTGGGGATCTCGCTCGAGCAGGTAGCGGTCCTTGAAGGTTCCGGGCTCTCCCTCGTCGGCGTTGATCACGAGGTAGATCGGACCCGGGCGCCCCTTGGGGAGGAACCCCCACTTGACGCCGGTGGGAAAGCCGGCGCCGCCCAGCCCCCGCAGGTTCGCCTTCTTGACCTCCTCGGTGATGTCCGCGGGCTTCGTCGCGAAGGCCGTCTCGAGCCCCGCGTACCCGCCGGTCTCCCGGTAGACGGCGAGCGTGTGAGAGCCGGGCAGATGGAAGTTTCGGGTCAGGATCTTTTCAGCCATCTAACGGAGCCCTTCCAGAATGCCGTCCACCTTCTCGCGGGTCAGGTGCCCCTCGTAGCGGTCGTCCACCTGCAGCATGGGCGCCATCTCGCAGGCGCAGAGGCACTCGACGCCGAGGAGTGTGACGCGCCCGTCCGGGGTGGTCCCTCCGACCTCGACGCCGAGCCTCTCCGTGAGGTGGGCCAGCACTTGCTGGGCGCCGAGGAGGTGGCAGGTGAGGTTGTGGCAGACGCTGATGACATGCCGCCCCTTCGGCTCCCGGAAAAAAAGGGTGTAGAAGGTGACCACCTCGTGCACGTGGGCCGGCGACAGGTCGAACAGCCCCGCGACGTATTCTTCCGCTTCGAGCGAGATGTGGCCGAACGCCTCCTGGGCGAGCTGGAGCACCGGCAGGAGCGCCGCCCGCTTGTCGGGATAGAGCCCCTGGAGCCGGCGGACCTCCGCCAGCTGCTCCGGCGTGAACTCCACCCTGGGGGTCATCGATCCAGTTCGCCGGCGATCATGTTGATCGAGCCGAAGGTGGGGACGATGTCCGCCACCATCTCGCCCTCGATCATCCGGGGAAGCGCGGCCATCGGCGGGAAGCACGGCGGCCGGCAGCGGACGCGGTAGGGCCGGTCGGTGCCGTCCGAGACGATGTAGAAGCCCAGCTCGCCGTTGGCGCCCTCCACCGCGAAGTAGGCCTCGCCCTTGGGGGGCCGGATCCCGTACCCGTCCATGATGAGCATGAAATGGTTCATGAGCCCCTCGATGGACCCGTAAGTGTTCTCCTTGGGCGGAAGGACGACTCGCTTGTCGGGGACGTTGAGGGCCCGGTGACGGGGGCGCTCGAGCCCCGCCAGGTTGGGCGAGAGCGTGATCGGGAGCAGCAACAGTCCCTCGGTCTTTCCCTGCTTGCCGAGGTCCACGTAGCTTGCCGGGTCCATGGGCCGGCCCTGAACGTCCACGTTGATGGGGCCGCCGGGGAGTGCATCCAGCGCCTGCTCGACGATCCGCATGGACTGCTCCATCTCGGCCATGCGGACCAGGTACCGGTCGTAGTTGTCCCCGTTCCGGCCGGTGGGGATCTCGAACTCCACGCGGTCGTAGGCCCAGTAGGGCTGGGCGCGCCTCACGTCGTACGACACCCCCGCGGCGCGGAGCAGCGGGCCGGTGACGGCATAGGCGATTGTTTCCTCTCGCGAGAGCGCGCCCACTCCCACCATGCGGTCCATGAAGATCCGGTTCCCCGTCAGGAGCTTCCCCACCTCCTCGAGCACCTGGCGGGTCTCCTTGAACGCCTTGCGCACCTTCACCCCGAACGCGTCCGGCAGGTCGGCCTTGACGCCCCCCACGCGCGCGTAGGAGATCGTGAGCCGGGCGCCGGTCACGTCCTCCACGAGCTCCCAGAGGTACTCCCGGGCCTTGATCATATAGAGGAAGACCGTGAAGGCGCCGAGCTCCATGGCCGACGCGCCGATGCACGTGAGGTGGTCCGAGACGCGGGAGATCTCGCTCATGATCACCCGCACGTACTTGCACCGCTCGGTCACGTCGATCCCCAGCAGCTTCTCCACACAGGAGGCGTAGCCGAAGTTGTTGATCAGGGGAGACACGTAGTTGAGGCGGTCCGTGTAGGGAATGGCATTGTTGTAGGGGCCGGTCTCGCACTCCTTCTCGAAGGCCCGGTGCAGGTAGCCGATCTCCACATCCGCGTTCACCACGCTCTCGCCGTCCAGTTCGGCGACGATGCGGATGACGCCGTGCATGGCCGGGTGGGACGGGCCCACGTTGACGTAGAGGTGCTGCGAGCCTGAGCCCGTGCCGCTTCCCTCGCCCAGATAGATCTCGCGCGCCGTTCTGTTGGCCATGGTCCTCAGGTCTTCGGCCCGATCAACGGTTGGCGTTTATTCACGGGGTAGTCCTTGCGGAGCGGATGCCCCTGGAACTCTTCGTACATGAGGAGCCGCCGGAGGTCCGGATGGCCGTCGAAACGGATCCCGAACATGTCCCAGACCTCCCGCTCGAACCAGTTCGCGATGGGCCAGAGCCCCACCGCGCTCGGCACGCGCGCGTCATCCTCCTCCACCCTCACCTTGAGCCTCACGCGATGATTGTGGGGCAGCGAGTACAGGTGGTACACGACCTCGAAGCGCAGCCCGAACTCCCGGCCGGGATACGTCAGATAGTCCACCGCCGTGAGATCCATGAGGACGTTGAACCGGAGATCGGGGTCATCGCGGCAGAAGCGGAACGCCTCGAGGATCGCCGACCGCTCCACCACGGCGGTGTGATCGCCGTGGTGGTCGTGGGTCTCCACGATCCCCGGGCCAAAGGTCGAGGTCAGCCGGAGCAGTATGGCCTGTCCATCCATTGGAAAGGAAAGAGCCCGGGGGCCGCGGCTAGTAGCGCTGAGCCCCGGCCGCGATTTTCTCTTGGAGCTTCATGAGGCCATCGATCACGCTTTCGGGGCGCGGCGGGCAGCCGGGAATGTACACATCCACGGGGATGATGGTGTCGATCCCCATGACGGTGGCGTAGTTGTCGTAAAAGCCGCCCGTGCAGGTGCAGACGCCGAAGGCCACCACCCACTTGGGCTCGCACATCTGGTCGTACACGCGCTTGAGCACCGGTGCCAGCTTGTGGCTGATGGTGCCCACCACGAACAGCACGTCCGCCTGCCGGGGCGAGAAGCGGGGCCGCCCGGCGCCGAACCGGTCCACGTCGTAGTGCGAGCAGGCGGTGGCCATGTATTCCATGCCGCAGCACGCGGTGACGAACGGATACTGGAAGATGGAGTACTTGCGGGCCCAGCCGATGGCCTCATCGAGCTTTCCCGTGAAGAACCCGCCTAGTCCCATTCGAGGCCTCCCTTCTTCCACATATAGAGGAACCCCAGCATGAGGATGCCGAGGAACACGAGCATCGCGAGGTAGCCCGGCCAGCCCAGCGGCCGGACCTGCACCGCCCAGGGGAAGATCAGCACGACCTCGATGTCGAAGATGATGAAGAAGATCGCGACCGTGGAGAACTTGATCGCGAAGCGCCCCTCCGGGAGCGCCAGCGGATCCTTTCCGCACTCGAAGGGCTCCGCCTTGACCGCCGTCACCCGCCGCGGCGCGAGGAGCGTCGGGAGCCCCATCATGGCGCCACCCACCAGGAGGGCAATGCCGAAGACCAGCAGGATGGTCACGTATTCCACGCTCAGCTCCCGAGGCCAGCCGCCTGACGCTTGGCGTGATAGGAGCTCCGCACGAGTGGCCCCGCCTCGACGTGGGCGAACCCCATCCGCGCGCCTTCCTCCGCCAGCTCCCTGAACTCGTCGGGGCGGTAGAAGCGGGCGATCGGAAGGTGCTGCGGGGACGGGCGGAGGTATTGACCGAGCGTGAGGATGTTCACGTCGGCGGCGCGGAGGTCGCTCAGCGTGGCGAGCAGTTCCTCCCGCTCCTCGCCGAGCCCCAGGATGAGGCCAGACTTGGTGAGCAGGTCGGGAGCGGCCCGGCGCGCCCGGCGGAACAGCTCCAGGCTCCGCTGGTACCTCCCGCCATGCCGCGCGACCTTGTAGAGCCGCGGCACGGTCTCGATGTTGTGATTGAGGATGTGGGGCCGGGTGTCGATGACGGTCTGGAGTGCCTCCGCGGAACCCTGGAAGTCCGGGACCAGCACCTCCACCTGGCAGCCCGGCGCCTCGCGGCGGATGGCCCGCACCGTCGCCGCGAACACCGCGGCGCCGCCGTCGGCCAGGTCGTCCCGGTTCACCGACGTGACCACCACGTGCTCCAGGCCCAGCGCCTTGACGGCCCGGGCCACGCGCTCCGGCTCCTCGCGATCCTCCCACACGGGCCGACCGTGAGCCACCGCGCAGTACCCGCAGTTGCGAGTGCACACGTTGCCGAGAATCATGAACGTGGCGGTGAGATCCTCCCAGCACTCGCCGATGTTCGGGCAGTGAGCCTCCTCGCACACGGTGTGGAGGTTCCACTCACGCATCAAGCCCTTCAGCCGGACGTACCGCGGACCGCCCGGGGCCCGGACCTTGAGCCAGTCCGGCTTCCTCGGGTTGGGCTGAGCAGGAGTTTCCAGGAGGGGGAGGACAATCCCCATGGCGCGTGTTCCCTTAACCCGATTCATTATGCCACAAAAGGGGCTCCCGCTTCACGGGAGCCCGAGGGCATGACCGGCCGCGCGGACAGCATGGCCACCGCGCGACGGCAAGAGCGGAGATCGGGCCCAGCCCAGGTGAATGGTGCCGAAGGGGGGACTCGAACCCCCACGGGTCGCCCCACACGCCCCTCAAACGTGCGCGTCTGCCAATTCCGCCACTTCGGCGCCGGCAACGTCGGAGTATCTCACCGCGCTGGCTGGACTGTCAATTCGCGCGTCCCCGCGGTAGTGTCCTAAAATTAGGACACTACCCAAGCTCGAGATCGTCACCGACATCCCCGAGTCCGCCATAGCCCGCGAGATGGTCGTAGCAGGTCCGCGCGAGGCGCAGCCCGTCGAGCGGTTCCTCGGAGGCCTTCGCGCGCGGTCGCGTAGGTGACACCGCCATCAGCGCCTCGACCGCGTGCCCGACACTCGGCGTGGCCAGGCGAAAGTAGCGACGCGCGCAGGATCGCCGACGAGCGTCGCCGTCTCCGCGATGTTTACTTCTGCATCCATAGTTCGATGGTAGTCGATCCATTCATGGTTTACAACCGCGCCGCGCCCGCGCATTGTCGGGAGCGGCATGTCGATCGAGTCCAGGAGCTCCCTGCGCTGGTGGGACCCGGCCATTCCCCCCGCCGAGCGCGGAGCCCATGACGCCCCTCGCCTCGCGCTCGGCTCCCTCGGCCTCCTCAAACACGCTCGCACTCTGTCTCTACCTGCTCTCACGGACTCCTCGCGTCGTGCCGGCCGTCTGCACCGTCGCCCCGCCAGATCCCGGGTACGACAGACGCCATCGACTCTCGCCGACTTCGCCCTGCACCACCGCCTTCCCGCCGCTCATCTCGCTCGATCAATTCCCATAGCTGGCGCCGGTGGCGGACGTCGGCGGGCGGTTTCGTTCAACGCGCCTTTTTCGCGCATCGCGCTACCGCGCGACGACACGAAAAAGCCCTCTTCATTCTCGGACGCCCCGAGCGACGCCGCGGCCTGCGATCCTGCCGGACACGAGCCGGAGGGGGTCACCATCTGCTCACTCCCTGATACAGATACGTCTTGCGTCCGCCCTTCGCGCAGGAGCGCCTGCGGCTGCGGCACGACGGCCGCGTCGCGCTGGAGCTCAAGAAGGCGTGGCACGACGGCACGCGGGAGCTCGTGTTCGAGCCGCTGGAGTTCCTGGAACGGTTGGCGGCGATGGCGCCGCGGCCCGAAAGCAACCTGCTCATCTGCCATGGCGTGTTGGCCCCGCGCGCCCGGTGGCGCGAGCGCGTGGTCGCGTACGGGCGCGCGGCGCCGGCGAGCCCTGATCGGATCGGCTCGGGGGCGCGGCGGACGCCGTCGTGCCTGTGCCGCGAGGTGGCATTCGTGCTGATTCGGCCGGCCCGCCGGCCGATTGACGGCGGCGGTGTGTTTCGCATAGCATGCTGCTCACCCGGGCCGGCTCGCTCGACCCGCGAGGAGGGCGCTCATGTGCACTGTGGCATCGGCTCCTGGGGCTCCTTGGGCGGCCGGTGTCTGAGTATGGGAGATTATGTCATGGGGGTGGGGCCCATGAGGGGGGCGAACGCCGCCGGAGCGTGCTAATGTTGCCTACGCTCGCAATCACCGCACGGACTCGATCGATTACATCGTCGTCCTGTCCGGCGAGATCGAGATGGAGCTGGACGGCACGGTCGTCCAGCTCAAGGCCGGCGACGTCATGGTCCAGCGCGGCACGATCCACAACTGGGTCAATCGCGGGACCCAGCCGTGCGTGCTCGCCGTCATCCTCATCGCCGCCAAGCCGGTCGAGGCCGGCGGCAAGCTTCTGAATGCGGTCGGATAGGCCGGCGGGCCGCCGTCCGCGCCCGGCGGGCCGCCGGGACCGCGCCTCGATGGCTGGGTCCGCGACCGGGCCGGATAGGCATCAGGAGCGTTTGCCCCCGGCCCGATGTCGACTACACTAGCGAGCGTGACTCGGGAACCCGCCGAAGTGAGCGGCCTCCGCTCGGACAGGTTGCGGCGGTCGGTCCGGTTGTTCGTCCCCCTCCTGATCGGTTTCGTGGCCGGGGCCGGCTGCTCGGGGGAGCCTCCGAGCGCCGTCGAGCGCAAGCCTGCGACGGCCGCCCCCCGCGCCCCCGTCGTGAGCGTCGCCAGTGTCGAGGCCCGCGTGCTCGAGCGCATGGTGGACGCCACCGGGAGCCTCCTCGCCTGGGAGGAAGTGGTCCTCAACACCTCGATCGCCGGGACCGTGGCCCGGCTCCTGGTGGACCTGGGCGACCAGGTACGGGCCGGCCAGGTCGTCGCCGAGCAGGATCCGCGCGAGGCAGCCCTGGCCGTGGAACAGGCCGAGGCCGGCGTCGGCGCCGCCCGGGACGGCCTGGGGCGCGCGAAGGCGCAGGCCCAGGCCAGTCTCGCCCAGCTCCAGCAGGTGCGCGAAAGCCGCCGGTCGCTGGAGGCCGCGCTGAATCGGACGCAGGCCGGGCTCGAGGAGACACGAGCCAACCTGCAGCGGATGCGCACGCTGGCCGGCGAGGCCCTGGTGGCACAGCGGGAGGTGGACGTGGCCCGCACGCAGTACGAGACGGCGGCCGCGCAGCACGAGACGTCTCAGGTGGAGCTGAGCCAGTTCCCCGACCGGGTGCGTGTCGGCGAGGCCAATCTCGAGAGCGACCGCTCGGCGATCCGGGTCGCCGAGGCCGACCTGCGGCGCCGCGAGGCCGACCTGGCGCTGGTGCGGAAGAAGCTCACCGACGTCACCCTGCGGGCGCCCCTCACGGGGGCCATCGCCCGCCGGCACCTCAACCCCGGCCAGTACGTCCCCGAGAACACGCCCGTCTTCACCATCGTGCGCACCGATGTGCTGAAGTTCACGGGCACAGTGCCCGAGCACGCATCGCTCGACGTGCGGCCGGGCCAGTCCGTGCGCATCCGCGTCGATCCCGTGCCGGGGCGTGACTTCCCGGGCCGGATGACGCGCGTGAGCCCGGCGGTGGACGTGACGAGCCGAACCGTCACGATCGAGGCCGAGGTGCCCAACCCGGAGCGGCTGCTCAAGCCCGGCCTCTTCGCCCGCGCCGCCGTCGTGCTACGCCAGGACCAGGAAGTGGCGTTCGTCCCGGAGAGCGCCGTGGCCTACTTCGCCGGCATCACCAAGGTGTTCGTCGTGACGGCCGGCGCGGCCCACGAGCGAGCGGTCAGCCTCGGCGCGCGGAAGGACGGCTTCATCGAGGTCGTCAAGGGCGTGCAGCCGGGCGAACAGGTCGCCACCTCGGGCCTCGCCCAGCTCCACGACGGGGCGCCGGTGACGGTCGCGGGATCCGGCTACGGAGAGCGGCCCGCGGGCGGGCGCGGCGGCGGGACGAGGTAGGCCCATGCAGAAGCTCGCCGAGGTCTGCATCCGCCGGCCGGTCTTCGCGGCCATGCTCATCCTCTCGCTCGTGGTCGTGGGCGGGGTGTCCTGGATGCGTCTCGGTGTGGACCGTTTTCCGGTGGTGGACCTGCCCACCGTGATCATCCGCACCCAGCTCCCGGGCGCCTCCGCCGAGGAGGTCGAGATCCAGATCTCCCAGCGCATTGAAGAGGCCGTCAACACGGTGGCCGGTCTCGACGAGCTGCGCTCCATCTCGGCCGCCGGCTCCTCCATCATCATCGTCACCTTCGATCTCGACCTCGACATCGAGACCGCCGCGCAGGACGTCCGGGACCGCGTGGCGACGGTGCTCCGGACCCTCCCCGAGGATGCCGAGCCGCCCATCGTCTCCAAGTTCGACAACGAGTCGTCGCCGGTCCTGACGGTGGCGTTGTCGGGGGACCGGCCGATCCGCGAGCTGACCGAGCTGGCGGACAAGGTCGTCAAGCTGCGGCTGGAGCGGGCGAGCGGGGTCGGCCAGGTCCAGCTCGTGGGCGGGCTCGAGCGGGCCATCAACGTGTGGATCGACGCCGATCGGCTCGCGGCCTACCGGCTGCCCATCACCGCGGTCCGCGACGCCATCAGGCGCCAGAACTCCGGCCTGCCCGGCGGTAACGTGACCGGCCAGGCGCGGGAGCATTCCCTTCGGACCATGGGGCGGCTGCCCGACGCCCAGGCCTTCAACGAGCTGGTGGTGGCCACGGTGGGCGGCGTGCCGGTGCGCGTCCGCGACCTCGGCCGGGCCGAGGACGGGACCAAGGAGCAGCGCTCCATCGCCCGCCTCAACGGCTCGCGCGCCGTGATCCTCGAGGTGCGCCGGCAGTCGGGCGCCAACACGGTGGCGACCATCGACGCGGTCAAGGCGAACCTGGTCCAGGCGGCCGCGGCGCTGCCCCCGGGCGTGCGGGTCGAGGTGCTCCAGGACCAGTCACGCTACATCCACGCGGCTCTGCGCGAGATCAACGTGCACCTGACCCTGGGCGCGATCCTGGCGTCGCTGGTGGTCCTGGCCTTCATGCGCAGCTGGGCCTCGACGATGATCGCGGCGGTGGCCATCCCCGCCTCGGTCATCACGACGTTCGCGATGATGCGCTTCCTGGGCTTCACGCTGAACAGCGTCACGATGCTGGCGCTGGTCCTGATGGTGGGCGTGGTCATCGACGACGCCATCGTCGTCCTCGAGAACATCTTCCGGTTCATGGAGGAGAAGAAGATGCGGCCGTTCGAGGCGGCGCGGGCCGCGACCGCCGACATCGGGCTGGCGGTCATGGCCACCACGCTGTCCCTCGTCGTGATCTTCGTGCCGGTGTCCTTCATGTCGAGCATCTCCGGGCGCTTCCTCTACCAGTTCGGCCTGACCGCGGGGGTGGCGGTCCTGGTGAGTCTCCTCGTGTCCTTCACGCTCACGCCGATGATGAGCGCGCGCCTGCTGCGTCCGGAGGGCGCGCCGTCCGGCCCCGCCCACGAGGCCCGGTCGCGCGCCGGGTTCTACCGCCGGCTCGACCACGGGTACCTGACCGCCCTCGCCTTTGCCATGCGGCATCGGCTCGCGATCAGCCTGATCGCGCTCGCGGTGATGATCTCGATGGTGCCCCTCTACCGGGTCCTCGGGAAGGACTACCTCCCCACCGGCGTGGACGAGGGCGAGTTCGAGGTGCGGATGACCGCGCCCCAGGGCACCAGCCTCCCCGCCATGGACACCCTGGTGCGCACGATCGAGGGTCAGATCCGGCAGGTGGCTGGGGTGCACCTCGTGCTGGCCACCAGCGGCGGCTCCTTCCTGGGATCCGTGAACGAGGCGCGCATGTACGTGGGCCTCGCGCCGCACCAGGAGCGCGTGTTTTCGATTGGGCGCCTCGCGCGTGGCCTTCTGCGCGGGGATCCCGGGGCGGCCTTCCGGGGCAACCGCTCCCAGCAGGAGGTCATGCAGGACGTGCGGCGGCGGCTCCGTGGGATCGGCGGCCCCGACGTACGCACCCAGGTGCGGAACCCCGCGGGCTTCCGGTTCGTGGGGGGCTTCATCGACATCGATTTCGTGCTCCGGGGCCCGGATCTCGACGCGCTGGCCGCCTACACCGAGCGTCTCCGCCAGCGCTCCGAGGATCTGGGCCTCATAGACGCCGACACCACGCTCAAGCTCGACAAACCCGAGCTGCGCGTCCGCATCGACCGCGAGCGCGCCGCCGACCTGGGCGTGGACACCGCCGACATCGCCACCGCGCTGCGGGTGATGGTGGGGGGCGACGAGGAGGTCACCCGGTTCTACGACGCCCGCGCGGACTACGAGTATGACGTCCAGCTCCGCCTGCGGGAGGAGGACCGCGACGACCCCGGCGTGATCGGCCTCCTGTGGGTGCCCCGGGCGGGCGGCGGCATCGCGCGGCTCGACAACCTGGTCACGATGACGTCGGCCTGGGGAGCCTCGCGCATCGACCGCCTGGACCGCGCCCGGGAGGCGCGGCTGCGAGCCAACGTCGCGTCGGGCTACGCGCTGGCCGACCGGGTGGAGGCCCTCCGCGAGGAGGTCGTGCGCATGGACCTGCCGCCGGGCTACGACACGGTGATCTCGGGTCGGGCGCGGGAGCTGGAACTGACCTTCGTGGAGATGGGGCTGGCCTTCGCCCTGTCGATCGTCTTCATGTACATGATCCTGGCCGCGCAGTTCGAAAGCCTGGTGCATCCGTTCACGATCCTGCTCTCGCTGCCCTTGTGCGTGCCGTTCGCCCTCCTGTCGCTCTGGCTCACCGGCAACACCCTGAATCTCTACTCGGCCCTCGGGATCCTCGTCCTCTTCGGCGTGGTCAAGAAGAACGCAATCCTCCAGATCGACCACATGAACACGCTGCGGGCGGGCGGCATGGAGCGACTCCCCGCGATCCTCCAGGGCAACCGGGACCGGCTTCGACCGATCCTCATGACGACGCTCACCTTCGTGGCCGGCATGGTCCCGCTCGCCGTCGGCACCGGCCCGGGGGCCGAGGAGCGCCGCGTGATCGCGGTGGTCATCATCGGGGGTCAGACGCTGTCGCTGGTGCTGACGCTCCTGGCGACCCCGGTCGCGTACTCGCTGCTGGACGACCTGGCCGCGCGGCTCCGCATCGGCCGCCCGGCCGCCGGCCCGCGCGGGAGCGTGGGGCGGGTGCTCCGGGCCCTGGGGCTCGTCCGCGACGGCTGGACGGCGCCGGATCCGGAGCCCCAGTCCGCTGAGATGCACGCCCACGGCGAGCCTCGCCAGGGGGGGACCAGCCCGCCGCGGCGCCCCGCGGAGAGGATGTAGGCGGGGAATCCCATCGTCCCGTCGGCGGAGCACCACACACCGCGCGGTGCTGATCCGGAGGGTTTTGTTCTCCGCCACAGCCGACGGCCCGGCGGGCCACCCCGCCGCCGGGGCCGGCCGCGCCGCGGCCCCGGCGCGCGCCGGCGCAGGCGTTGACGGCTGCCGATCGCGAAGCGGTCTTGGCCCTGCTCCATGAGAACCGGTTCGTCGATCTGCCCCCGGCGCAGGTCTGGGCCCAGGTGCTCGACGCCGGCCAGGTGCCGCCGTGTTCGATCCGCACGATGTACCGGGTGCTCGCGGCCAACGCGGAAGTCCGCGAGCGCCGCAATCAGCTCCGGCACCCGGCGTACCACAAGCCGGAGTTGCTTGCGACGGGGCCCGATCAGGTCTGGAGTTGTGACATCACCGTCCCCGCGCTTACCTCCCCCATCGGACGAAGCGGCCGATGGCCTGGCGCAGGCGCGGGTCCAGGGCGTCCCGGATCCCCTCGCCCAGCAGGTTGTAGCAGAGGACGGTGATGAGGATCGCCAGGCCCGGGTAGAGCGAGAGCCACCACGCGATCTCGATGTAGCCCTGGCCGTCGTTCAAAATGTTCCCCCACGTGGCGTACGGGGGCTGGACGCCGAGGCCGAGGAAGGAGAGCCCCGATTCGGTGAGGATGGCGGCGGGAATCCCGAGCGTCATGGCCACGAGCACCGGGGGCATCGCGTTGGGGAGGATGTGCCGCCAGATGATCCGGAACGCGCTCGCCCCGATGGACTGCGACCAGATCACAAACTCGCGCTCCTTGAGGGACAGAAATTCGGCGCGGACCAGGCGGGCGACTCCCATCCACCCGGTGAACCCGATCACCGCCATGATGGTCCAGATCGACGGCTGGAGAAAGGCCAGGACGGCGAGCAGGAGGAAGAAGCGGGGGAAGACGAGCATCAGGTCCACGAGGCGCATGATCACGCCGTCCACGACCCCGCCGTGGTAGCCGGACATGGACCCCAGCAGCACGCCGATGATCGTCGCGATGCCCATCGAGACGAAGCCGACCGCCAGCGACACCCGCGCGCCGTAGAGGATGCGCGACAGGACGTCCCGGCCGATCTGGTCCGTGCCGAGCAGGTGCACGCGGGAGGGGGGCTGGAGGATCTTCGTCACGTCTGGCTGGACGCGATAGGGATCGTAGGGGGCCAGAACGGGCGCGAATACCGCCATGAGCACCAACACCGCCACGACCACTCCGCCCGCGCAGGCGAGCTGGTTGCGGGAGAATGTTCGCCAGAACAGCCGGATCTCGCCGCGGGCGCGCGGGGGCATCGCGTCACCGTCTCATGCGGCGGCCGACCCGGATGCGCGGGTCCACCAGCCCGTAGGAGACGTCGGCCAGAAGGTTGGCAACGAGCGTGAGGGTGGACACGATGACCAGGTTCCCCATGATCACCGGGTAGTCGCGGGAGAAGACCGCCTGGACCATCAGCTGGCCCATTCCCGGAATGGCGAAGATCCACTCGACGATGATGCTGCCCCCGACCAGCCCCGGCAGCGACAGACCCAGGATCGTCACCACCGGGAGAAGCGCGTTCCGGAGCGCGTGCTTGCCGATCACGGCCTGCTCCGAAAGCCCCTTGGCCCGCGCCGTCTGGACGTACTCCTGCCTGACCACTTCCAGCATGCTCTGCCTCATGTAGCGGGAGAAGCCCGCGAGCCCGCCGAACGTGGCCACCGTGATCGGCAGGATCAGGTGGCCGGCGAAGTCCCGCTGCTGCTTCCAGAAGGACAGGTACTCCCAGTTGAAGTCGCGGAGGCCGGAGATGGGCAGCCAGCCGAGCTGGATGCCGAACAGGATCTGCAGCAAGACGGCGAGCCAGAAGTCCGGGGTCGCGAACCCCACGAAGACGAACACCGTGGTGACCTTGTCGAAGACCGAGTACTGGCGGGTCGCCGAGAGGACCCCGATCGGCACCGCCAGCGCCAGGATGATCAGCATCTCGATGATGTTCAGGAAAAGGGTGATGGGGAGGCGCTCGCCGATCTTCTGGAGGACCGGCTTGCCGTCGGGGGCGAAGGAGCGGCCGAAGTCGAGCACCGCGATCCGCGTGAGCCACCTCCAGTACTGGATGTGGAGCGGCTGGTCCAGGCCGAATTCCGCCTGGAGCGCCTTGATGATGTTCGGATCTATCCTGCCGAGGTCGGGGTTGATGAGGAAATCGAACGGCCCACCCGGGGCGAGCTGGATCACGAAGAACGAGATGAAGGTGATGCCGATCAGGAGCGGGACGGCCAGCGCAAGCCGGCGGAGGGCGTAGAGGAGCATCTAGCCGGGGGTGTACCGCTGCCGCTCTTTCGGGACGTACCACTTGTTGAAGTTGTAGATGATCCCGTTCGGCGATGGCTCGATCCCATGCACGCGCGAGGACACGACCGGCAGGGCGTCCCGGAAATAGAGGAACACGATGGGCTGGTCCTCCGCCAGGATCTCCTGGAACCGCTCGTAGTACTTCTTGCGCTCCTCGCGCTGGCAGAACGCGCGGCCCTGCTCCAGCATCCGGTCCGCCTCCGGGTTCGCGTAGGAGATGTGGTTCAGCTCGTCGGGCCCGGTCTTGGAGGAATGCCACACGTCGAACTGGTCGGGATCGAGACCGATCCCCCAGCCCAGGATGATCGCCTCGTAGCGTCGCTTCCTGATGAACTCCTTGATGAAGGAAGCCCATTCCAGCGTGCGGATCTCCGCGGCCACACCGATCTCCCGGAGCCGCTGCTGGATGATCTCGGCGATCTTCTTTCGCTCCTCGTTCCCCTGGTTGGTCAGGATCGTGAAGGCGAACGGCTGGCCGCCCTTGTCCACAATCCCGTCGCCGTCCGTGTCCTTCCACCCCGCCTCGGCGAGCAGCTGCTTGGCCCGGGCGGGGTTATACGGGTACCGCGCGACGTCGGGGTTGTAGGCCCAGGTTCCGGGCTTGTAGGGCCCCGTGGCCTCCCGGCCCTTCCCGAGGATGACCCCATCGATCAACTCCTGCTTGTTGATCGCGTGGGCGAAGCCCTGCCGAACACGGCGGTCGGCGAAGCGAGGGTCCTTGAGGTTGAACCCGAAATAGGTGTAGACGTTGGCCGGGTACTCGTACTTGTTGAAGGCCTTGCGGAACGCGGGGTAGTTGGTCTGGCGCACGAACTGAATCGCGGTGAGACTGCCGACGTAGTCCACGCCCCTGGCCTTCAGCTCGAGGAAGATCGTGGATTGGCTGGGGATGATCCGGTACACGATCCGCGAGAGGTATGGCCGGCCCTCGAAGTAGTCCGGGTTGGCCACCAGGACGACCTTCTCCCCGCTCTTCCATTCCACGAACCGGTACGGGCCGTTCCCCACCGGGTGGCGGTTCTGCGGCGCCTCGCGCAGGACCCCCGCCTGAACGTACCCGGCCAGCTGGTGGCGGGGGAGCATCCAGATGCCCCAGGTCTCCAGCGCCTGGGCGAAGGGCTTGGGGTACGTGATGCGGACGGTGAATGGGTCGAGGACCTCGACATCCTTGACCTGGAGGAAATCCTCTTTGTATGCCGTCGGGGTCTTGGGATGGATCATGGTCTCGTAGGTGAAGCGCACGTCGTCCGCGGTGAACAGCCACCCGTCGTGCCACTTCGCATCCTTCCGGAGCTTGAAGGTCAGGGTCAGACAATCCTTGGAGAGATCCCAGGCTTGGGCGAGGCTGGGGACAAGGCTCAAGTCCTTGTCGCGCTTGACGAGCCCGTCGTAGATCAGGTTGCCGATCTCGTGGGAGGCGCCGTCCGAGGTGATGTTGGGGATCAGGCCCTGGATGTCGCCGATGGAGGCCTCCACGAAGGTGTCCCCGTAGGCCGGCGGCGCCGCCGACGCGCGGGCTTCGCCCTTCCCCTCCACGTCGCCGCCGCACCCCGCCAGCGCGACCAGCGCGGCCGCGACGAGCAGGAAGGGCGCGGCGGGCCGCTTCACTTCTGACCCGCCGGCGATGGCGCGGGCTGCTGGACGGGAGCGGGCTGGGTCATGACGGAGGCCGCCCGGCGGGACGCCATCATGGCGAGGCTGACGGAGGTCAGCATGAACACGATGGCCACCACCGTCGTGATCTTGCCGAGGAGCGTGGGCGTTCCCATGGAGCCGAAGACCGTCTGGCTGCCCGCGCCGCCGAAGGCCGAGCCGATGTCGGCGCCCTTGCCGGCCTGGAGCAGCACGATCGCGATGATGGCGAGGCTGACGATCACGTGGATCACGACGAGCAGAGTATACACACCTTACTCCTTTGGGTGGGTGCCCCCGCCGACCGCGGCCTTCCTGACGATGGCGATGAACGCCTGTGCCTGGAGGCTGGCTCCCCCCACGAGCGCGCCGTCGATCTCCGGCTCCCGGCAGAGGTCACCCGCATTGTCGGCCTTGACGCTGCCCCCGTACAGGATCCGGATCGCCTGCGCCGCGTCCTTGGACGCCAGCTCAGACAGAAGCCCCCGCAGGTAGCCGTGAACCTCCGAGGCTTGAGCGGGCGTGGCGTTGACCCCGGTCCCGATCGCCCAGAGGGGCTCATACGCCACGATACACCGTCCGAGGTCTTCGGGCGAGACCCCCCCGAGCCCCGCCCGCAGCTGTCCCTCGACGACCGTGAAGGTCAACCCCTGACCCCGCTCGTCGGCCGATTCCCCCACGCACAGGAGCGGCGTGAGGCCATGGGCGAGAGCGGCCCGGACCTTCCGGTTGACTTGCGCATCGGTCTCGCCCAAGTGCTGGCGCCGCTCCGAGTGGCCGACGATCACCAGGCGGCAGCCGAGCTCCGCCAGCATGACGGGTGAGACTTCGCCGGTGAAGGCACCCTGCGCTTCCCAGTGACAGTTCTGGGCGCCGAGTCCGATGGGCGACCCGGCCAGGACCTCGGCGACGGCGGCGAGGGCGGTGAAGGGCGGGCACAGGACGACCTCCGCCCGCGGGCGCTTGAGGCCATCCCTCACGGCGCCCGCCAGGGCTCGGGCCTCGCCCAGCGTGCCGTGCATCTTCCAGTTCGCGACGACGAGCGGGGTGCGCATCACGCGCGCTCCGCGAGGGCCGCCACGCCCGGCAGGACCCGCCCCTCGAGAAACTCCAGGAACGCGCCCCCGGCAGTGGACAGATAGCCGATCTTCTCGGCCACCCCGGCCTGCTGGACGGCGGCCACCGTGTCGCCGCCCCCCACCACCGAGAAGGCCCCGCACACCGCCACCCGCCGGGCGAGCTCCACGGTGCCCCGGGCGAAGAGCGGGCGCTCGAAGACACCCATGGGCCCGTTCCAGACGACGGTCTTGGCCCCGCCGAGCGCCTGAGTGAACCGCCCAAGGGTCAGGGGACCGATGTCCAGCCCCATGAGGTCCTCCGGCATCTCCCGGATGCCGACGGTGCGGCTCTCGACGCTCTCGGGGCTCTCGGCCACGACGGCATCGACGGGAAGCCCCACCGATTTCCCGCGCCGGCTGGCCTCTGCCAGCACCCGCCGCGCCACCTCGATCCGCCCGGGCTCGACCAGCGAGCGCCCGACGCCATGGCCGAGGGCGGAGAGGAAGGTGAAGGCCATGCCACCGCCGATCAGGAGCGTGTCCACCTTCTCGAGGAGATGCTCCACCAGCGCGAGCTTGTCGGAGACCTTGGCGCCGCCCAGGATCGCCACGAGCGGGCGCTCCGGCCGCTCGAGGATCCGGCCGAGCGCCTCCAGCTCCCGCCGCATGAGGAAACCGGCGGCCGCCGGGGACAGAGACCGGGTGATCGCCTCGATGGAAGCGTGGGCGCGGTGGGCCGCCGCGAAGGCGTCGTTGACGTAGCAATCTGCCAGCCTCGCGAGCGCCCCGGCAAAGACGGGATCGTTGGCCTCCTCTTCGGGATGGAAGCGGAGATTTTCGAGCAGGAGCACCTGGCCGGGCTCGAGCGACCGGGCCCGGGCTTCGACGGCCTCGCCCACGCAATCAGGAGCGAGTGGAACCGGCTGACCCAGCCGTTCCTCGAGGCGCCGGGCCACCGGAGCCAGCGAGTACTTCGGGTCGGGCTTCCCTTTGGGGCGCCCCAGGTGAGAGGCGAGGATCACGGCGGCCCCGGCCTTCAGGCAGTAGAGAAGCGTCGGGAGGGCGGTCTGGAGCCGGGTGTCGTCGGCGACCTGCCCCTCCGCCAGCGGGACGTTCAGATCCACGCGCAGGAAGACGCGCTTGCCCGCGAGGTCGAGATCCTCGACGCTCAGCTTCGGCATGTGGGCTCGCGCCGGTGAGCGCTCAGAGCGACTTCGCCATGAGGCGGATAAGATCGCGAATCCGGCAGGAGTACCCCCACTCGTTGTCGTACCAGGCCAAGACCTTGATGAGGGTCCCCTCCACGACCGCCGTGGAGGGAAGATCCACGATCGCCGAGTGGGGGTTGCCGTTGAAATCCGACGAGACCAGCTCCTCGTCGGTGACGTCCAGGATCCCGCGGAGGGGACCGGCCGCCGCCGCGCGGAAGGCGCCGTTGATCGCCTCGACGCCGGCGGGCCGCTCGAGCTCCGCCACCAGGTCCACGACCGACACGTTGGCGGTCGGCACCCGGATGGCGATCCCGTCGAGCTTCCCCTTGAGCTGGGGCAAGACGAGCCCCACCGCCGTCGCCGCCCCGGTCGTCGTGGGGATCATCGAGAGCGCGGCCGCGCGCGCTCGCCGGAGGTCCTTGTGGGGGAAATCGAGGATCGGCTGGTCGTTGGTGTAGGCGTGGACCGTGGAGGCGAAGCCCCGCTTGATACCGAAGCGGTCCACCAGCACACGGGCCACGGTGGCCAGGCAGTTGGTCGTGCAGGAGGCGTTGGACACCAGGTGGTGGCGCGCGGGGTCGTAGACCGACTCGTTGACGCCGAGGACGATGGTGACGTCGGGGTCCTTGGCCGGGGCCGTGATGACGACCTTCTTGGCGCCCGCGGTGAGATGCTTGGAGGACGTCGCCCGGTCCCGGAAGAGGCCGGTGGATTCCACCACGACGTCCACGCCCAGATCCTTCCACGGCAGCGCCGCGGGGTCCTTCACCGAGCAGACCCGGACGTCCTTGCCATCCACGAAGATCGAGTCGCCCTTGGCGACCACCTCGGCGGCCAGCGTCCCGTGGACCGAGTCGTGCTTCAGCAGGTGGCCAAGCGTCTTGGCGTCGGCCAGGTCGTTGACCGCCACCACGTCCACCTCTTTGGTTCCGAGGGCGGCCCGGAAGAACACCCGACCGATCCGTCCAAAGCCGTTGACACCGACCCGAACGCCCATGTGGCGACTCCCTTTGTCAAGACGCGAAGGTTACGTGGCAACCGGGGAAGACATTATAAGGGGGGGCCAACGAGACCGTCAATGGTCTCTATGGAACGCGCGCGAGGGTGAGGACCCCGACGGCCCTGGCGCCCGCCGCGAGCAGCACGCGGGCGCACTCCGCGACGGTCGCCCCCGTGGTGAAGACGTCGTCGATCAGCAGCACGTGCCGGCCCTCCACCGCCGCCGGCCGGGACAGCGTGAAGGCGCCGCGGACGTTGGCGCGGCGCCGCTCGGCGTCCAAGTCCGTCTGCGGCAGCGTGGGACGCCGGCGCCGGAGGGCCCTCGGCTCGACCGGCACCCCCCACCGGCGGCCGACCCGGTTCGCCAGGAGGACCGACTGGTTGAACCCCCGCGCGGCCTCGCGCGACGGGTGCAGGGGAACGGGCACCAGGCAATCGACCGTGCCGACGGCAAGCGTCGCGGCGCCGGCCTCTGCCAAGAGGTCGCCCAGCGGGCGGGCCAGCGCCGTCTTCCCGTCGAACTTCAGCGCGTGCACCGCCTCCCTCACGCGCTCGCCGAAGACCGCCGCGGCCCGAGCGTAGCCAAAGGGCGGGCGCCGGCGACGGCACGGCTCGCAGGGGGACCCCTCGACGGGCCGTCCCGGGTCAAAGGCCGGGAACGGGCGGCCGCAGGTGCGGCAGTACGGCGGGGAAAGCCGCTCCAACCCGTCCCAGCAGGGCCCGCAGAGCGGATCCCGGCGCCCCTCGTCGAGGCGCGCGCGGCAGAGCGGGCAGAAGGGGGGGAAGAGCAGATCGACGAAGGCGAGGGCCCACTCCTTCCACAAGGAAAGCGAGTCAGGGCTGGGAGGTGTTCCAGCGTCCGCAGCCCGGGCAACGGTCCTGCCAGCGGGCGTGGGCGAGGCCGCAGGCCGAGCATCGATGCGGCCACTCGAAGCTCTGCGTCAGCGCGAGGGCGCGTCGGTATTCCTGGAAGGCGTCGGCGCCCTGTCCCCGACGCTCGAAGATCGCGCCGAGGTAGGCGTGCAGCGGCGCGAAATCCGGGGTCCGCACCTCCACCTTTTGAAACTGATCAGCGGCCTCGTCGAGCATTTCCAGTTCGAAGTACACCCGTCCCAGGGCGAAGGCCAGCGCCAGATCCTGGGGGGCGCGGGCCAGGGCGTCCTGGTAGAGCGCGATCATGCGGCTCGGCCGCCCCTCGGCGCGGTACCGTTCCTCCAGCCGGCGCAGGAGGATCGGCGCCGGGAAGATTTCCAGCGCCCGTTCCCAGCCTCGGATGGCCTCCCGCTGGTCGCCCGCCTTGAGGGCGGCATCGCCCTGGGCGACGTGGGCCGGAAGGAACCCCCGATTCGCCCGGAGCGACTCCTTGAACTGGCTCAGGGCCTCCTGCGGCTTGCCGTCGGCGAGGAGGCGCTTGCCGACCTCGTAGTGGACGCCGGCGAGCCAGTCGAGCTCCGCGGGCCGCTCGGCCTCCGCGACGAGATCCACCAGCCGCTGCTGGGCCCCCAGCGCGTCGCTCCACCGCCCCTGCTGGAGCGTCAGATCGCGGATGGCCCTGAGGGCCGTCAGGTGGGTGCGGTCGCGCTCGACGATCCGCCGGTAGGTCGCCAGGGCCTCGTCGAGACGCCCCGCCCGCTGGTAGTCCAGGGCGACGGCCAGGAGCGTGTCCGCACGCTCTTCGCTCCGGAGCGCCTGGAGGTGATGATCCAGCGCCGCCTGGTGATCGTTCCGCGCGCGGGCCAGTTCGCCGAGCCGCAAGTGCGCTTCGGCGTGTCCCGGCTCGCGGGCGAGGAGCTCCCCGTAGGCCTCGGCGGCGGCCGCCGGCTTCCCCGCCAGCTGGGCGTCCACCCCGCGATGGTAGAGCTCGGCGAGACTCTCCTCCCGCCGCGCGCGGCGCGCGATCGTGTAATCCCGGAACGTCCGGCTCAGATCGCGCAGCAGGGTCAGGAGGAGGGCGAGGCACGCGCCCCCGAGGAAGGCGCCCACCACCAGCGCCATCAGCGGAACATCGTACTGCCAGTCCGGCGAGAGCGAGAGTCGGACGCGCCCGGTGTTCAGCGAGGTGAGGTACGCGACGAGGGCACCGAAGAGGAGGGCGAGCAGGAGGCCGAGGCGCAGTGACACGGCAATGCCTTACCCCGTGGCCATTCGCTCCTCTTCTTCGATCGCACGCTGGCACTCGATGCAGTACCGGGCGAAGGGAAGGGCCTCCAGGCGTTTCTCCGCGATCGCCTCGCCGCACCGCTCGCAGGACCCGAAGGCCCCCTCGTCGAGCTTCTGAAGCGCCGTCACCACCTCTTTGAGGAGGCGGCGATCGCCGTTCCCGAGCTCGAAGAGAAACTCGCGCGTGTAGGCCGTGGTGGCCTGATCGCCGAGATCTTTGATGGAATCGTCCTCCTGGCCTTTGCCGTAGAGGGCGCTCTTGCCGACCTCTTCGACCAACTGGCGGTGCTTGTCCACCAGCATCTTGCGGTAGTGCGCCAGACGATCCTTCCTCATCGTTCCCTCCTCGCCGCGGGGCGACCCCCGTCGGTTTGACCGCATACGCTACCACGGCCGGTCAAGGAAATCAACCTTGGCGGCTCAGCGCTCGACCGAAAGCAATGGGGCGTCGCCCCAGAGCCGCTCCAGCGAGTAGAACTCCCGTGTCTCGTCGAGAAAGACGTGCATGACCACGTCGCCGTAATCCAGCAGCAGCCATCCGCTCTCCGCCGTTCCTTCGCTGTGGTGCTGGCGGATTCCCGCCGCCTTGAGGGCCAGGCGGATCGCTTCGATGATCGTCTCCATCTGGGTGGTCGAGTTGCCGCTGCAGATCAGGAAGAAGTCGGCGACCCCGGAAATGCCCTGCAGGTCCAGCACGACGAGCCCACCGGCCCGCTTCTCCAGCGCCGCCCGCGCACCGATCTGGACTTTTTCCCTGGCGGTCAGCGGCGGCATCAGCCCGCGTCGCGGTAGAGCCGATGCTCGAGGACGTAGGCCCTCACGGCCTCGGGGAGGCGATAGGCGAGCGAGCGCCCCTCGCGCGCCCGCCGCCGGAGGTCGGAGGAGGAAATCGGCAGAGAGGTGGCCGCGACGAGCAGGACCCCCTTGCCGGCGGGCTCCGCCGCCGCGAGCGGTGGCGGGACCCGGATCCAGCGCTCCTGGCCGATCTCGGCCAGCACCTTCTGCGCCTGGATCCCGTCGGGATCGAAGGCGGACTCGGCCCGCGGGATGACGACGAGGCGCGCGAGCCGCGCCACCCGCGGCGGGTCGCGCCAGGAGAGGAGATCGAGAAACGTCTCGGAGCCGACGAGGAGGAAGAACGCCACGTCGGGCCCCTCCTCCTGCCGCAGCGCCTCGAGCGTGTCCACCGTGTACGACGGCCCGGGCCGGCGGAGCTCGAGATCCGACATCGCGAAGCGCGGGTTGCCGCGAATGGCCAGCGCGGTCATGGCGTAGCGGTCCCGGGCGGGGGCGAGCCCGCGGGCGGGCTTGTGGGGCGGGGCCGACGCGGGAACGAAGAGGATCCGGTCCAGCCGGAGGAGTTCCAGGATGTCTTCGGCCAGCAGCAGGTGACCCAGGTGCACGGGGTTGAACGACCCGCCGAAGACCCCGACGCGCGGCAACGCCGGCCTACTCCCGCACCTGGCCGTCGCCGAGCACGACGAACTTCATCGTCGTCAGCTCCTCCACGCCCACCGGGCCGCGCGCGTGGAGCTTGGACGTAGAGATGCCCATCTCCGCGCCCATGCCGAACTGGCTGCCGTCCACCAGGCGGGTCGAGGCGTTGACGAGCACGCACGCCGCGTCCACCTCCTGAGCGAACCGGCGCGCCCGCCGGTAGTGCGAGGTCACGATGGCTTCGGCCAGCCCGGACCCGTGGGCGCGGATGTGAGCGACCGCCTCCTCGAAGCTGTCCACCACCTTCACCGAGAGGATCAGGTCCAGATACTCGGTGTCCCAATCCTCATCGGCGGCCGGACGGGCGTTAGGGATGACGGCGCGGGTCGCGGGGCACCCCCGGATCTCCACCCCGGCTTCGAATAGGCGCGGGGCCAGCGCGGGGAGGAAGCGGGCGGCCATGGCCCGGTGGACCAGCAGGGTTTCCATGGCGTTGCAGACGCTGGGGCGCTGGACCTTCGCGTTCACCGCGATCTCGACGGCCATGGCGAGGTCGGCGTCCTCGTCCACGAAGACATGGCAGAGGCCCTTGTCGTGCTTGAGGACGGGCATCGTGGCCCGCTCGGCGACCAGCCGGGTGAACTCCGCCCCGCCCCGCGGGATGATCAGATCCACGTAGCGATCCAGGCCGAGGAGCGCGAGCACCGCGTCGCGGTCGGGGGTGTCGATGAACTGGATGGCGTCCGGCGTGAGCCCCGCCTTCTCCAGGGACTTGGCCAGCACGGTGGCGATCATGGAGTTGGAGTCCAGCGCCTCGCTCCCACCCCGGAGGATCACCGCGTTCCCCGCCTTCAGGCAGAGCCCCGCGGCGTCGGCGGTCACGTTGGGGCGTGATTCGTAGATGAACCCGACCACGCCGAGCGGGACGCGCACCCGCGCGATCTCCATGCCGTTGGGGCGGCGCCAGACCGCCACGGTCTTCCCGACCGGATCGGGGAGCCCGGCCACCTGACGGAGCCCCGCCGCCATCTCCTCGAGGCGGGCCTCGGTCAGCGTCAGCCGATCCAGGAACGCGCGCGGGTGACCCTGGCTCCGGGCCCGAT
This sequence comes from Candidatus Rokuibacteriota bacterium, assembly GCA_016193045.1. Taxonomy (GTDB): domain Bacteria; phylum Methylomirabilota; class Methylomirabilia; order Rokubacteriales; family CSP1-6; genus CSP1-6. The sequence goes on along the minus strand of JACPSW010000012.1, from coordinate 67,360 downwards.
CCAGGTCCGCCCGGTTCGCCTCCAGGATCATGGCGCCCTTTTCCTCCAGGCCGCGCGCCATCTGGGAGAGGGCGTCGTTCTTCAGCTTGCTCGGGCAGAGGGCCAGCGCCCGGGCCGCCTCCTTGGCCGCCCGCGCCTTGGTTTCCACCAACTCCCGGATTTCCATGCTCCTGCCTCCCACGTTACAGCAGGACGAGGTTGTCGCGGTGAATCACCTCGTCGAAGCTCTTGTAGCCGAGCCGCTCCTCGAGGTCCTTCGTTTTGGCGCCCTGGATCTTCCTGAGCTCCGCCGCGTCGTAGTTGGTCAGGCCGCGCGCGAACTCCTTCCCGTCTGCCGCCCCCAACGACACGACCTCGCCGGCGTGGAACTCCCCCTCCACCTCCACGACGCCCGAAGGGAGCAGGCTCTTCCCCCGCTCGACCAGGGCGCTCCGCGCCCCCGCGTCCACGGTCAGCCGCCCCTGGGGCGGCACGGCGAAGGCGATCCAGCGCTTGCGGCCCGCAAGCCGGTCGCCGCGAGGGACAAAGTAGGTGCCCAGCGGCTCGCCCCGCAGCACGCGCCGCAGGGTCCCGGGCACGCGGCCGCTGGCGATCACCATCGGAATCCCCGACGACGTCACCTTGCGCGCCGCCTCCAGCTTGGTGCTCATCCCACCCACCGAGACCTGCCCGTCGGCGTCCCAGACGAGGCGCTCGATCTCCTCCGTCACCGCCTCCACGGTTTCCAGGCGCCGCGCCTCCGGCTCCACGCGCGGGTCCCCCGTGTAGAGCCCGTCCACGTCGGTGAGGATCACCAGGAGGTCGGCGTCCACGAGGTGGGCGACCAGCGCCGCCAGGTTGTCATTGTCGCCCACCTTGATCTCTTCCACCGCCACGGTGTCGTTCTCGTTGACGACGGGCACGACGCGGAACCGGAGCAGGACCTGGAGGGTGTTGCGGGCATTCAGATACCGGGGGCGCGCGCTGATGTCCTCCTGGGTGACGAGCACCTGGGCCACTCGGATCCCGTGCCGCGCGAAGGCCTGCTCGTAGTGCCACATGAGGGCCGACTGCCCCACCGCGGCGGCGGCCTGCTTTTCGGGGATCGAGCGCGGGCGCTGGGTCAGGCCGAGACGGGCCATGCCCGACGCGATGGCCCCGGACGACACCACCACGACCTCCCGGCCGTCCTTGGCGAGCGCCGCCAGCTCATCGGCCAGCGCGCCGATCCGGTCGGGCAGGAGGCCCTGCCCGGGGGCGGAGATCAGACCGCTGCCCACCTTCACGACCAGGCGCTTGACCTTCGGCAGCGCCCGCCGCGCGGGAGCCTCTTTCAGCTGGCGGCTCTGGCTCATACCTCGGAGGGGGGCTCCGCCCCCCTTCCGATGCCTCCCCCCGGAGATTGCGCGGGCAAAGCCCGCGCTCGAACGGGCGCGGGAACGTGCATCAGTATTGCGGCAGTTGACACGTGGCGGTCACGGCAATTCCAGGCGGCCGGCCACGTCCCGCATCAGCTCGGCCAACCCCTCCCCCGTCACCGCAGAGACCGCAAAGAACGGCAGCCCCGTCGCGCGCGCCAGCTCCTCCACCTGACGGTGGCGCGCCTCGGTCCCGGGCAGATCGGTCTTGTTGGCCACGAGCACCTGGGGGCGGTGGGCGAGCTCGGGGGAGAACGCGCCGAGCTCCCGGAGGATCGCATGGAAATCCTCCACCGGGTCGCGCCCGGTGCCGGGATCGAGATCGATCAGGTGGATGAGGAGGCGGGTCCGCTCCGCGTGCTTGAGGAAGCGGATGCCGAGGCCCTTGCCCTCGGCCGCGCCGGGAATCAGGCCGGGCAGATCGGCGATCACGAACGAGCGCCCCTCGGCCACCCGGACCAGTCCCAGCGTGGGCACGAGGGTGGTGAAGGGGTAATCGGCGATCTTGGGGGTCGCCGCCGAGACCCGGGAGACCAGCGTGGACTTGCCGGCGTTGGGGAACCCCACGACGCCGACGTCGGCCAGGAGCTTGAGCTCCAGGTGCAGCCAGCGCTCCTCGCCGGGGCGGCCCAGGTCCGCGCGGCGCGGCGCGCGGTTCGTCGCGCTCACGAAGCGGGCGTTGCCGCGGCCCCCGCGCGCGCCCCGGGCCCCCAGGAGCCGCTGGCCGACGGCGAGGAGCTCTCCCACGGGCTCCCCGCTCGCCCGATCGGCGACGACGGTCCCGAGGGGAACTTTCAGGACGAGATCGGCGCCGCTCCGGCCGTGCTTGTTACTGCCTTGGCCGTGCTGGCCGCGCTCGGCCGCGTAGTGACGCTGGTAGTGATAATCGAGGAGGGTGGTGACGTGCCGATCCGCCTGGAGCCAGATGCTGCCGCCGTCGCCGCCGTCGCCGCCGTCGGGGCCGCCGCGCGGGACGAACTTCTCGCGGCGGAAGCTGACGCAGCCGGCGCCCCCGTCTCCGGCCTTGACGAAGATATCGATCTCGTCGACAAACATCAGGCCCCCCGGGGGTCGCCGGGGTGGATCAGGCGGGGGTGGGGGAGACGCTCACGTAGCGCGAGTCGCCCCGCCGCTCGAAGCGGACGTAGCCCTCGGCCCGGGCGTACAGGGTGTCGTCGGAGCCGCGGCCCACGTTGCTGCCGGGCTTGAGCGGTGTCCCGCGTTGCCGGACGAGAATGCTGCCGGCGGTGACGAACTGGCCCCCGAAGCGCTTGACCCCGAGCATCTGGGGATTCGAGTCGCGACCGTTTCTCGAGCTTCCCACGCCCTTCTTGTGAGCCATGCCCCTACACCTCGATTTTCGTGATGCGGACCGACGTGAAGGGCTGGCGATGCCCTTTCTTCCGCCGGTAATTCTTCCGCCGCTTGAACTTCACCACGGTGACCTTCCGGGCCCTCCCGTGCGCCAGCACCTCGCCGACCACCTTCGCGCTCGCGAGGGTCTTCGGCTCGATGACCACCCGGCCGTCTCCCGTGGCGAAGAGGACGGTCCTGAACTCCACCGGGCCCCGCTCGGGCTGGGGCAGCCGCTCGACCCGGATCACCTGACCCGGGGACACCCGGTACTGCTTTCCGCCGACTGCGATCACCGCTTCCATAGGGATGCTATTCGACCACGAAGTAGGAGAAAAAGTCAAGCCGGAGAGGGAATTACGACCACGCCGGCCTCCGGCCGGCCGTGGTGCCCCGCAGAGGTGGGCCTTCGGCCATCAGGCGGTTGGTCCATTAGCTGTAAGACCCCGGCCCGTACTGGTGCTGGGCGATCAACGGTTGGGCCTCGAGCCACCACGCACCGTACCGGGACCGAAACTCACCCAGCCAGCGCGCGTCACTCCTCACCGGCGGCACGGATTCTTCACCTGGGCGGGCACCCGCTCCAGCCGAACCACGCTGCGCAGCGGCGCCAGCCGCCCCCGAGGGACACAAAGGCCGACGCCGGGTCGCCCAGCCCGAGGGGAAAGAGTTGCACCCATTGGTCGAGCATTGCGGTTCCCCTTCACGCCACCGTCAGGTAACGACCCAGCCGCTGGCGGAGAAAGAGCCGCGACCGGTGCACGCGGGACTTCACTGCCGGGAGACTGATACCAAGGGACTTGGCAATCTCCCGGTTAGGCATCCCCTCCACGTCGTGCAGGAGAAACGCCGTGCGGTAGTCCGTCGGCAGAGCCTCTACGGCTGAACTGAGGACGTCCCGGAGCTCCCGGTCGAGGATCGGCTCCGCCACCTTTCCGGACCAGTCTTCCACCGGCTCGGCGTGGCGGCCGTTCTCGTTGAACTGCGGCAGCAACGCATCCCAAGAAATTTCCGCGTGATCCCGGCCGCGCCGCCCCCGGAGCTTCTGGTAGGCGGTGTTGGCCGTGATCCGGTAGAGCCAGCTGCCGAACGCCGACTCCCCCTTGAAGGTCCCGATCTTGCGGGCCGCCGTCCAGAGCGCGTCCTGGGCCACTTCCTCCGCGTCCTGGGGATTGCCCGTGATCCGAAACGCCAGCCGGTAGACCCGCTCTCCGTACTCGCCCACCAGCGACTCGGCCGCGCCGGGCTCCTCGCGCCGGAGCCGTCGCACCAGGACCTCGTCGCGGTCGCGCCTGGTCCCCTCCCGAGGGGTACGCCGAACCATCGGTTGACCCTCCAGCGTCAGCGGGCTCATAACTCGGAGGGGGGCTCCGCCCCCACCCTTCCGATCGCTCCCCCCACGGATTGCGCGGGCCCGGTACCCGCGGCGAAGCCGGGGGTGCGCGCTCGACCAAGCCCGGGGTTGATCGATGCGGGGGCCCCGGTCGCGTAATGCGTGAGGTGGGCCTTGAGCTCGCACACGCACGTTTCCATCACCTGGATTTCCTTCGTCACCTTGCTCATCAGGATCGCGCCCTCGAGGGACGCGACGAGGAACTGGGCGAGCCGCCCCGCGTCGCACGCCGGGGCCAGGCTCCCGTCGGACTGCGCTTCCCTCACCGCCTCCGTCAACCGCTCGCCCCAGCGCATGAAGATCTCGGCCAGCCGTCGGCGAAACCCCTCGTGCACATCCGACAGCTCCGAGGCCAGGTTGCCCATGGGGCAGCCGCCCACACAGTTGCGCTGCCGCTGGGTCTCCAGCACGCCATCGAGGAAGCGATGGATCCGATCGAGCGGCGGAAGGCTCGGATCGGCGAAGCTCGGCTCGAGCGTCCGTTCGACGAACCCCCGGACGAGCCGGTCGAGAATCGCGTAGCCGAGCTCCTCCTTGCTCTTGAAGTAGTAGTAGAAGTTGCCCTTGCCGACCCCGCTCTCCCTCAGGACGTCGTCGAGGGATGTGCCGCGGTACCCGCTCACATGCATGAGCCGGGTGGCGGCGTCCAGGATGTGTTCCCGCGTCGGTTTCTCGGTTTTGAGCACGGCGCTCATGGTCCTGTACCAACCAGTCGGTACATATCCTTACACGGTGAGATGGCAGCGGTCAACTGGAAGATTCGGCACCGGAGCGGATCGACTTAAAAATCTATTATTTCAAGTGGTTTCGGCTGGCGTCAGCATGACTTTAGCCGCCCGCCGTTCCCTAACCCTCCGCGCTGGGGGCCTTGACGCGAGGCCGGGCCTACGGCGACGGCGCCTAGAACAAGCCGTTGGCGACCCGGAGGGCAACCTCCACCAGCGGCTTCGGATAAACCCCGAGGCCCACGACGCCGAGGGTGCAGATCAGGATGGCCAGCGCCAGGGACGGCGCGACGGCGATCCGGCCGGTCCGTTGGGGGGCCTCGATGTACATGCGCCGGGCCAGGATCAGGTAGTAAAAGAGGGCCACCACCGTCAGGACCGCGCCCACCAGCACGAGCCAGTAGAGCCCGACCTGGGCGGCGGCCCAGAAGACGTAGAGCTTAGCCCAGAAGCCCGCGACGAACGGGATCCCCCCCAGCGAGAGGAGACAGAGCAGCATGGCCAGGGCCAGGAGCGGTGAACGCTGGGCCAGACCGCGCAGCGCGTCCAGGTGCGTGGAGCCCCCCTCCGCCTGAGCCACGCTCTCGACCACCAGAAACGCGCCCATGTTCCCGAAAACGTAGGCGACCAGGTAGAAGAGCACCATCGCCGTGCCCGACGCCGACACGGCGGCGAGGCCCACCAGCATGTAGCCGATGTGGGCGATCCCCGAGTAGGCCAGCAGGCGCTTCGAGTTCCGCTGGGGGAGCGCCATCAGGTTCCCGGCCACCATCGTGATGGCCGCGAGCCCGGCCACGATCGGGACCCACAGCGCGACCGGGTCGCCGACCCCCTCGAGGTACACGCGGAAGATCGCCACGAACCCCGCCGCCTTCGGCGCCACCGAGAGCCACGCCACGAAGGGCGTGCTGGCCGCCTCGTAGGTGTCCGGCACCCACATGTGGAACGGAAAGGCCGCGATCTTGAACCCGAGCCCGGCCAGCACGAGCAGCATGCCGAGCATCAGGAGCGGGCCGGGCGCCGCCAGGGCTCGCGCGACGCCGGCCAGGTCGGTGGTCCCCGTCGCGCCGTACACGAAGGACAGGCCGTAGGCCAGGATGGCCGAGGAGACGGTCCCGACCAGGAAGAATTTCAGCGCGGCCTCCACGGCGACATCCTCTCGCTTCACGAAGCCCGAGAGCACATAGAGCGGGATGGACATCAGCTCGAAGGCCACGAAGAGCAGGATCAGCTCGCGCGCCGAGGCGAGGACCAGCATCCCCAGGAGCGAGGCCAGCAGGAGCAGGTAGTACTCCGGAGCCCTTCGCCGGAACGCCGGATCGGAGAGCGACAGCGAGCCCAGGATCCCGATGAAGGTGGCGACGAGAAAGAGCTGCTTGCCGAAGAGCGCCAGGCCGTCCAGCACGAAGGCCCCGCCGGCGGGGGCGGGCGAGGGCTCCAGGAAGAACGAGCCGACGGCGAGGACCAGGACCCCGAGGGCCGAGAGGAGGCCGACGATCCGGCGCTCGTCGCCGCGGGTGACGAGACCCACGGCGAAGACACCCAGCATGAGGAGCCCCAGCCCGATCTCGAGCGCCAGCACGCTCACGGGCGGATCCCCAGCCGGATCAGCAGCGGCACTGTGGCCGTATCGATCGGGTAAACGGCGATCCACGGAACCATGCCGAAGAGGACGATCACGAACATGAGAAGCCCGAGCGCCACCCATTCGGGCCCCCGGGCATCGGGCAGGTCGTGGAACTCGCCGTGCGCCGGGATCTCGCCCCAGAAGATCTGCTTCACCACCCGGAGGACGTACACGGCGGTGAGGAAGGTCCCCGCCACCGCCGGGAAGAGCCACCAGGAGTGGGCCGAGCGCCAGGCGCCCAGGAACGTGAGAAACTCGGCCACGAAGCCCGAGGTGGCGGGCAGGCCGAGCGACGAGAGACCGCCGAGGGTGAACGCCGTGGCGATGCCGGGCATCATCCGGCCGAAGCCGCCCATCTTGAAGATCTCCCGCGAGTGCGCCTTCTCGTACACCAGGCCGACCAGGGCGAAGAACAGGCCGGTCATGATCCCGTGGGCGAACATCTGGAAGACCGAGCCGTTCAGCCCCGCCTCCGTCAGCGTGGCCGCCCCCAGCAGCACGATCCCCATGTGGGACACGGAGGAGTAGGCGATGACGTACTTGAGATCCGTCTGGGCCATGGCCGACAGCGCGCCATAGACGATGTTGATGGTCGCGATCGTCCCCACGAGCCACACCCAGTCGTGCGTGCCCTCGGGGAGCAGCCCCATCCCCAGCCGCACGATCCCGTAGGCGCCGAGCTTCATCAGGACGCCGGCGTGGAGCATCGAGACGGCGGTGGGAGCGGACGCGTGGCCGTCCGGGGACCAGGTGTGGAGCGGCCAGATACCCGCCAGCACCCCGAACCCCACGTAGAAGAGCAGAAACACCCAGCGCTGGAGGACCGGGTCGAAGGCGGCGCCCTCCAGCTCGAGGAAGGAGAACGACGAACCGCCCGCGGCCATGTAGAGGGCGAGGATCCCCACGAGAATGAAGGCGGACCCGAGAAGCAGGTACAGGGTCAGCTTCATCGCGGCGTACTCCTTGGACCCGACCCCCGTCTCCCGCATCGCCCAGCCGAAGATGCCCCGCGGGCGCACCTGGGCCGAGGACCCCCAGATCCCGATCAGGAGGTACATGGGCAGCACGGCCAGCTCGTAGAACAGGAAGAAGACGAAGAGGTCCAGCGAGACGAAGACGCCGAAGACACCGGTGACGAGGACCAGCAGCAGCGCGTAGAACTCCTGGCTCCGCGTCTGGACCGTCCAGGAGGCGAATACGCCGGAGAAGATGATGATGGCCGTGAGCAGCACCAGGATGAGGCCGATGCCGTCTACCGCCACCTCGTACGAAATTCCCAGGGCCGGCACCAGCGGGATCTTCTCGTAGAACTGGAACCCCGCCGCTTCCGTGTCATAGGCGAGATAGACCGCGACCGACAGGACGAGCGAGATGCCGGTGGTCACCGCCCCGATCAGGCGCACCGCCAGGGGGTGGTGCCGGGCGGTGAACATGATGAGCACCGCGCCCACGAAGGGCGCCCAGGTGATGAGCGTGAGGATAGGGAGGCCGTTCCAGCCCATCAGCGCCAGTAACCCCAGACGATGACGAGGAGGAGACCGAAGGCGATGCCGTAGAGGTAGTCCTGGGCCCGCCCGGTCTGGATCCGCCGGAGGCCGTCGCCCCAGCGGAGCGTCCAGGCGCTGGCCAGATTCACGAGGCCGTCCACCAGGTACCGGTCCACCCATCCCACGAGGCGCGAGAAGCCGAGGAGGGTGCTGCGGTAGAGGCCGCCGTAGAGGTCGTCGAGCCAAAATTTGCCGACGGCGGCCGTGTAGACCGGCGCGAAGGCCCGCGCCAGCGTCTCGGGGGTGACCACGCGCTTCTGGTAGGTGAGCCAGGCGAAGCCGATGCCGGCCACGGCCAGCGCCGTCGCGAGCCACGGCACCCACTCCGGCCCGTGAGCCTTTTCGCCCCCGCCGCGGGTCGCCAGGCCGATCCCCCAGCCCACGGTGAGGACCGCCAGAATCCAGAGCGGCGCCGCCATCACCGGCGGGGCGTCATGGGCATGCCCCTCCGCGTGGCGGGGACCAAAGAACACGACAAAGACGACGCGAAACATGTAGAAGGCCGTGAGAAAGACGCTGAGCGCCAGCATCAGGAAGGGGATCGCAAGCCCGCCCTCCCAGACGCCGGCGAGCACCGCATCCTTGGAGAAGAAGCCGGCGAACGGCCAGATCCCGGCGAGCGCCAGAGTCCCCACGAGGAAGACGATCATCGTCTGGGGCATCGCGCGGGCGAGGCGCCCCATCTGCCAGATGTCGTTGGTGCCCACCGCATGGATCACCGCGCCCGCGCCGAGAAAGAGGAGCGCCTTGAAGAGGCCGTGGGTCAAGAGGTGGAAGAATCCCGCGTCGCTCGCGCCGGCCCCGAGCGCCGCCATCATGAACCCCAGCTGGGAGACCGTGGAGTACGCGAGGACCCGCTTGATGTCGGCCTGGACGAGGCCCAGCGTGGCGGCGAGGAGCGCGGTGAAGGCCCCCACCCAGCCGATCAGCGCCAGTACGTCGGGCGTCAGCAGGAAGAGCGGATAGACGCGGCTGACGAGGTAAACGCCGGCCGCCACCATGGTGGCGGCGTGGATCAGGGCGGAGACCGGGGTGGGCCCCTCCATGGCATCCGGGAGCCAGACGTGCAGGGGGAACTGGGCGCTCTTGCCCACGGCCCCCAGATAGATGAGGAACATGATGAGCGCGAGCCCCGCCGTCGGCAGCGTCCTGTCCCCCGCCATCTGGAAGAGGCGGGAGAACTGGAAGGTTCCGGCCTGCCCCCAGAGCAGGACGATGCCGATGATGAAGCCGAGGTCCCCGGCCTTCGTCACCCAGAACGCCTTTACCGCGGCCCGCGCCGCCTCGGGCTTCGTGTACCAGAAGCCGATCAGGAGGTAGGAGCAGAGCCCGACGAGCTCCCAGAAGATGAACATCTGGAGGAAGTTCGAGGCGAGGACCAGGCCCAGCATCGAGAACGCGAAGAGCGAGTGGTAGGCGTAGTAGCGGCCGAGGGCGGGCGGCGTTTCGTGCTCCAGGTAGCCCAGCGAGTAGAGCTGGACGAGGAACGAAACGAGCGCCACCAGGACGAGCATGCTCGCGGTCAAGTGGTCCACGAGGATGCCCACGGTCGCCATGGGCCCGCCCTCGGCGGGGAGCCACGTCCAAGTCAGCTCGACGCTCTCGCCCGGAAGCGTTCGCCAGAGCACCAGCGAGGCCAAGAGGGAGCCGCCGATCGCGGCGATGGAGAGGGCCCCGGCGGCCCGGCCGGCGCGCCGGAGCGGGAGCGCCACCGCCAAGAGGACGAACGAGCAAAACGGCAGCCCCAGGGCCGCCAGGGCCAGCGTGCCGGCATTCATGTGGGCGCGATCAGCCTTTGAGTGAACTCAGCCCTTCGTGAACTCAGCCCTTCGTGAACTCAGCCTAGTGAGATCAGCCTTTAGTGAAACCAGCCTTTAGTGAAATCAGCCTTTAGTGAAATCAGCCTTTTAAGAGATGCAACTGATCCGCTTCCACCGTGCGCCGGACCCGGAAGATCAAAATGACGATGGCAAGCCCCAGCGCGACCTCGGCGACGGTGATGGAAATGGTGAACAGCGTGAAGATCAGTCCCGCCGTCTCGCCCGTGAAGCGCGCGAAAGCGACGAGATTCACGTTGACCGCGTTCAGCATCAGCTCGATGCCCAGGAGGATCCCGATGGCGTTCCGCCGCGTCAAGACGCCGAAGAGGCCGATCGTGAAGAGGCAGGCCGCCAGGATGAGGTAGGGCTGGAGCCCCATCACTCCTCCTTCCGCGCGAAGAAGAGCGCGCCGAGGAGCCCCGCCAGGAAGAGCACCGCCAGGAGCTCGAACGGGAGCACGAAGCGGGTCAGGAGGTCGCGCCCGATGGCCTGGGTCAGATCCGCCGGCGGGGGGGGCGCGGTCCGGGGGAGGTCCGCGCGCCAAAGGGAGAGCACCAGGATGACCAGCACGACGAGGGAGACGAGGCCCCCGGTGAAGACGCCCCGGTTGGTCTGGGCCAGCCGCTCCCCCACCAGCCGCTCCGTGACCACGATGGCGAAGACCACGATCGTGACCACGCCGCCGGCGTAGAGGAGGACCTGGACCGCGGCCAGGAACTCGGCCTGGAGGAGGAGGAACACGCCGGCCGTGGCGACGAGCGCGACGGCCAGGTAGAGGACCGAGTGGAAGAGATTCTTGGAAAGGACGACGGCGAGACTGGAGGCCAGGAGCACCAGGGCCAGCCCCCAGAAGCCCGCCGCCTCGAGGCTCACTCTTGGGCCTCCGCCTTGGCCGCTTTGGGCGGCCGCTGCATCTCCCTGAGTTTGTTCCCCGTCGCCCACGACGGCTCGAACTGCTTGCCCAGGGCGTGGAGGCGGTCCTTGTCGAGGAGCAGCTCGCGGCGGTCCCCCGTGGCCAGGTCGAAGCTCTTCAGCATGATGATGGCGTCCGTGGGGCAGACCTGGACGCAGAGCTCGCAGAACTCGCAGGCGTAGAGCTCCAGGGTGAAGGTCTTCGCGTAATTGCGCTTCTCCCGCTTCAGCATCTCCACCTTGATCACCTGGGGCGGGCAGACGTACTCGCAGAGCCGGCAGCCGATGCAGGCCTCCTCCCCCGTCTCGTCGTAGGCGAGCGCCAGGATCCCGCGCAGGCGGTCGGGGTAGGGGCGGACGACGTCCGGGTAGTGGACCGTCACGGGCTTTCTGAACAGGTTCTTCAGGGTCACCGACATGGCCCAGGCCACGGCGCGGGCCGTCTGCCAGGTGTCCCCCCAGAAGCCCGTCGTCCCGTTACGCGACATGGCCGCTGCTCCACGCCACCCAGAACCCGGTGGCCATGAGGAGGATCAATGTCGCCGGCAGCAGCACCTTCCAGGAGAGCCCCAGGATCTGATCCACCCGGATCCGGACGAAGCTCCAGCGCACCCACGTCACGAGGAGGAAGATGAAGAGGGCCTTGAGGAGGAACCAGACGGCCCCCCAGCCGGGGTGGGCGCTCCCCGGCCCGAGCCAGCCGCCGAGGAAGAGCAGCGTGCCGAGGCAGGAGACCCCGAACATGTGGGTGTATTCCGCCAGCTGGATCAGCGCGAACTTCATCCCGCTGTACTCGACGCGAAAGCCCGCCACCAGCTCCGACTCGGCCTCGAGGATGTCGAAGGGCACCCGGTTCTCCGAGGCGATGGTGGCGACGATGAACGCGACGAACGCCAGTTGTCCGATGACAGGATAGGCTACGAACCAAAGCCCCCGCTGCGCCTCGACGATGGCGGAAAGCTGGAGCGACCCGGCCAGGACCACCGGAATCAGCGCGGTCAGGACAAAGGGCACCTCGTAGGAGATGATCTGGTTGACCGCCCGCATGACGGACAGGAGCGCGTACTTGTTGTTGGAGCCCCAGCCGGCCATGAACAACCCCACGATCTCCAGGGACGAGACGGCCAGGAAGAACAGGATCCCGATATTCAGGTCCGCCAGGCCGAGTCCCGGGGCGAAGGGGATCGTGGCGAAGATGAGGAGCGACGGGATCAGGAAGACGATCGGCGCCAGGTTGTAGACCGGGCGGTCCGCCAGGGCCGGAATGATGTCCTCCTTGATCAAGAGCTTGATGGCATCGGCGATGGGCTGGAGCCAGCCGTGGGGGCGCCCCACGCGGTAGGGCCCGATCCGCGACTGCATCCGGGCGGCGAACTTGCGCTCGACGTAGGTGAGGTACGTGACGATGAGGACGACCGCGTTGAGAAGAATGAAGGCGGCGATGACGTCCCGCATCAGCGATCCACCTCGCCGAAGACCGGGTCCACCGATCCCATGATCGCGACCACGTCGGCCACCTTGTGGCCCGGCACGATGTGGGGAAGGATCGCGAGGTTCGAGAAGGACGCCCCGCGCCACTTCATCCGGTACGGCTTGGGCCCGCCGTCGGCGATCAGGTAGCACCCGACCTCGCCGCGCGGCCCCTCGACCCGGGCGTAGCCCTCGCCCTTCGGGATCCTCACCTGTCCCACCGACTTCAACGCCGGCTTGGAGGAGATGGGCCCCTCGGGCAGCCCGTCCAGGACCTGGCGGACGATCTTGCTGGACTCCCTGAACTCCTGCATCCTCACCCGGTATCTCGCGTAGCAATCGCCGGCCGTCTCCACGGGAATCCTGAAGTCGAAATCCCCGTAGGACGAGTACGGGTCGTCGCGTCGGATGTCGAAATCCACCCCCGACCCGCGGAGGAGCGGACCCGCGATGCCGACTTCCTGGGCCAGCTCCCTCGAGACGACGCCGACGCCCTGGGAGCGGACCTGGAACGCCGTGTTCGTTTCGAGCATGTCCTCGTATTCGTCGAGCCGCCGGTCGATGACGGTCATCGTGTCGCGGCAGCGCTGGGCCCAGCCCTCCGGCAGGTCGTAGCGCGTCCCCCCGACCTGGTGGAAGCCGTAGAGGAGGCGCGCGCCCGTCAGGGACTCGAACAGGTCCAAGACATTTTCCCGCTCCCGGAAGCAGTAGAGGAACACGGTGGCGCCGCCGCCGAGCGCGCCCCCCATGTCCAGGCACCACGTGCCGAGCCAGAGGCAATGCGAGGCGATCCGCTGCAATTCCGCGACGAGCACTCGAAGGTGCTGGGCGCGCTTGGGAACCTCGATCTTCCCGATGTTCTCGGCGGCCAGGACGTAGGCGAGCTCCGACGTCATGGCGGCCACATAGTCCGTCTTGGACGCGATGGACGGGTACTGGGCGTAGGTGAGCGTCTCGCCGAGCTTCTCGTGGCAGCGGTGGAGGTAGCCGATCACCGAGTCCATGGCCGCGATGGTCTCCCCCTCGAGGGTGAGGATCATCCGGAAGACCCCGTGGGCGGAGGGGTGCTGGGGCCCCATGTTCATCACGAGGCGCTCGCTCCCCCCGTAGCCGAGCTCGATGACCTTGCGGGCTTCCAGGTCGGGCATGTGCTACTTGAGCGGCGACGTTTCCGTCGGAGTCAGAATGATGGATTGCATCTCCGCCAGCAGCGGTAATCCCTTGTTGAGAAACGCCTGCCACTCCGGCTCCTGCATGACCTTCGCGCGCACCTCGGCGCGGTGATTCAGGTCGTTGTACGCCCAGAGATGGACGACCTGGTTGAGCTGGGCGACGTCGGTGGTCCACATGCCGACGATCTTCGAGTGTCTCTCCCGGACCGGCAGAATCTCCTTGAAGTGGCCGAGCCACGCGGGCGCCTTGCCCACGTGGGTCCGATAGGTCCGGAGCTCGAACACGTGGCTGCCGACGCCGATGGGGCGCGTGAGCGGAACGCCGTCCACGGCGTACAGGATCTTGTTCTCCTGGGCGAGCAACAGGGGGCGGATCTTCGGGAGGTACTCCTTCGTCCATCGCTCGTCCTGCCCCAGCGCCCGGCGCAGCCGCTCCCGCTCGTTCAGATCGGCGAAGCTCCAGAGGTGCACGTACTGGTTCAGGGTGCCGAACTCGGTCGTCCAGGCGCCTTCGAGCTTGCCGTACCTGTCGCCGCGGACCTTGCGCCCGATGTCGCGCGAGAGCTGGAGGTACTCGGCCTGCGTGCCGGGGATCAGCGTGTAGGTCCGCAGCTCATAAATCATGGCTCACTCCTATCGGTAGGGCGCATGAGGCGTGTCCACCGCGTAGTCCTTCCGGAGCGGGTGGCCCTCCCAGTCCTGCGACAGCAGGATGCGGCGCAGATCGGGGTGGCCCTCGAAGCGCACCCCGAACATGTCGTAGCACTCGCGCTCCATCCAGTCCGCGCCCCGGTAGCGCCCGGTGAGCGTCGGACAGCGGAGGTCGGCCCCCAGCCGGCACTTGGCCAGGATCCCCACGCCCTCGTCCAGATTCTCGACGCGGCAGACCACCTCGACCCCCTGCTCCTTCCAGTCCACCGCCGTGAGGAACGAGAAGAAGCGGCAACCGAGCGTTTCCTTGGCGAAGTCGAAGAACTCCTGCCAGCCCTCGACGGGAACCCCTTCGACCGTAAGCGACCGGCCTTCGCCGGCGGCCTCCAGGCCAAACCGCTCCTTGATCAGGGAGATCGCGCGGTCGGGGGTCACGGCGCTAGTCGGATTTTGTGGAGGTTTGGGCGCGGGTGCCTTTCTTCTGGAACTCGGCCACCTGCTCCTGGAGCTTGAGGATGCCGAACATCAGCGACTCGGGCGTGGGCGGGCAGCCCGGCACGTACACGTCCACGGGCACCACCCGGTCCACGCCCTTCACCACGTGGTAACCGTGTCGAAAGGGGCCGCCCGAGTTGGCGCAGGAGCCCATCGAGATCACCCACTTGGGGTCGGGCATCTGGTCGTAGATGCGCTTGAGCATGGGCGCCATCTTGATCGTGACGGTGCCCGACACGATCATCAGGTCCGAGTGGCGGGGGGAGGCCCACGTCACCATGCCGAAGCGCTCCACGTCGAAGCGCGAGGCGAAGGTGGCCATCATCTCGATGGCGCAGCACGCCAGGCCGAAGGTGACCGGCCAGATGGAGGACTTGCGCGCCCAGTTGAAGAGCTTCTCCGTCGAGGTGACGGCCAGCCACCCGCCGGGAAAGTGCTCGATCGTGTCGAAGAGGGATTCGACGAGGCCGGAGGCCTTGTCGCCCGCGGGCCGCTCCTGGTGGAGCTTCTCCCATTCCTGGAGGTCCTTGAACTCGCTCCAGACCGGCGGCGGGATCTGCGGGGTTGGCGGCTTCACTTCCAATCGAGGAGCCCTTCGCGGTAGGCGTACAACCAGCCGAGAGAGAGGATGCCGAGGAACAGCGCCATGGCCCAGAAGGCCGCCATCCCCAGGCCTCGCAGCGTCAGCGCCCAGGGGAAGAGAAAGACCGCCAGGACGTCGAAGAGGAGGAACACCAGCGCCACCAGGTAGAACCCGACGGGGAACTGGACCCATGCCTCCCCGATGGGCTCGGCGCCGCATTCATAGTTCTGCAGCTTGGCGTCGTAGGACCGGCTCGGCCGGAGCAGCGCGGCCAAGGCGAGAGAAAGGACCGCGAACGCGAGGATGATCACTCCGTAGATCAGCACAGGCAGGTAGCCAGACACAGCGTTCCTCCCCGGGCGACTCGGAAATCCGCCCGACTATACCACACCGGCCAGACCCCCGGAAGGCGGTCGCCGGCGCGCCCGAAACGCCCGCCGGACAAAGGAAAAGCCCGGTGAACAGGCACCGGGCTTTCGCGATTGATGGCGCGGAACTCTGCCCGCGCGCGTCCCGGCACGAGCCGGGAACTCAACCCTCTCGGGCTATCCGTTGCGCGCCGCCGGGGACTGAACCACCGACGGCGCGCCGACTATGTCCGGTGGACTCTCCACACCCCCAGTCAACGCCGTGGCCTCCAGGAAGTCAAGGCGGAAAACGACCTAGAGCGTTCGACCCACGGAACCGGCGCGCCGCGGCGCCGCGATTCGTATGGGCACGGCAAGCCGCTCGGACACATTGGCAAACATCCCGTTGGAAGGCCGAGGGTTGGCTGGCTGTACGATTCGCCTGGCGGTACTATACCAGTCACTGCCTCAAGGTCCGCCGAACGGAAAAGAGCCGGGGTGGAGAAACTGGTAGACTCGCCGCGCTCAAAACGCGGTGCCCGCGAGGGCGTAGGGGTTCGAATCCCCTCCCCGGCACCACTCGGATGTTCTCCAGGTCACAGCGTGTCCTGACGCCCCTGGACCAACCCCTCACACGCCTGCAAGTTGCGGCCAATCCTTGACAAATCCACCCCTGCCCGGTAACGTAGCCGACGCGGTGGGGCTGTAGCTCAGCTGGGAGAGCACAAGGCTGGCAGTCTTGGGGTCAGGGGTTCGAATCCCCTCAGCTCCACCAGGTCTCCTGCGGGGCTGCGGAGCAATCCGTAGCCCCGTTTCCCTCTCCGCTCGAGGGCGAGAGCCATGAACGCCGTCGTGGTCGCGGCCCTCGGCGTCGTCACGGAGGACACGCTCCGGCGGGCCCTCGAGGCGGAGGGGTGGAGGGTGCACGCCGTCGGCGACTGCGCGGGGGCGGGCTCGATCGGGGACGCCATCCGCGCCGCGACCGAGCTGGGGGGCCGCCTCTAGCGCGCGAGGTGCTCGCGGAGGAAGGCCAGGGTCCGCTCCCAGGACAGCCGCGCCGCCTCGGCGTGGTGCCGGCCGCCCGGGAAGTTGAAGACGTGATCGGCCCCCGGATAGGTGTAGAGGAGGCTCCGCCTCCCGGCCCCGGTCAGCGCCCCATGGAGGAGGCGTCCCTGCTCGACGGGAACCGTCTGGTCCGCCTCGCCGTGCTGGATGAGGACGGCGGCCCCGATGGCGCCCATGCGCTCGGTGAGAGGCGTGCTGCGGAGCGCGCGGCCGCCGATCTCGCGCCGGCCGGCGAGCGCCTGGAAGGAGGCCACCCCGTAGTAGTCCACTGCCGCCCGGATCTCCGGGTGGAGCGCCGCCGCCAGCACCGCGAGCCTGCCGCTGAATGAGAATCCAACCACACCGATGCGGGCCGGATCCACCTCGGGGAGCTGCTTCAGAAACGCCAGCGCCCCGGCCAGATCGCCCAGGACGAGCGGGTGGTCCACCCGCCCCTCCGACCCGAACTCATGCAGGCTGAAGAGATCCGGCGTCAAGCTGACGAACCCCTCGGCCGTAAGGTTCCGCGCGAACGCCTCAATCGCCGGCTGCGGGCCGTCGATTCCGTGGAGCACCAGGACCCCGGGCCGGCGGCCGACGCCCTCCGGGATGTAGAGGCGCGCCGGCATGGCCCCCTCGCTCCCGGTGTACTCCACGTCGGCTTCCCTGACCCCCCCGGCCTCCACCGGAGCCTGCCCAGCCCACCACGCCAGCACGCCCAGCACGACGAGCCCTAGTCGCATCGCCCGATTATAGGATGACCGGGCGTGTGCTAGCATAGGCCCGCTATGCCAACAGCGGCGCTCAACGGCATCAGGCTCTACTACGAGGTCCACGGCCGGGGCACGCCGCTCGTCCTGATGCACGGCTTCGCGGGAACCGCCGAGAGCTGGAAGCCGCAGATCCCCCATCTGTCCGCCGGCTACCGGCTGATCCTGTACGACGCCCGCGGGCACTGGCGGAGCGAGAGCCCCCGAAGCGCCGACCTCTATTCCCACGAGATCTTCGCCGAAGACCTCCGCGCGCTGCTCGACCACCTGGGCGCGGAGACCGCCGTCGTTGGCGGGCTCTCGATGGGCGGGGTCATCGCGCTCACCTTCTACTTCGCGCACCCCCAGCGCGTCAGGGCGCTGATCCTGGCCGACACGGGGCCGGGATTTAGAAACCCGGAGCGCCGCGCGACGTGGACGCGCTCCCGGGAGGCCGTGGCCCGGCTCCTCGAGGAGGGCGGCATGGCGGCTTTCGCCCGCAGCAAGCACGCCGAGCTGGATTACTACACGGCGCCGGACATCATGCTCAAGCACGACCCGATCGGCCTGGCCCACGTGAACCGGAAGGTGCTCGTCATGCCCGACAGCCGGCTCCTCGACCGGCTCCCGGAGGTCGCCGTCCCCACGCTGGTGCTTGTGGGCGCCGACGACACGGACTTCCTCGCGGCCTCGGAAGTCATGGCCCGCAAGATCCCGGGTGCCGCGCACGTCGTCATCCCCAAGGCCGGCCACGGCGCCAACGTGGATCAGCCCGAGGCCTTCAACCGCGCCATCCTCGACTTCCTCGCCGCGAGGCTCTGAGTTTGGGCGCCACGGCCCGTCTCGCGGAGTTCATCGTCAAGAGCCGGTGGGAGGACCTCCCCCCGGCCGCCCTCGACGCCGCCAAGCGCGCGATCCTGGACACCATGGGCGTCACGCTCGCCGGGTCGGTGGAGCCCCCGGCCCTCATCGTCCAGCGCCTCGCCGAGGCCGAAGGCGGGGCGCCCCTCTGCACGGTCGTCGGCGCGCGGCTTCGGACCGGAGGCATGTGGGCCGCCCTGGCGAACGGCACGGCGGGCCACGCCCTCGACTTCGACGACACCAACTTCGCCATGCTGGGCCATCCGAGCACGCCGGTCCTCGCCGCCGCCCTGGCGGCCGGCGAGCTGGCGCTGGCCGACGGGCGCGCGCTGATCCACGCGTTCCTCGTGGGCTTCGAGGTCGAGACCACGCTGGCCGAGGCGATGAACCCCGGTCACTACGCGCGCGGGTGGCACGCCACCTCGACCCTCGGCACCCTGGGCGCCGGGGCGGCCTCGGCGAAGCTCCTGGGCCTCGATCCGGGCGAGACACGCCACGCGCTGGCCATCGCGGCATCCCAGGCCTCCGGGCTCAAGGAGAATTTCGGGACGATGACCAAGCCGTTCCACGCCGGCCACGCGGCGCGCGGCGGCGTGCTCGCCGCGCTGCTGGCGCGCGAGGGCTTCACGGGATCGGGCGTCGCGCTCGAAGGCGCGCAGGGATACCTGCGCCTGCTGGGAAGCCAGACCGAGGATCCGACCACGACGCTCGAGCGCCTCGGCTCGCCGTGGAAGATCCTCACCACTGGGATCGCGGTCAAGCCCTACCCGTCCTGCGCCTGCACCCACTCGATCATCGCGGCGCTCCTGGAGCTTCGCCGGGCCCACGCGCTCCGCCCCGAGGACGTGGCCGAGGTGACCATCGGCGTCAACGCCCTTGTCCCCGACATCCTGATCCACCACGACGCGCGCACCGGCCTCGAGGGAAAGTTCTCGGCCGAGTTCTGCGCCGCCGCGGCGTTGGCGGACGGTCACGTGGGAATCACGACCTTCCAGGACGAGCGCACCGCCGATCCCGCGCTGCGGCGCCTCATGGGGCGGGTGAAAATGGTCGTGGACCCGACCATCCCGGGAGACCTGGAGCACCACGTGTGGACGCGGGTCGGGGTGCGGCTCGGGGACGGCCGGACGCTGGAGATTCCGCCGCGCGAGGTTCCGGGCCACCCGGGCGCCCCGCCCTCGCGGGAGGCGCTCCTAGCCAAGTTCGCCGACTGCGCCGGCCGCGTGCTCGCCCGCGACCGCGTGGACTCCCTCGCCGAGATGCTCGAGGGGCTCGAGGGGTGCCCCGACCTCCGCAGCCTGACCGTCCTCCTCCGCCCCTGATAGACGCCGCTTCTCACCTCTTCCCCTCTCCCCCCTGGGGAGAGGCAGGGTGAGGGGGGAAAGAATCCCTTAGCCGCCGAGGTAAAGGCGTTTGACTTCGGGATCGGCCAGGAGAGAGGGGCCGGTCCCCTCGAAGCGGTTCCGTCCCAGCTCGAGCACATACCCCCGGTCCGCCACCGACAGCGCCTTCGCCGCGTTCTGCTCCACCACCATCAACGTGTAGCCGGCGCGCTTCATCTCGGTGAGCTTCTCGAAGATCAGCGCGACGAACTTCGGGGAGAGCCCGAGCGATGGCTCGTCCAGGAGGATCAGCTTGGGAGTCGTCATGAGGGCGCGCGCGATCGCCACCATCTGCTGCTCGCCGCCGGACATGGTCCCCGCCTTCTGGCGCTGCCGCTCATCGAGGATGGGAAAGAGCGCATAGACGCGGTCCAGCGCGTCCCGAACGTGGGCCGGATCGCGCTCGATGTACGCTCCCATCTCGAGGGTCTCGAGCACGGTCATCTGGGGAAAGACGATGCGGCCCTGCGGGACATAGGCCAAGCCCAGCCGCAGCACCTGATCCGGCCTGAGCCCGGTGATCTCCCGGCCGTCGAAGAGAATCCGGCCGGCCCGCGGGTGGAGGAGCCCGACGATGGTCTTGAAGGCGGTGGACTTGCCGGCGCCGTTGGGGCCGATGACGCTCACCATCTCCCCGGGTCGCACGGCGAGGCTCACGCCGTGGAGGATCTCCATCTTTCCGTAGCCGGCGGAGACGGCCTCCGCCTGGAGCAGCGCCCCCTCCATCATCGGGTCTTCCGGCGCCATGGCGAGAACCGAGCAGCCCAAGGCGGCATGGCGCTAGTCTTGCCGCTCGCAGACGTAGAGGACGTGCGGGTACGGCAGATAGTCCGGCAGGCGCTGGCGCCCGACGCGGAACCCCACCTCGGCCAGGAGCGCCTCCAGCTCGTCGGCGCTCCAGTAGCGAACCGGCGTCGTCGGGTCCATGAGCCGGTCGAGGGCGTGGGTGAACCAGCGCTTGTAGGCGGGCCGGGTATCCACGTCCTTGATGATCAGCCTGCCGCCCATGGCGAGGGCCTTGAACAGCTGCTCGACGAGAGGCCGGACCGCGTCCTCCGGGATGTGGTGGACGATGTCGAGCATGTAGGCGCCCGCGTACTCCCCGTCGGCGTGGTAGGCCATGGCGTCCCCGAGCTCGTAGGTCACGTTCGAGAGGCCGAGCCGCGCGGCCGCGCACCGGGCCATCTCGATGCGGCGGGGATTGATGTCCAGCCCGCGCAGCGAGAGACCGGGCAGCACCTGGGCGTAGTAGAGGGAGAAGAGGCCGAAGCCGCAGCCGACGTCGAGGACGGGCCCCTCGGCGGGAAGGTGGCGGCCGATCGCGTCGAGGAAGCGCTGGCGGAGGATCCAGAACCGCCCCCAGCAGTAGGCGCGTACGACCCGATCGTCGTAGGCCCGGATGACCCTAAGGACGGCGTCGCCGCGCATAGATCCGGTACCCGTCGCGCTCCCGCTCCAGGACGTATTCCCGTTGGATCCACGCGCTCAGCGCGGGAAAGCTCGCCAGGCGCTCGTAGCCGCCCCGCGGCCAGCCGCGCTCGGAGACCACCAGGAACGCGGGCGGCCGCCGGCCGAGGGCGCTCAGGAATTCCTGCCTGAGGGCCTGGACGTACGGGTGCCCGACGTCGTGGAAGAAGTGGAAATCGTAGAGGAAGCGGGTCGGCTGGCTCCGCCGGAGGAGGAAGAGGGCATGGACCCCGCCGTCGGTCGTGTCCAGGACCTGCACGGTGCCGCCGGGCTCCGCCCGCCCTGCCAGGTCCTGGACGAGCGACTGAACCCTTCGCTCCTTCTCGGGGATCCACTGAGGCTCGGCGGCCTCCACGCCCTTGAGGCCGACGACGACGGTCAGGAGGAACAACCCGGCCAGGATGGTAGCCGAGGCGCGGCGGCGGCCTTCACCCGAGAGGTGATCGAGCCAGGAGGTCGCCAGGGGAGCGGCAAAGCCCATCAGCGGGTACAGGTGATACTCCCAGCCCTTGCCCTGGACCCCGTAATGGACGGCGCCGTAGCCGAGTCCCAGCAAGAGGAGGCCCCGCCGGATGTCGAACTCCCGGCCGGCCCACGCGCGCCAGAGCGAGAGCGCCGCCAGCGCCCCGACGAGGATCAAGATTTCCTTGCCATAGGAATGCCCGCCGAGCGCCCGCCAGAGGGACGCGCGCTCGAGACCCGAATAGAGGGGAAGCACGTAGCCGGTGAGGATATCGAGAAACGACGGGAGGCCGCCCCCCCTCCAGAGCCAGAGGGCCACGGCCGCGGGAACCAGGAGGCCGAACCCGATGACCGTCGCCGCGGCATTCCACCAGTGCCGCCCTGAGCGACGGGCCCCTTCAGCCGCCGTCGCCGCGAGGACGAGCCAGAACAGCCCGGCGTGAGGCTTGAGGGTCACGCCGGCGCCCAGCGCCAGGCCGGCCAGGGCCAGCGGACGAAGGCTCGCGCCGTCCCCGAAGGGCCTCGCGTACGCCCCCAGCAGGGCGCAGGTCCCCCCGAGCCAGGCGAGGTCGAAGAGGCGAAACCCCAGGTCGCCGCTCCCCAGCAGCGCCAGAACGCCGGCGTGGAGGAGATACGCGGCGGGGAAGTTCATGTCGAAGAGGTCCCGGTACGGCACCGCGCCCTCGCCGATCCGCCACGCCACGTAGTGCATGAGCGGGGCATCGTGGATCAGCGGCCAGCCGAGGGAGCGCCAGGCGAGGAAGAGCGTCAGCGCCGAGAGCCCGCCCAGGAGCAGCCCGGTGGCCGCGCGCACCCAGCCGATCTCCCCCGCGGAGGAGGGCGAGGCCTCGACCAGCGCGTTATCGGCCAAAGTACGCCTCGATCACCCGCTCGTCCGTCTGGATGACACCGGGCGGCCCCTCGGCGATCTTCTCCCCGTAGTCCAGGACGAAGACCGTCTCGCAGAGCCCCATGACGACCTTCATGTCGTGCTCGACGATCAGGACGGTCTTCCCCTGGTCCCGGAGTTGGCTGATGGCCGCCAGGAGCTCGTTCAGGAGCGTGCGGTTCACCCCGGCCGCCGGCTCGTCCAGGAGGATCAGCTCCGGGTCCGTTATCAGCACGCGGATGAACTCCAGGAGCTTCTGCTGCCCGTAGGAGAGGTTGCCGGCGTACTCGTGCTGGAGCCGGTCCAGGGTGACGAACCGGAGCAACTCCTGCGCTCGGCGCCGGGCCGCCTCAGACGGCCCGCGCGTCACCACCAGGAGGTTTTCCAGCGCGGTCAGCTCCGGGAACACCCGGATGATCTGGAACGTGCGCCCGATGCCGCGGCGGGCCACCTGGTGGGGCTTGAGCCCGTCGATGCGGCCCCCTTTGAAGCGGATCTCTCCGGCGTCGCGCACCTCAACCCCCGTGATGCAGTTGAAGAGGGTGGTCTTCCCCGACCCGTTCGGCCCGATCAGCCCGTAGATCTTGCCGGGGGCGAGCGACAGCGAGCAGCGGTTGACGGCGGTGACCCCACCGAAGCGCTTGACGACCTCCCTGACCTCGAGGATCGGGCTGTCGCGCATCTCAGATGGACCGGGGCAGCTGGTAGCGCTGCTGGAGAACCCCCAGGATCCCCCGGGGGATCAGGAGCACGACACCCACGATGAGGGCGCCGAAGATCGCCTGGTGGACGAACAGAAAGCGGGCCCACACGAGCTCCTGGAACACCGACAGGAGCCCGGCGCCCAGGACGGGCCCGAACACCGTGCCCTTCCCGCCGAACAGGCACATGATGATCATCGTGATCGTGGTCAGCAGGGGAAAGACGCTGAGCGGCTCGACGTGGCTCGCGTACCAGGCGTAGAAGCCTCCCACGATCCCCGGGAAGGCGGCGGAGAGGAGGAAGGCGTAGAGCTTGAGGCGCGCGGTGTTGATCCCCATCACCTCCGCGGCGACCTCATCCTCGCGGATGGAGAGGAGGCGGAGGCCGAACTGGGAGGTGATGATCCGATAGGTCAGGAGCGTCACGGCCGCGGCGGTCCCCCCCATCGCATAGTAGACCGGCGCGATGGAGAGGATGGGCGGCAAGGAGAGCCCGGAGCCGCCCCCGGTGAAGCCCTCGAAGTAGGAGACCAGGGCGCGCACCACCTCGTTGAGCCCGAGCATGGCGATGGCGAAGTACGGCCCCTTCAGCCGGAGGCAGGGGTAGCCGATCACGAGCGCCAGCGCCGCAGCCGGCGCCGCCCCGGCCACCCCGGCCGGCAGCCAGTGCCAGCCGGCCTTGGTGATGAGCAAGGCCCCGGTATAGGCCCCGACGCCGAAGAACGCCACGTGGCCGAAGGAGACGTAGCCGGTGAAGCCGGAGATGAGATTCCAGCTCCCGGCCAGGGCCATCCACATGAAGACCTGGATGATGAAGGTCACGTGATACCCGGAGGCGAAGAGCGGCACCACCGCCAGGCCGGCGACGGCGACCAAGAGGAACGCAAGCACCCCGGCCCTCGCCGTCACGTCCGGCCTCCCAGGAGCCCCGTGGGACGCACCAGCAGGACGATCACGAGGAGGACGTAGGCGATGACCTCGCTGAGTTGGGCGGTCAGGAAGAGGGAGGCCAGGCCCTCGACCAGCCCGAGCAGCAGGCCGCCGAAGAAGGCCCCGGGATAGTTGCCCGCCCCGCCCAGCACGATCACCAGGAAGGACTTGAAGACGTACACCTGGCCCATTTCAGGATAGACGGCGAACATGACGGACACCAGGCTTCCGCCGGCGCCGGCCAACCCGGCCCCGAGGCCGAAGGTGATCAGGTCGATCCGCCGCACATTGATCCCGCAGACCTGGGCGACGTCGCGGTGCTGGGAGGTGGCCCGGATGGCCTTGCCGGTCTTGGTCCGGTGGAGGAAGAGAAAGGCCAGGCCCGTCAGGCCGAGGGCGACGACGAAGCTCACCAGGCGGGGCTTGGAGAGCGCGATCGGCCCCAGGAGGAAGGACCCCGTCAGGAACTCCACCGACCGATAATCGGCGCTCCAGGCCAGCATGGCCACGTTGGCGATGAAGATGGAGATGCCGAAGGTGAGGAGCAGGGAGGAAAGCTCCGGAGCCTCCACCACCCGATGGACGAAGAGACGCTGAAGGACCACCCCCACGACGAACAGGACCGGCATCGAGACCACGAGCGAGACAAAGGGGTTCAGCCCGGTGAGGGTAAACAGCCAGTAGGTCGTGTACGCGCCGAGCATCAGGAGCGTTCCGTGGGCCACGTTGATCACCCGCATGACCCCGAAGATGAGGGAGAGGCCCAGGGCGACCAGGGCGTACAGGCCCCCGGCGAGCAGGCCGGAGACGACCAGCTGGAGCAGCATGCTCCCCGTGATGTGGACGGTCGTCATCTCGTCGCGGAGGGCTCGGCGTGAAAAGGGGTCTCCCCGCGCGGGGAGACCCCCTCGACCACTAGCGGCAACGCCCCTCGGCTACCGGCGCTGCCAGGGAGGGGTGGGATAGAGCGGCTTCCCCTCCGACACGGCGGCGGGCCAGACCGTCACCTTCTTCGCGTCCTGCCACTGGTGGAGCACCATCTTGTGCGCGACCTGAAAGCCGCGCTCGTCCACCTGGTAGTCGCCGAAGATCGTCTTCATCTTGATCTTGAGGAGCTCGGCCCGGAGCTTGTCCGAGTCCAGTGAGCCGGCCCGCTTGATCGCCTCGGCGTACACCTGACACGCACCGTAGGCGGCCGCCGAGTGGTAGACGGGCTCCCGGTTCCACATCTTCTCGTAGTTCGTCACGAACTCTTTGATGCCCGGGTAGGGCAGGCCCTTCTCCCACTGG
The DNA here is from genome assembly GCA_016193045.1 of Candidatus Rokuibacteriota bacterium. Classification (GTDB taxonomy): domain Bacteria; phylum Methylomirabilota; class Methylomirabilia; order Rokubacteriales; family CSP1-6; genus CSP1-6. The sequence goes on along the minus strand of JACPSW010000012.1, from coordinate 42,093 downwards.
CTGGACCCGTACACGTACTCCGCCGTCTTCCCCAGGAGCTTGTAGAACTCCGGCAGGTCGCCCCCCACGGTGACTCCGTACATCTTGGGGTTGACGTCCAGCTCCTTCATCTGCCGGGTCGTGGCCACCGCGTCGTCGAAGTAGGAGCCCGCGGCGATCACGTCGGGGTTCAGCGACTTGATCTTGATCAGCAGCGCCGAGAAGTCGGTGGTCCCTTTGGGGTAGGCTTCGTGGAAGACCACCTGCATCCCCTTCTTCTTGGCCAGCTCGATGGTCCCCTTGGCCGCCGCCTTGGAGAACAGGGTGTCCTCGTTGATGACCGCGACGGTCTTGAGCCCGCGCTCCACGGCGAGATCAACCAGCCCCTCCAGGTAGACCTCGGCGGGGGAAATGGTCATGAAGAGATACTTGAAGCCGCGCTCCCAGATGGAGGTGGTCGCGGCCAGGGAGGCCATCATCAGCTTCTTGTACTTCTCGCTCACCGTGGAGGCGGCGTTCGTCACGGGGCTCGAGTAGGGCCCCATGACCAGGTCCACCTTGTCCTCCGTGATGAGCTTCTCGTAGAGCTTGATGGCCGTGGGCGGGTCGGACTTGTCGTCGTAGACGACGAACCGGATCTTCCGGCCGAGAAGACCGCCCTTGTCGTTGATGTCCTTCTCGCAGAGCAGGTACCCCTCCTGCGTGTACTTCCCGGGCTTGGCGTACGTGCCCGTCAGCGAGATGGAGGCCCCGACCGTCCACTCCTGCGCCAACGCCGGCGTCCACGACCCCGCCAGAATCACCAGGGCCGTCACCAGCCCCGTCACGCTCCTGAAAGCCGTCCTCATGGATGATCCTCCTTTGCTGAGCTCCAATGGGAACACTCGCGTGCGGAAACGCGCAACAGAAATAACAGATTCCCCCCGCCCTGTCAAGGCAAGGGGCTGGTCTTGACAGCCCTCGACCGCAGTCCCTACACTGCGGCCCATGACCTCCCCGGGTGGCCCGCCGCCGCTCGACGGCCTCACGGTCCTCGACCTCTCGACCCAGCTCTCCGGCCCCTACTGCTCCATGCTCCTGGGCGACCTCGGGGCCGACGTGATCAAGGTGGAGCGGCCGGGCACGGGCGACGACGCGCGCGCCTTCCCGCCGTTCGTCAACGGCCAGAGCGCGCCGTTCATGACCTTCAACCGGAACAAGCGGAGCCTCGCCCTGGACTTGAAGCAGGCCGCGGGCCGGGAGATCTGCCTCCGGCTGGCGGTGGGCGCCGACGTGTTCCTCGAAAACTTCCGGCCGGGCGTGGCCGAGCGCCTCGGCGTCGGCTACGGACACGTCTCGGCCGTCAATCCCCGCATCGTCTACGCCTCGATCTCCGGCTTCGGCCAGACGGGCCCCTACCGGGAGCGCGGCGGCTTCGATCTGATCGCCCAGGGCATGTCCGGGTTGATGTCCATCACGGGGGAGGAGGACGGGCCGCCGCTCCGGGTCCCCATCCCCCTCTCCGATCTCGGGGCCGGGATGTTCGCCGCGATCGGCATCCTCGCCGCCCTCCGGGCGCGCGAGCAGAGCGGGCGGGGCCAGTGGGTGGACACCTCGCTGCTCGAGACGCCGATCGCCTGGTCGGTGTACGAGGCCGCGGGGTACTTCGCCACCGGCCGGGTCCCGCCGCGGCTCGGCGCCGGCCACCGGGCCAGCGCCCCGTACCAGCCGTTTCGGACGAAAGACGGGTGGCTCAACCTGGGCGCGGCCTCCCAGCCGCTGTGGGAGAAACTCTGCGCCGTGCTCGAGCTGCCCGAGCTCACGAAGGATCCGCGGTTCGTGACCGGCGCGGAGCGCGTGAAGCACCGGAAGGAGCTCGCCGCGCTCCTCCAGGCCCGCTTCGATCGGGAACCCACCGCCCGCTGGCTGGCGCGCCTCGAGGCCGCCGGCGTCCCCGCGGGGCCGGTCCTCACCTACGACCAGGTCTTCGCCGATCCCCAGGTGCGCCACCGCGAGATGGTGGTGGAGGTGGACCATCCCGTGGCGGGGCGGTCCCGGGTGCTGGGGGTGCCGATCAAGCTCTCCGAGACCCGGGCCGCGGTCCGGCGGCCCGCCCCCACCCTCGGCCAGCACTCGACGGACATTCTGAAGGGCCTCGGGTACGCCGACGGCGAGGTGGCCCGGCTGAGAGCCGGGGCGGTTATCGGGTAGAGGGCCGCGCCGACCGGCCGCCGCGGCGGCGCGCGTTGGGGCGAGCCCCGCGCGCGGCCCCCGCGCGGGGACGGGCGAGGTCGTAGGCGCGGTACTCCATCTGCTGGCTGATGCGCTCCCGCGCCTTCTCCCCCCAGAACCGCTCCACGAGATAGAGCCCCAGGTCCAGCGCGGACGTCACGCCCCCGGCCGTGATCACGTTGCCCTCGTCCACGATCCTGCCCTCACGGACGACCTCGCCGCAGTACGGAGCCAGGAGCTCGTAGGCATTGCGATGGGTGGCCGCCCGCTTGCCCTGGAGGTAGCCGGCCTTGCCGAGGAGGAGTGCCCCGGTGCACACGCTCGCGATGGGCCGCTCGGTCCCCCACCGCTTCAGGTAGTCGACGCACCAGTCGTCCCCCATCAGCCGCCGGGTCCCGAGCCCCCCTGGGATGTAGAGAAGGTCGAAGTCCGAGAGGTCGCCGTAGACCGCGTCGGGGGCGAACCTGAATCCGGTCTCGTCGGCGATCTCCGACTGCGTGCCGATGATCCGATGGGTGACCTCCGGATCGATCCCCATGAGGGCGACGCGACGGAGGCCGTCGTAGGCGCCGATCAAATCCAGGAGGGTGAGACCGGGAAAGGCGAAGAACGCGATCCGCTTGATCGGGCGCCCAGGCTGGCTCACGGAACGCCGGCGCGCCGCGCCCGCTCGAGGATCTTCCGGGCGCGCGTCAGGTGAGGCATGTCCACCATCTGGCCCTTGAAGGCGAAGGCCCCGCTCCCCTTCTCCCGGCGCTCGTCGAAGGCCGCGATCAGCTCCTGGGCCTCCTGGACGTCCTCCTTCGACGGCGTGAAGACATCGTTGATCACCGGGATCTGGCCCGGATGGATGGAAATCTTCCCGGTGAACCCCATCCAGACGCCCTCCTGACACTCCCGCCGCAGCCCCTCGAGGTTGGGGATGTCCGTGTACACGGTATCGACGGCCTGGACGCCGGCGGCCGCCGCCGCCAGCGCCGTCATCACCCGAGCGTAGCGCGGGATATCGAGGTAGCGCCCCTCGGCGTCCCGCGTGCGGGGCAATCCCATGGCCGCCGAGAGGTCCTCGATCCCCCACGAGACGGCCGCGATGCGGGCGCTGGCGCTGGCCACCTCGGCGATGTTCAGCAGGCCCTCGGGCGTCTCGGTGGCGATCAGCAGGAGGTGGGTGGAGCCGAACGCCACGCCATGCCTCTCCTCCAGCCGGTCCAGGATCGAAGCGATGGCGCGGATGTCGGCCGCGCTCCGCGGCTTGGGCACGACGTAGCCGTCCGGCCGCCCGGCGATGGTCCCCTCCAGGTCCGCCTCGCCGAAGCCGGTGGCCAGGGGGTTCATGCGGACCCACCGCTCCCGCCCGCCGAAGTCCAGCGTCTGGAGCCACCGGAGCACGATCCCCCGGGCCTCGGCCTTCTTCTCCACGGTGACCGCGTCCTCCAAGTCCAGGATCAGGGCGTCGGCCGGGAGCGTCAGCGCCTTGGCGATCATCTTCTCATTCCCGCCCGGGACGAAGTGGAACGAGCGCCTTGGCCCACTCATGCCGGGGGAGCAGGGACCCGGCGGCGCATCATGGCGGCGCGCCGGCAGCGCATGACGACCTCGCCGCGCTGGTTCTTGGCCCGGTGCTCGAAGATCACGATTCCCCACTGGGGGCGCGAGCGCGATTCGCGCTTCTCGATCACCTCGGTCTCGGCGTAGATGGTGTCGCCGTGGAACACCGGCTTGGGAAACTCCACCTTCTCGAAGCCCAGGTTCCCGACCGTCGTGCCGAGCGTGGTGTCCCCCACGGAGAGCCCCACGGCGATCCCGAGCGTCAGGATACTGTTGACCAGGGGCTTGCCGAACTCCGCCTTGGACGCCGCCTCGAAGTCCAGGTGGAGCGGCTGAGGGTTCATGCTGAGGCAGGTGAAGAACACGTTGTCCGCCTCGGTGATGGTGCGCCCGGGCTGATGCTGGAACACCTGGCCGACGACCAACTCCTCGAAGAGCTTCCCCGGCATAGCTGCCTTAGGGTAGCCGCCCCGCGCCCGGTCGGCAAGCCCCGTGCTGCCGCTTGACAGCCGGAGACAAACGGCTTATCAATGAACCGCTTTGACGTCCCTCCGCCGCCTTCTTTCCCGGCCCGAGATCGTCGTGGCTCCCGGAGCCTACGACAGCCTGACGGCCCGACTGGTCGAGCACGCCGGATTCCCCGCCGTCTACCTGACCGGGGCGGGGGTCTCCTACTCGGCGCTGGGCCAGCCCGACCTGGGCCTGATCTCCTTCGCCGAGATGGCGGAGCGGGCCACGCGCGTCGTCCAGGCCGTGGGCATCCCCGTGATCGCCGACGCCGACACCGGGTACGGAGGCCCCCTGAACGTCGTCCGCACGGTCCGGGAGTACGAGCGGGCCGGGGTCGCCGCGATCCAGCTGGAGGATCAGACGCTCCCGAAGCGCTGCGGCCACCTGGCGCGGAAGGCCCTCGTGAGCGCGGAGGAGATGTGCGGCAAGATCGAGGCGGCCTGCTGGGCCCGCGCGAACCCGGACACCGTGATCATCGGCCGGACGGATGCGCGGGACGTCGAGGGTCTCGAGGCGGCCCTCGACCGGGCGCGGCGCTATGCCGCCGCCGGGGCGGAACTGGTCTTCGTCGAGGCCCCCGAGAGCGCCGACGAGCTGGCGCGGATCGCCGCCGAATTCCCCGGCGCGGCCATGGCCAACCTGGTGGAGGGAGGAAAGACCCCGTCGCTGCCCGTCGCGCGCCTCCAGGGGCTCGGGTTCCGGCTGGTGATCTTCCCGAACCTGCTCACGCGCGTCATGGCTAAGGCGGCTCTTGAGGCCCTGGCCGCGCTGGCGCTGAGCGGCACCACGGCGGAGCTCGCTTCCCGGATGCTGTCCTTCACCGAGTTGAATCGCCTCCTCGGACTCGAGGACCTGCTCGACCTGGCCGATCGTTTCTCAAAGGAGACCCACTCATGATCACACGCAGAGCGTTTGTCAAAGGCGCCGCGGCCGTGACCGGCGGCCTCGGCTTCCCGGCGGTCCTGCGCGCCCAGCCCAAGGAGATCCTGGTCGGCGAGACCCACCCGCTGACCGGCGGGCTGGCCCGGGAGGGCAACCTCGGGAAGAACGGCATCGAGCTGGCCGTCAACGAGATCAACGCCGGCGGCGGGATCAGGTCCATGGGCGGCGCCAGGCTCCGGCTCATGGTCCTGGACAACGAGTCGAAGCCACCCGTGGCCATCTCCACCATCGAGCGGCTGAAGGACGCCGGCGCGGCGGCGATCCTCGGGCCCTACGCCTCGGGACTCGCCTTCGTCACCACCCAGGAAGCCGAAAAGTACAAGATCCCGCACGTCCTCGACGTGGCAATCGCCGACCAGATCACCGAGCGCGGCTTCAGGTACACGTTCCGCGCCTGCCCGAACGCCGGCATGGGCGCCAAGCACACCGTGGACTATCTGGGCGCCATGGCAAAGGATTTGAAGCTCTCGGTGAAGCGCGTGGTGCTGATCCACGAGGACGGGATCTTCGGCAAGAGCACCGCCGACACCCTCCAGAAGCTCCTGCCGGGAATCGGCATGGACGTCGTCGAGCGGATCCCGCACAGCGCGGCGACGCAGAGCCTGGCGAACGAGGTGCTCAGGATCAAGGCGGCCAAGGCGGACATCGTCATCCCGTCTACGTACTACGGCCCGCATTCCCTCCTGCTCCGGACCATGGCCGAGCAGCGGGTGGACGTGGCGGCGATCCTCTCCGTCTACGGCGGGGCGGGCAGCCAGTACCGCTTCATCAAGGACGTGGCCAAGCTCGCCGACTACATGATGGACGGCAACCACTGGTACAACCCCAAGCACCCCCGGATCAAGGGGATCATCGCCGCCTTCGAGAAGGCCTACCAGCACCCCTTCGCCTACGAGTGGATGCTGGCCTACCAGTCCGCGTACGTCCTGAAGGACGCGCTCGAGCGCGCGGCCTCCACCGATCGGGACAAGGTGCGGGACGCCCTGGCGGCGACCAACCTCAAGGACCAGATCGTCCCCTACCCGATCGCCTTCAACGACAAGGGCCAGAACCCGCACGCCCGCACGCTGCTCATGCAGGTGCTGGACCAGAAGATCGCGGTCGTGTACCCGAACGAGTTCGCGGAGGCCAAGCCCGTCATCCCCATGCCCGCCTGGGCGGGGCGCGTCTGAAGGCTCGGAGGGGGGCTCCGCCCCCCTTCCGATACCTCCCCCCGAGGGTTGCGCCGGCAAAGCCGGCGCTCGAACGGGCGCGAGGCAGCGGGTGAGCGCGTCGGTCGTCCTGTCGAGCCTGGCCAACGGCGTCATGCTGGGCGGCCTCTACGCCCTGGTCGCCCTCGGCCTCACCCTGATCTTCGGGGTGATGAAGATCATCAACTTCGCCCACGGCGCGCTGATGATGTGGGCCATGTACGCCTCCTTCTGGCTGGCCAAGCTCGGGGGCGTGGATCCCTACCTCTCGCTGGCCGTCACCCTCCCCGTGGGCTTCGCGGCGGGCTACGCGATCCAGCGCGCCGTGATCACCCCGGTGCTCGAGGCTCCCGAGCACAACCAGCTCCTGATGACCCTGGGGCTGGCGCTCTTCCTGGAAAACCTGGCGCTCCTCGCGTTCAAGGCCGACCCCCGCACGCTGCTCGTGTCCTACTCGCAGGCCTCGGTCTCGCTCGGGCCGATCCTCCTGAGCCTGCCCCGCCTCCTGGCCTTCGCGGGGGCCCTGGCCGTCACGCTCCTCCTCTTCCTCTTTCTGAAGTTCACGGACCTGGGCAAAGCCCTCCGCGCGGCCGCCGAGGAACGGGACGGCGCCGCGCTCGTGGGGATCCCGGTCCGGCGGGTCTATGCCGTCGCCTTCGGGATCGGGACGGCGTGCGTGACGGCGGCCGGCGCGATGGCGGTGCCCTTCTTCTACGTCTCCCCCGAGGTCGGCAACACCCTCGTCATCACCGCATTCGTCGTCGTGGTGCTGGGCGGCATGGGCTCCTTCGCGGGGGCGCTGGCGGGCGGCCTGCTCGTGGGCGTCGTGGAGTCGCTGGGTGGGCTCTTCGTCCACGGCTCGCTGGCCCAGATCGGGATCTTCGCCCTGTTCATCCTGGTGCTGCTCTTCAAGCCCTCGGGCCTCCTCGGCGCCCCCAGTGCGTAGGCTGCCGCTGCTGCTCCTGGCCGTCGGCGCGGTGATCCCGCTCCTGGTCCGCTCCGAGTACGTGATCGGTACGCTCACCCTCATCTACTTCTTCGCCTTCGTGGGCCAGGGCTGGAACATCCTGGGCGGCTACGCCGGCCAGTTCTCCTTCGGCCACGCCCTCTTCTTCGGGATCGGCGCCTACACGTCGAGCCTGCTCTTCGTGAAGGCCGGCCTCACGCCGTGGGTGGGAATGTGGTGCGGGGCCGCCTTGGCCGTCCTCGCCGGGCTCCTCACCGGCCACCTCTCCTTTCGCTTCGGCCTTCGCGGCGCCTACTTCGCCCTGATCATGCTGGCCTTCGCCGAGATCTTCCGCGTGGCGGCGACCAACCTCGACTGGGTGGGCGGCTCCTTCGGGATCCTGGTGCCGCTCCGGGGACACGCCCCCGCGCTCTTCCAGTTCGGCGACAAGCGCTACTTCTACTACATCATCCTCCTCATGCTCGCGGGGGCTACCTACGGGGTGCGGCGGCTCGAGAGCTCCAAGCTCGGCTACCAGATGGCGGCGATCCGCGAGAACGAGAGCGCCGCCGAGGGGCTCGGCGTCAACGCCTACCGGGTGAAGCTCACCGCGATGGCGCTCTCGGCCGGCCTCACCGCGCGCGGCGGCTCCTTCTACGCCCAGTACTTCTCCTACGTGGATCCCGCGATCGGCTTCGGCCCCACCAACTCCATCGAGATCCTGCTCCGGCCGATTATCGGGGGCGCCGGCACCGTGTGGGGCCCGCTCCTGGGCTCGTTCCTCCTGGGGGGCCTCGGCGAGGGCACGCGCGGGCTCGTGAAGAGCTACGCGGGCGTCCACCTCATGATCTACGGGGTGATCCTGATGGCCGCCGTGGTCTTCCTGCCCCACGGGGTGATGGGCTGGCTCCGCCGGCGGGGCGTCAGGGGCTAGGCGTGGCGGCGCTGGAGGTCCGGGGGGTCTCCAAGCACTTCGGCGGGCTCCGGGCGCTCTCGGGAATCGACCTCCGCCTCGGGGACGCCGAGATCCTGGGCCTGATCGGCCCGAACGGCGCCGGCAAGACCACGCTCTTCTCTGTGATCTCGGGGTTTCTCCGGCCCGACGCGGGGAGCGTCCACCTGGACGGCCGCGAGCTCCTTGGGCTCAGGCCCCACCAGATCTGCCGGCTCGGGCTGGCCCGGACCTTCCAGATCGTCCAGCCCTTCCCGCACCTTTCGGTGGTGGACAACGTGATGATCGGCGCCTTCAACCGCCGGAGCGACGGCCGTCGGGCGCGCCAACAGGCGCTCGATGTGCTCGCGCGGACCGGCCTGGGGCCCGTCGCCGATCGTCCTGCCCACGTGCTTCCCATCGGCTTGCGCAAGCGGCTCGAGCTCGCGCGGGCCCTGGCGACCGAGCCGCGCATCCTCCTGCTCGACGAGGTCATGGCGGGGCTGAATCCGGCGGAGGTCGAGGCCACCGTGGCGATCATCCGCGCCATCCGCGCCTCCGGGATCGCGATCCTGGTCATCGAGCACGTCATGGCGGCCGTGATGGGGTTGTCGGACCGGATCGCCGTGCTGCACCACGGCGAGCTGATCGCCGAGGGGTCGCCGGCGGAGGTGGCCCGGGACCCCAAGGTCGTGGCCGCGTATCTCGGCGAGCCCTTCCTGGCAGCGTAGGGAGAGGAGAGCATGCTCGACCTCGTGATCAAGCACGTGCGCGTCGTCCGCCCCCGGGAGCCCGAGGTGGCCCTGCTCGACGTCGGGGTCAAGGACGGTCGCTTCGCCCGGATCGCACCGGAGATCCCCGCGGCGGAGGCCAGGGAAACCCTCGACGCCCGGCATCTCCTCGGCTTCCCCGGAGTGGTCGACGCCCACACTCACGTCGGCATCTACGCGCCCCTCCCCGAGGACGCGGTCACCGAGAGCACGGCGGCGGTCACGGGCGGCGTCACGACGATGCTGACGTACTTCCGGACGGGTCAGTACTACCTGAATAAAGGGGGGCCGTACCGCGAGTTCTTCCCCGAGGTACTCCGCCTGTCGGAGGGTCGCTACCGGTGCGATTATGCCTACCACCTGGCCCCGATCCAGGGCTCCCATGTCGACGAGATGGAGCTACTGGCGACGGAGCACGGCGTGCCCTCGTTCAAGATCTTCATGTTCTACGGCGGCCACGGCCTGCACGGCACGGCCGACCCCGACGCCCAGCGCCGCTTCCTCCTGCTCGACCCCGACGACAGCTACGACCTCGCGCACTTCGAGTTCGTCATGCGCGCGGCGGCCCGCCTGCGGGAGCGACGGCCCGACCTCGCCGACGCCGTCAGCGTCAGCCTGCACTGCGAGATGGCCGACATCCTCAATGCCTACACGAAGCTCGTCCAGCGCGATGCCGGGCTCGCCGGGCTCCGCGCCTACAGCGCCGCGCGCCCGCCGCACGCCGAGGGCCTCGCCGTCTGGGTCGCGGCGTACCTCGCCCACGAGACGGGCTGTCGCAACATCAACCTGCTGCATCTCAGCTCTCGCAAGGCGATCGAGGCGGCGCTGCTGGCCGCGCAGACCTTCCCCCACATCGACTTCCGCCGCGAGGTCACCGTCGGCCACCTGCTGCTCGACTGCGACTCCGCGCCGGGCTCCTGGGCCAAGGTGAACCCGCCCATCCGCCCGCGCGAGGATGTGGAGCGTTTGTGGCAGGCCGTCCTCGAGGGCCGGGTCGACTGGATCGTGAGCGACCACGCCTGCTGCGCGCGGGAGCTCAAGGTGGCCGCCGCGCGGCCTGACGACATCTGGCTCACCAAGTCGGGCTTCGGCGGCACCGAATACCTCCTCGCCGGCGTCTTCAGCGAGGGCGGCCGCCGGGGGCTCGCTCTCCACCGGATGGCGGAGCTGCTCGCGTGGAACCCGGCCCGCCGCTTCGGCCTCACGCACAAGGGGGACATCGCCGTCGGGTACGACGCCGACCTCGCCCTGCTCGATCCCGCGCGCCCGTTCACCGTCAGGGCCGCGGAGTCCCCCTCGGGACAGGGCTATAGCCCGTTCGAGGGCCAGGAACTGACCGGGCAGGTGCAGGCGACGTTCCTGCGGGGCCGCCTCGTGTATGAGCGCGGCAGGATCCTGGGTCCCCCCCTGGGGCGGTACGTCAGACGTCCCGCGCGCGAAGCTTGAGCGTGCTCGAGCTGGAGGGGGTGGACGTCTTCTACGGGGATCTCCAGGCGCTCCACGGTGTCTCCCTCACGGTCGAGGCCAGCGAGATCGTGACCCTCGTCGGCGGCAACGGCGCCGGCAAGACCACCATGCTCCGGACGGTGTCGGGCCTTCTCCGTCCCCGGCGCGGCGAGATCCGCTTCGAGGGCCGGCGCCTGGACCGGCTGACGCCGGACCGGATCGTCGAGGCGGGGGTGGTCCAGGTTCCGGAGGGGCGGAGGCTCTTTCCCTCGCTGACGGTGCGCGAGAACCTGGACCTGGGCGCCTACACGCGCCGGGCGCGCCCCGCGCGCGCGCGGACGCTGGAGGACGTGATGGCCCGCTTCCCGATCCTCCGCGAGCGGGCGGGCCAGCGCGCGGGCAGCCTCTCGGGCGGCGAGCAGCAGATGTGCGTCATCGCCCGCGCGCTGATGGCCCGGCCCTCCCTCCTGATGCTGGACGAGCCGTCCCTCGGCCTGGCACCCATGGTGGTGCAGGAGATCTTCCGGATCATCCGGGAGATCAACGGCCGCGGCGTGACGGTGCTCCTGGTCGAGCAGAACGTCCGCCAGGCGCTCGCGACCTCCCGGCGCGGCTACGTCCTCGAGACCGGGCGGATCGTCCTCTCCGGCACCGGCCAGGAGCTGCTGGAGAGTGAGCAGACGCTCAAGGCCTACCTCGGCCGCTGACGATGACGGACCCGCTGGTCGTGCCGGCGGAGGCCGTCAGGAGCTGGGAGTACGAGGCCGACGTCGCGGTCGTCGGCGCCGGCGGCTGCGGCATGGTGGCCGCCCTGTCGGCGGCAGAGCTCGGCGCCCAGGTGCTGCTGATCGACCGCGACCGGACGGGCGCGTGCAACACGGCGCGCAGCGGCGGGATGATCCCGGCCGGAGGGACCCGCTTCCAGCGCGCTGCCGGGATCGCCGAGTCCCCCGAAGACTTCGCCCTGGAGATCCTGGCCAAGAACGGCGGCCAGAGCCCGCGGGAGCTCACCTTCGCCCTCTGTCGCCGGGCCCCGGAGCTGGTCCACTGGCTCGTGGACCGCCAGCGCGTGCGGCTCGAGCTCGTGACCGACTTCAAGTATCCGGGCCACACCGAGTACCGCATGCACACCCCGCCCGAGCGCACCGGGGCGGCGCTCTTCGCCATGCTGCGGGAGGCCGTGCACCGCGAAGCCAACATCCAGGTCGCGCTCGGCGCCAACGGCCAGGGCCTGGTGGCCGACCGCGGCGCCGTCGGCGGCGTGTCCGTCGAGATCGGCTCGGCCGTGGAGTTCGTTCGGGCCCGGAAGGTCATCCTGGCGCTCAACGGCTTCGGCGGGAATCCCCCCCTGGTGGCCCAGCACATCCCGGAGATGGCGGGCGTCCTCTACTTCGGCGGCGAGGAATCCACCGGCGAGGGGATTCGCTGGGGCCAGGCGCTCGGCGCGGCCACTGCCTTCATGGACGCCTACCAGGCCCACGCCTCGGTGGCCCAGCCCGGCGGCACGCTGGTTTCCTACGCGGTCATCATGCAGGGCGGCATCCAGGTCAACCGCCTCGGCCGGCGCTTCGCCGACGAGACTCTGGGGTACTCGGAGCACGCCGTCGAGCTGGCCCGCCAACCCGATCGCATCGCCGTCGAGGTCTTCGACCAGCCGATCTATGACCAGGCGCTCCAGTTTCCCGACTTCCGGGCGTGCGTGGAGCAGGGCGTGGTCAAGCGCGCCACGACCGTCGCCGAGCTGGCCAGCCTGTTCGGGCTGCCGGCCGCCGAGCTGGAGCGGACCGTCGAGGGCTACAACGCCGCCAACCGAACCCTCGCGCCTGACGAGGTGGGCCGGCCGCCGTCAGGAAGGCCGCTGACGCCGCCGTTCTACGCTGTGGAGGTGACCGCGGCCCTCATCCACACCCAGGGCGGGCTCGTGGTCAACCAGCACGCGCAGGTGGTGACGCCCGATGGCTCGCCGATTCCGAACCTCTACGCGGGGGGTGGGGTCGCCGCCGGGGTCTCCGGCCATGGCCCGGCAGGCTACCTCTCAGGCAACGGGCTCCTGACCGCGCTGGGCTACGGCAGGATCGCAGGCGAGCACTGCGCGAAGGCGCTGGTGAGGGAACGCGCCTATTAGCGCGCATTATTCACGAACGGCGATGGCGCGACCGGGCGGGTGGCGCGGGGTGCAGTCCCCACGGGGCCGCGCGCAGTGGGTGACGGAGCCGGACCCACGGGGGCTGCGCCCTGCGACAGGCCCCGCCGGCTACACTCGACTATGGTTCGTGAATAATGCAGGCAAGCGGGTCAGGGGCCGTCGGGGTGGCGGCGCCTATTCGACGGCGACGCTCGTCACGGTAAACTTGCCGTCTTTCTCCTCGAGCGTCACCGTCCCCTTGCCCTTCCGCTCGGCACCGCCGGCCCTGACCGTGATCTCCTCGACCGTGACGCCTTTGACGTCCGGCCCCACCCGGACGGCGGCGAGGCCGCGGAAAGGAAAGATCAGCTGGACCTCGGCCTTCTTCTCCGCCACGTCAAGCGCGTAGTCGGCACCGCCGACCCTCACGGTCACCTTGTCCGCCGCGTGAGCCTTCACCGCGTCCCAGTTTGCCTGGCCCCAGCCCAGCAGGAACTCGTGGGCCGCCTGGATGTGCGGGGGCGCCTGGGCCGAAGCGGAGGCGACAGGGAGCAGCAGCGCCAGCGCGATGGTCACGAACGTCCAGAGACCAATCATCCTTCCCTCCCGATCTGCACGGTCTTGGACCTCCCGCGATCGATTCTACCCCCAAACCCCCAGGAAACCTTCACATTCGCCGGCTTCAAACGAAGTTCGACTCATTCGGCTTATTCACAAAATCCCCCACATATCGTGGATAACTCGACCATTTAACCCAAGGTCTCGTGTCAAGACAGGGTGGAGGCCAGAAAGTCCTCTGTTGACAGGGGTTTGGGCTTCGTCTAAAGTGGGTGATCGGGGAAAACGCCCATGATCACGGTTCCTGCCCATCGCGTAAAACAATTCGGGCTCGAGTTCTATCAGGCGTCGTTCTCCGCCAAGGACATCGACCGCCTGGTGAAATTCGAGGTCCTGGGCTACGCGGGCGGGATGCCCAAAGAGCCCCCGAAGGCCAAGCGCGCCTCCCGGGCGCGGGTCAACTGGGAGATGCTGGAAAAGCGCATCGCGGAGAGCGAGGGGGCCTACCAGCGGCCGGTGATCCGCCGGAAGATCGAAGAGCTCGCCACGTACTACCGGGAGTGCAAGGAGGCCGGCACCCTGCCGGCGATCCCGGGGGCGGTCATCATCACCTCGGAGAAGCGCTTCACCTTCACCCCGATGGCGAGCCACCACGACCTCGGGCTGCTCCAGATCCCCGAGGAGCACGGGGTGCTCCGCGTCCTCGACGGCCAGCACCGGCTCTTGGCGCTGCACGCCCTGACCCAGGCCGGAGAGGTCATGGGGATCGAGGTCCCGGCGGTGCTCTTCGACACGCTGGACGCTCGGCAGACGGTGGAGCTCTTCGTCACGATCAACGCCAAGCACACGCGGCTCAACCCCTCCCATATCGTGAGCCTCGCCGGGCGCAAGCTCTACCCGGACCCCAATCAGGCGCTGGCCCACGACGTCATCCGCTCGCTGAACGAGGACGAGACGTCCCCGCTTCACGGCGAGATCAAGATGCTCGGCACCGGGCGGGGGAAGGTCTCCCAGGCCCCGCTCGCCGAGGAGATCGTGGACTTCCTCGAGACGGTCGAGAACGTCGGCGGCAGCGCCCGGATCTCGGAACTCCGGCAAGGCGCCAAGCGGTTCTTCCTGAACTACGTGAAGGCTCTGGCCGGCGTCTTCCCGAGCGCATGGGCGGGCCGGAAATACTCGATCAAGACGGGCGCGGCGCTCCGGGCCTTCATCCGGGTAGCCCCCGACGTGATGGCGCGGGCGCGAGAGCTCCGGAAGGACCCCCTCGACCTGCACGCCATCCGCGAGGCCATCAAACCCTGGGCAACCCGGCTGGGCGACCGCCGTTTCGAGACGGAGGGGGAGTGGCGGCAGAAGCTGGCGGGCGGCACGCGGGGAACGGTCGAGACGCTCACGCGGGAGCTGCGCGAGGCCCTCCGCAGCTAGCACCGCGCCGATAACCATCGCATCCCGGCGTTCTCGGTCGTCGGCGGTCGCTCCTTTGCGAGCACCGAGTCCCGCCGCAGGCGAGCTTGGTCGTACACCTCCAGCCGCCTCCTCCCTCGAGCCTTGGGCTGCTCGGTTCTCGTCGCGGCGCGGAGAACTAAGCCCGGCTCGCGCCCTCCTCCCAGGGGAAGTTGACCGCGAGGATCTCGTAGGTCTTCTTCCCACCAGGCAGCTGGGCGGTCACGGCCTGGCCGACTTCCTTGCCGATCAGCGTCCGGGCCAAGGGCGACATGATCGAGATCCTGCCCTTCGCCGGCTCCGCCTCATCGGAGCCCACGATCCAGTAGCACACTTCCTTGCCGTCCCCGTCCTGGAGGCGAACGGTGGAACCGAAGGTCACCCGGTCTCCGTTGGTCGGTGGCTCGATGACTTCGGCGTGGGCCACCTTGGCTTCGAGGTCCTTGATGCGCCCTTCGATGAAGGACTGCTTCTCCCGGGCCGCGTGGTATTCGGCGTTCTCCGCCAGGTCCCCGTGGCTGCGGGCTTCGGCGATCGCCTTGGTGATCCGGGGACGCTCCTCCCGCCGGAGCCGCTCGAGGTCGCCCTTGAGACGGTCGAAGCCCTGACGGGTCATGGGGGTCCGCTGGATAGCCATCGGTCAGACGAATTCCCATTTTACGGCACCCACCCCCCGGCCGTCGAGTTCCCTCCGGCGAGGGCCCGCGGGATAGTTTACAATGAGCTCTATGCGCCGGGGCCTCTCGCTCCTCGCCCTCTCCCTCCTCCTCTGGGGGTGCGGGCAGGGCCAGGCCCAGGATCCCGCGAAGAAGGCGGCGGAGCGGAAACCGCTCCCCGTCACGGTGGCGCGGGTCGAGACGCGGGCCGTCCAGCGAAGCGTCGAGACCGTGGGCAGCCTCCTCGCCTGGGACGAGGTCCAGGTCAAGTCCGAGCTGGCCGGGACCATCGCCCGGCTCCTGGTGGATCTGGGCGACCGTGTGGCGGCGGGCACCATCCTCGGCGAATTCGACAAGCGCGAAGCCCGGCTCGCCGTCGAGCAGGCTGAGGCCGACCTCCTGGCGACCCGCGAGTCCTTGGCCCGGGCGCGCGCCGCCACCGAATCGAGCCGGGCCAACGTGACGCGTGTGCAAGAGCAACAGGTGAGCCTCCAGGCCGAGGTCGCCCGGGCCCGGGCTCAGGCCGAGTGGGCGAGCCTGGAGCTCGAGCGAAGCCGCCAGCTCGTGGCCAGAGAGCTCATCGCGACGCGCGACATGGACAATGCCCGGATCCTGAACCAGGTCGCCCTCGCCCAGGTGCGCATGGCGGAGACGGCGCTGAACCAGCACCCGGACCAGGTGCGCATGGCCCAGGCCCAGCTGGGATCCGACCTGGCCGCCCTGAAGGTCACCGAGGCCCAGGTCAAGCAGCGGGAAGCCGCCCTCGGCCTGGCCCAGAAACGGAGGGGAGACACCACCGTGCGCGCCCCGCTGGCGGGGCTGGTGGCCCGCCGGCACGTCTCGGCTGGCGAGTACGTGAAGGAGAACGTGGCCCTCTTCACCCTCGTCGTCGCCGACCCGCTCAAGTACACGGGGACGGTGTCCGAGCGGTACGCCACGGAGCTCCGGAGCGGCCAGGGGCTCGACCTCAGCGTGGAGGCGCACCCCGGGCAGACGTTCTCCGGCCAGGTGACACGCGTGGCCCCGGCGGTGGAGGTCCAGACGCGGAGCCTCTCCCTGGAGGCCCGCGTGCCGAACGCCCACGGGCGCCTCCGCCCCGGCTTCTTCGCCAAGGGCTCGGTCATGACCCGGCGGGACGAGGCCGTGACCTTCGTCCCCGCCGAGGCGGTCACGTACTTCGTGGGGATCACCAAGGTCTTCGTCGTGACCGACGGCAAGGCTGAGGAGCGGCTGGTGAAGCCCGGGGCCCGCCAGGGCGGCTGGGTCGAGATTGTCGGCGGGGTCAAGGCCGGCGAGGCGGTCGCCACGACCAACCTCCCGCAGCTCTTCAACGGAGCGCCGGTCACCGTCCTCCAGAAGTAGCCAATGGGCTTTCTCGAGGTCTTCGTCCGGCGCCCGGTCTTCACCACGATGCTCATCGTCTCCCTCGTGGTCCTGGGGGCGGCCTCCTTCCTCCAGCTCGGCGTGGACATCTTTCCCAAGGTGGATCTCCCCACCATCACGATCACCACCCGCCTGCCGGGGGCGAGCCCCGAGGAGATCGAGAGCCAGATCACCAAGCCCATCGAGGAGGTCGTCAACACGATCAGCGGTCTCGACGAGCTCCGCTCGACCACCATCGAGGGCCAATCGCAGGTCTTCGCCACGTTCGTGCTCGACCGAAACGTGCAGGAGGCGGCCAACGACGTCAGGGAGAAGGTCGCCACCGTCGTCTCCCGCTTCCCCGCGGGGACCGAGGCGCCGGTCATCGAGAAGTTCGACCCGGACTCGGCCCCGGTGATGGCGGTGGTGGTCTCCGGCCAGCGCTCCGCCCGCGAGGTCACCGAGATCGCCGACAAGCGGATCAAGCGCCAACTGGAGACCGTCAAGGACGTGGGCGCCATCACGCTCGTGGGCGACCGCAAGCGGGAGATCCAGGTCCTGGTGGACCCCCACAAGCTGGGGGCCTTCGGGCTCTCCGTCCAGCAGGTCAAGGACGCCCTCCTCCGCCAGAACGTCGAGATCCCCGGAGGGCGCGTCACCGAGGGCGGCCGCGAAGAAGGTCTTCGCACCCTGGGCCGGATCGAGTCACCGGCGGCCTTCAACGACCTGATCGTGGCCGACTTCAAGGGGAGCCCCGTCCGGATCCGGGACGTGGCCGCCGTGGAAGACGGAGAGGAGGAGGCCCGGACGCTCTCCCGGCTCAACGGCCAGAACGCCGTCAGCCTCCTCATCCGCAAGCAGTCGGGCACCAACACGGTGGCGGTGGCGGACGCCGTCAAGAAGAAGCTCACGGAGATCCAGACGCGGCTGCCGCCGGACATCCAGTTCGAGGTCGTCCGCGATCTCTCCCGCTTCATCAAGCGCTCCTTCCACGAGGTCCAGGACCACCTCCTGCTGGGCGGCCTCCTCGCGAGCCTCATCGTCGCCGTCTTCATCGGCCGCCTGCTCTGGTGGGAGACCGCCGCTATCACCGCCATCGTGGGGGCGGTGGGCGCCGCCTTCCTCCAGGGCGACCCCCAGCTTGTCCTCCAGGTCACCGGCCTGGCCATCCTTGCGACCATGATCTTCTTCCTGGCCGTCCGCAGGCTGCGCCCCGCCTTCGTGGCGGCGCTGGCCATCCCCTGCTCCATCATCGCCACCTTCACGGCCATGCGGATCGCGGGCTTTACGCTGAACAACCTGACGATGCTCGGCCTCAGCCTCTCCACGGGCATCGTCATCGACGACGCCATCATCGTGCTCGAGAACATCTTCCGCCACACCGAGGAGGAGGGGCGATCGCCCTTCGAGGCCGCCATCACCGGCACCCGCGAGATCGCCCTCGCCGTCACGGCCACGACCCTCTCCCTCGTCGTGATCTTTCTCCCCGTCGCGTTCATGGGCGGGCTCGTGGGGAAGTTCTGGAACTCCTTCGGCCTCACCGCCACCTTCGCCATCATCGTCTCGCTCGTGGTGGCCTTCACCCTCACCCCCATGCTGGCGGCCCGGATCTTGTCGGCTCGCCGGGAGGAGGAGACCGCCCGGACCTCGAAGGAGTCCGTCCTCTACGCGACGGTGGAGCGGTGGTACGAGGTGGCGCTGGCGCGGTGCCTCCGCCATCGCTTCCTGGTGCTCGGGGGCTCCCTCCTGATCCTGGTCAGCGGCTTCTACTTCCTGGCCACCACCCCCAAGGAGTTCGTGGCGGACGACGACATGAGCGAGTTCGAGGTCCTCGCCGAGGCCCCACCCGGCTCTTCCCTCGAGCGCGCCACCGAGATCGCGCGGGCCCTGGAGGCAGAGCTCCGGAAGATTCCCGAGGTGCGGACGCTCTTCACGACGATCGGGGTCCGGGGGCAGTATCAGTCCAACGTCACGGACGTCTCGATGTACGTCGGCCTCACGCACCTCTCCGAGCGCAAGCGCACCCAGGACGAGATCAAGCAGGACGCCAGAACTCGCTTGGCGGTATTTCCCGGGCTCAGGATCAGCGCCCAGCAGATCAACCTGATCGGCGGCGGGGGCTTCCGGCAGACCCCGTTCAACCTGATCCTTCGCGGCCCCGACCTTGCAAAGCTGGACGGGTATGCCGCCCAGGTCATCCGGACGCTCGCCGCCAAGCCCGGCTTCGTGGACGTGGACACGGCCCAGACCCAGCGCCAGCCCGAGCTTCAGGTCCTGATCGACCGGCAAAAGGCTTCAGACCTCGGCGTCCGGGTGGACAGCATCGCCTCGGCGCTCCGAACCATGGTCGGCGGCGAGAAGGCGGGCTTCTACCGCGAGGCGGGCGAGCAGTACGACGTCCGCATCCGGCTCCGGGAGCCGTTTCGGAAGGACGCTTCGGTCATCTCCACCCTGACCGCCCCGGGAGCCGGGGGCCAGCTCGTCAAGCTCTCCAACGTCACCTCCCTCGCCCCCGGGATGAGCCCGGGGCAGATCGAGCGCTACGCCCAGGAGCGCTCCGTCACGATCATCTCCAACCTCTATCAGAAGCCGCTGGTCGCGGCCCTCCAGGAGGGGTACGCAGCCGTGGGGGAGATCCAGATGCCCCAGGAGTACGGCATCGTCACGCTCGGGCGCGGCAAGCTCTGGCAGGAGGCCATGCAGAACTTCCTCATCGCCTTCGTTCTCTCGCTGGCCTTCATCTACATCGTCCTCGCCGCCCAGTTCGAGTCGTTCATCCATCCGGTCACGATCATGGTCTCCCTGTTCCTCTCGATCCCCTTCGGTCTCCTGACGCTCCTGATCGTCGGGAAAACCCTGAACATCTACTCGATCATGGGCCTCTTCCTCCTGATGGGGGTGGTGAAGAAGAACGCGATCCTCCAGGTGGACTACACCAATGTGCTTCGCGAGCGGGGCCTGGAGCGCTTCGAGGCGCAGCTGCAGGCGGACCGGGCCAGACTGCGGCCCATCCTCATGACGACCCTCGCCATCATCGCGGGGATGCTGCCGGTGGCCCTGGGGCGGGGGGACGGCGCGGCCTCGCGCGCCTCGCTGGCCACCGTCGTGGTCGGCGGCCAGGCGCTCTGCCTGCTCGTCACGCTGCTGGTGACGCCGGTGATCTACTCGATGTTCGACGACCTGCGCGGGCTGCGCATCTTCTCCCGGATCCGCTTCCCCCGCTGGAAGGACGCGATCGCCGCGCGCTGGGTCACCGGCCGCGTGGCCAACGGCCGCCGCCCGTCGAGCTAGCGCCAAGGAAGGACCGCTTCGAGCGCCGGCTTTGCTTTGCCGGCGCAACCTCCCCCGCCTTTTTCAGCCTCACGGCGCCGCGAGCCGAGAGGTGATCTGGATCTTGGCGCCCGCCCTCAGGCCCTTGACCCACTGCTCCCACGCCTGGTTGCGCTTCTGCTCCAGCACCTGCTGGCGAAGCTCCTCGCGCTCCTTCTCGATCCCGCTCGGGTCCGGAGCCCGGCGCTCCAGGGCCTTCACCACGTAAATGCCTTGAGGGAGGGTGACGGGCTCGGCCACCTGGCCCACCGCCAGCTGCAGGGCCGCGCGCATGACCTCGCCCGGCACCCGCCGGTCGGCGGCGGGCTCCGAGCGTGAGAGGAAGCCGGTGTCGCCCGAGGGGAGCCCCTGCTTCCTCGCCGCGGCCAGGAGATCTTCCCCCTTCTCCGCCCCCGTGGCGAGCGCCCGGGCCCGGCCGAGCGCGAGGGCCTCAGCCTTCTGCCGCTTGACGGCGTCCGCGACCTTCCACTTGATCTCGCCGAACGGCGGGACGGCGGCGGGCAGCTGCTCGACCACCTTGAGGACCGCGTACCCCCCCGGGGTCTTGAGGGGGCCCAGCACGCCGCCCGGCGCCGCCGCGAACACGGCCTCTTCCACCGCCTGGGCCCGGCCGATTCCTTCGAGGGGTTCGCCGCGCGCCAGGAGCGCCGTCTTCGGCTCGAGACCGCGCTGCCGCGCCTCGGCGGGGAAATCCTTGGCGCCCTGGAGCGGGCCCTTGGCCCCCTCCGCCTGGGCCAGGGCGGCGCGCTCGCCCTGCTCGCCCTGGAGCCTTTCCTTGATCTCCCCGGCGACCTCCTTCAGCGGCCGCCGCCCGCCCTCCTGGATGTCCGTGACCTTGATGGCGTGATAGCCGAACGGCGTCCGCACCGGCTCTCGCGAGACCTCGCCCTTCTTCAGGGCGAAGGCCGCCTGCTCGAAGGCCGGCACCACTTCGCCGCGCGCGACGTAGCCGAGGTCGCCGCCCGAACCGGCCGACGCCGGGTCTTCGGACACGTCCTTCGCGAGCTTGGCGAAATCCTCCCCCGCCCGCACCCGCTCGAGGACCTCCTGGACCTTGGCCTTGGCTTTCTCTTCGGCCTCGCTCCCCCCCACCGGAGGCACGCGGACCAGGATGTGTGCCACCTTCACGCGCCGCGGCTTCTCGAACTCGGCGGCGTGTTCCTTGTAATACCGCTCCACCTCCGCGTCGGTGGCGGCCTTGATGAAGCCCTTGGGGCTCACCAGCACGTACTGGAGCCGACGCCGCTCGGGCTCCTGGAACCGGAGCGCGTTGCTCTTCAGGAAGTCCTCCAGCTCCGCGTCGGTCACCTTGACGTCCGCCATGAGGGGGGAAATCTCGACCTGGGCCCAGGCGGCCCGGACCTTCTCCCGCCTGAACTCGTACGCCTGGCGGATCTCCGCGTCGGAAACCTTGATCCCCTCCTTGACGGTGGCCTCCAGCTTCTTCCGGACGAGTTCCCGCCGCTGGTCGGCCTCGAAGGTGGCCGGGTCGATCTGGGCGCGATTCAGGATGGCCACGTAGCGATCCCGCGAGAACTTCCCGTCCTCCTGGAAGGCGGGGATGGCCTGGATCTTGGCCCGGAGCTCGTCGTCGCCCACCTGGACCCCCTCCGCCTCGGCGCGCTGGAGGACCAGCACCTCTTCCACCAGGAAATCCACGACCTGCTGGGAGATCCCGAGGCGCTCGGCGGTCTCCGTGGTGAAGCGGTCCTTCAAGAGCTGCCGGTAGAACTCGAGGTAGGAGCGGTAGAGGCGCTGGTAGCGCTCGAGGGGAATCTCCTCGCCATTGACCGTGGCCACGGCGTTGGCGTCGCCGCCTGGGATGCTCCCCTTCCCCCAGACAAAGATGGAGGTCCCGATGAAGGCGGCAATCACCACCCACAGGGTGATCGAAAGAGCTTTCAGGTTCCGTCTCAGTGCCTGGATCATCGGCGGCTCTCGGAACCCTTCAAGCCTACCACACGCGCGGCGACGCTAGAAGGCGAAGCGGGGGCGGAGCCAGGGTAAGGCGAAGTACACGAGGAAGGCCAGCGTGGCGCCGTACATCATCGGGTGCACCTCGAGGCCCTTGCCGCGCGCCAGCTTCACGAAGCAGTAGGCGACGAACCCCGCGCCGATGCCGTTGGTGATGGAGTAGGTGAACGGCATCACGGTCAGCGTGAGGAGGGCGGGGAAGCCCTCTTCCAGATCCCCGAACGGGATCTCGCGGACGATCTTGCACATGAGGTAGCCCACGACGATGAGCGCCGCGGCCGTCGCCTGGGGTGGCACCACCCCCGCCACGGGGGCGAAGAAGAGCGCCAGCAGGAAACACAAGCCGGTCATCACCGAGGCCAGGCCGGTCTTGGCGCCTTCCGACACGCCGGCGGCGGACTCGATGTACGTCGTCGCCGACGAGGCGCCGGCGAGGCCCCCGGCGGCGGCGGCGAGGGAGTCCACGAGCAGCACGCGGTTGAGCCGCGGGAGCTTCCCGTCGCGGTCGAGCCACCCCGCCTCCCCGCCGATCCCGATCACCGTCCCCATCGTGTCGAAGAAGTCGGAGAGCATGATGGAGAAGATGGTGACCGCCGCGGCCACCACGCCCACGCGCCAGAACACCTCGACGTTGAGCCCGGCGCCGACCGAGGAGAGATCGGGAAGGGCCCAGACGTTGGGGGGAATCGCCGCCTGCCCCGGCGTCGGGAAGGCCGTCCCCCCGGCGGCGGCATTGACCGCGATCGCGACGAGCGTCGTGAGAAGGATCCCGATCAGGAGCGCGCCCCGCACGCGCGCGGCCTGGAGCCAGAGCGTCAGGAAGAGCCCCACCGCCGCGACGACGACGGGCGCCGTGGTCAGGTCGCCGAGCGTCACGGGCACGCCCGGCGGCCCCGGTTTGACGAACCCCCCAGACACGAGACCGATGAAGAGGATGAAGAGCCCGATCCCCACGCTGATCGCCTGCTTCAGGGCCCGGGGGATCGCGTTCATGATCGCCTCGCGGAAGCCGCTGAGCACCAGGATGGTGATCGCGACGCCTTCGAGGAAGACCACGCCCATGGCGGCCTGCCAGGGAAGCTTCATGCCGGCCACCAGTTGGAAGGCCACGACGGCGTTGAGCCCCATACCGGAGGCGACGGCCAGCGGGTAGTTGGCGACCACCCCCATGGCGATCGTGGTGAGCCCGGCCACGAGACACGTGGCGGCCAGCGTGGGGGCGAACGGCGGGCCCTGCCCCTCGAGCCCCTTGATCCCGGCGAAGGAGAGGATGGCCGGGTTGACGAAGATGATGTAGGCCATCACCATGAACGTGGTGAGGCCGCCCATCAGCTCGGCCCCGACCGTGGTGCGGCGCTCGCTCAGGCCGAAGAAGCGATCAAGCATCCTCGGGCACGACGCGCCGGGCCAGGGTGATGAACCCGGTATGCGCCACCATCCGGTGGAAGGGGCGGACCGAGGGCCCCTCGATGTTCCACGGGCGGACGAGCGTCTCGAAGGTCTCCACGAGCCCGTAGGCCGGGTGCCGCTGGAGGGCCTCGGCCACCTGCTGGGACTGGATGATGGTCGGCACGTAACAGAGGAAGATGCCCCCGGGGCGGAGGGGCCGGAGCACGGGCTCGACGAGCCGCCAGGGCTCCGGCAAGTCCAGGATCACCCGGTCCACCCGCTCCTCGTCCGCCAGCCCCTCCTCCACGGGCCCGAACCGCACCGCCAGGTTCGTGACCTCCCCCATCCGCGCGTGGATGTTGGCCAACGCCCGGCGGGCGAACTCCTCGCGCTGCTCGTAGGTGATGACCTTGCCCTCGGGCCCGACCGCCCGGAGCAGCGCCAGCGTCAGGGCGCCCGACCCGGTCCCCGCCTCCAGCACGCGACACCCCGGATAGACATCCGCCCAGAACAGGATCATCGCCAGGTCCTTCGGGTAGATCACCTGGGCGCCGCGGGGCATCTCGAGCACGTACTCGGCCAGCGTGGGACGGAGGGCCAGGTGCCGCAGGCCGAGGGACGACCGCACCCAGCTCCCGTCCGGGTGGCCGATGATGGCGTCGTGGGGGATCCAGCCGCGGTCCGAGTGGAAGGCCTCGCCTTTTCTGAGGGTGAGGAGGTGGCGCTTCCCCCGCTGATCGATGAGGAGGACCTGCTCGCCGTCCTGGAAAGCTTCGAGGACGCTCATCGGGCGATCCGACGCAAGTTATAACACAGGGCGCCCCGCGGAGGGAAGTCGCCGATCACGCGCGGCGGGGCTCCGGGAGAAACAGCGCCACGAAGAACCCGGCCAGCGGCATCAGCGCCGAAATCCAGAGCGCGCTCATCAGCCCCAGGTGGTCCGCCACCCAACCGAGCACCGTGGCCCCCACGCCGCCGGCGCCGATGGCGAAGCCCACGATGAGCCCCGACGCCATGCCGGGGTTGCGCGGCATGTAGGCCTGCCCCAGCACGACCGACACCGTGAAGGTGGACACCAGGACGAAGCCCAGCGCCCCCAGGAGAATGAAGCTCAACACCCCCCGAACCAGGAGGAAGCCGATGCCGATGGGCGTCGCGAGGAGAAAGACGCTGACGACGTAGCGGCGCATGCCCACCCGGTCGGCGATGGGCCCGGCGACCAGGGTGCCCAGGGCCCCGGCGCCCAGGAAGACGAAGAGCAGCGTCCCGATCATCCGCGGGTCGCCCCCCAGCACGTCCAGATAGTAGAACGGGACGAACGTCGTCAGGCCGAGCTGGGTCCAGGAGCGGACCGTCACCACGAGGATCAGCAGGGTCATGGCCCCGGCCATCGTCCTGGCCGCCGGCAGGGCGGCCTCCTGGGGGCGGGGCGCCGGCGGCAGGGAGAGGCGGGGGAGGACGGCCGTCAGCAGCGCCGCCACCAGGATGCCCGGGAGGAGGAGCCCCAAGCTCCCCCAGAGCCCGAACCCCGTGACGAGCGCCGTGATGAAAGGGGGACCGACGGAGATCCCGATATTGCCGCCCGTGGAGAAGATCGACAATCCCGTCGCCTTTCGATCGCCGGCGACTCGAGTCGCGGTGCGATACCCCTCAGGGTGGTACGCGGCGATCCCGAAGCCCGACACGAGCACGAGGAGCAGCACGACCCCGTAGGACGGGGCGAGCCCCGTCAGCGCGAACCCGAGCGACGAGAGGAAGACGGAGAGCGGCAACAGCCAGCGCCGGGCGGTCTGGTCGGCGAGATAGCCGAAGAGGGGCTGGGTGAGGGACGACGTCACGTTGGCCATGAGGACGATGGCGCCCGTGGCCGCGTAGGAGAGGTCGAGCGCCGTCCGGAGAAACGGCAACAGCGCGGGCAGCGACCCCTGGTTGGTGTCGACAACGAAGTGCCCCAGGGCCAGGAGGCCCAGCAGCCGCATATCGGGCTTGACGCGCCCCGCCGGGGCCGCGGCGACGGGAGCGGACAGGGGGACTGCGGAGGCGGTCCGGTCCGGGGTCATGAGCCTCTATGCTACACTAACTCCGCCATGAGCGTCCCGCTGAAGGTCGAGGCACTGGGCCACGTCTCGCTCTTCGTCAAGGACCTGGAAGCGTCCGTTCGCTTTTACCGGGACGTTCTCGGGTTGAAGGACGTGGGAAGAGGCAAGGCCGGCAGGATCGCGTTCTTCTCGGCCGGCCCGCATCACCATGACCTCTCGCTCGAGCTGGCGAGGGCCGACGGGCCCGAACGCCCGAGGGGCGCGCCGGGTCTCTACCACATCGCCTTCCAGGTGGGCACCACGCGCGAGGCGCTCGACGCGGCTCGCCGCTGGGTGGAGGCCCACGGCCTCGGCCCGTTCGGCGAGATGAACGCCGGCGCGAGCGCGTCCTTCTCGATCCACGACCCCGACGGCCACGAGATCGAGCTCTACGTGGATCTCCGCCCGGGTGGACCGACCCGCCAGATCGCGGCGATCCCCCCCAGGAGCGCCACCACCACGAAGCCAAAGGCCCAGAGGTAGCTCCCCGTCAGGTCGAAGATCGCTCCCCCGGCCCAGGCCCCGATCGCCTCGCCGGGCCCGGTGGCCAGCACGATCCAGCCATAGATCGTGCCGAAGCTCGCCCCCGCGAAGATATCCGCCGCTCGCGCCGCCGTGACGATCCCGCTCGACCCCTGCGCCAGGCCGTAAAAGAGGACGTAGCCGGCGAGCCAGCCCGGCCAGCCGGTCCACGCCAGGAGCCCCAGGTTCCCGATCCCCACAGTGGCGCTGGCGTACGTGAGCGTGAGCGTCGGCGCCCGCCCGAGCCGGTCGGCGAGCCACCCGGTCAGGAGCCGCCCCGCCAGGCTCACCAGGCTCACGGTGCCGAGGGCGGTGGCCGCGGCGGGGGGGGACACCCCGGCGCCCACGGCAAAGGCCAGCATGTGAACGTTCATGAGCGGGAAAGCCATTGCAGAGAAAAACCGCACCGCCACCAGCCACCAGAAGGCCGGCGTCCACACGGCGCTCCGGGGCGTCCAGTCTTTGTCAAGCGACGGGTACCCGGGCTTTCGCCCGCCCGTCGCTCGCGTCTGATTGCTTCCAGAGGTTCGCGGATTGCCGGGAAGCGGCACCCGCTGGAAGGCGTTGGCGGGGATCAGGATGGCCACGAGGAGAACCGCCCAGAGGGCCAGAGTGGTGCGCCAGCCGTAAGGCCCCACAACCGCCTGGGCGAGCGGGATGCAGACAAAGGCGCCGAAGCCGGTCCCCAGGTCCGCCACGGCGATCGCCTTGCCGCGCGCCCCCGGATACCAGAGCGCCGCCACGACCATGTTGGGCTGGCTCCCGAGCGCCGAGAGGCCGAGGCCGGCGAGGATCCCGTAGGTCAGCAGCAGGACCGGCAGGCTGCCGGCCCGGCTCGCCAGGAGGAGCCCCAGGGCCGCCAGGAGCGCCCCGCCCTGGAACAGGCGGCGCGGCCCCAACCGGTCGAGGGCGTAGCCGATCGCCGGCCCGCCGAACCCTCCGAGAAGCAGCACCGCGGATTGGACAGTCGCCACCTCGGCGCGCGAGGCTCGGAAGTCCTGGATGAGCGGCAGGTAGAGCACCGCGAAGGCCATGACGATCCCGTTCTGGACGGCCATGGTGAGCGCGGCGATCGCCACGCTCCACGGCCCGCGCGCCGCGCGCGCGCGACTCACACTAGGCGAAGAACGGCACGAGCACCAGCGCGGCGCCCCCGGCCACCACCGAGGCGATCTGGCCGGCCGTGTTGGCTCCCGCCGCGTGCATGAGCAGATGGTTGTGCGGGTTGGCTTCGAGTCCCACCCGCTGGACAACGCGCGCACACATGGGAAAGGCGGAAATCCCAGCCGCCCCGATCAGGGGGTTGATCCTCCTCCCGGAGGCGAGATACATCACTTTGCCCAACATCAGCCCGGCGGCCGTGCCAAGGGCGAAGGCCACGACCCCCATGACATAGATCATGATCGTTTCCGGCCGCAGGAAGTCCCGAGCCGTCATCATGCCCCCCACGGTGAGGCCGAGGAGGATCGTGACGATGTTGGCCATCTCGTTCTGAGCCGCCCGCGAGAGCCGTTCGACCACTCCCGACTCCCTCAGGAGGTTGCCGAACATGAGGGTCCCGATCAGGGGAGTGGCCTTGGGGGCGATGAGTCCCACGACGAGGATGCTCAGGATGGGGAACAAGACGCGGGTGCGCCGGGACACTCTCTGCGCCCGCGTGGGCATCGCAAGCCGTCGCTCCGCTTCGGTCGTGAGCGCCCGCATGATGGGCGGCTGGATGATGGGCACCAGGGCCATGTACGAGTACGCCGCCACCACGATGGCGGGCGTGTACTTGGAGCCGAGCATCGTGGCCACGTAGATGGACGTGGGGCCGTCGGCGGAGCCGATGATGCCGATCGAGATCGCATCGGTGAAGCTGAAGTCGAAGAGGCGGAGGCCGCCATCGCCCAGGAAGTAGGCCAGGAAGAACGTGCCGAAGATCCCGAACTGGGCGGCGGCGCCCAGGAAGACGGTGTACGGACGCTCCAGCAGGGAGCCGAAATCGATCATGGCTCCCACCCCGATGAAGATGAGGAGGGGGAAGAGCTCCGTGTCGATGCCGGCCGCGCGAAGCACAGCGAAGAGGCCCCCCGGTTCGGTGAGCCCGCCGAGGGGGACGTTCGCCAGGATGACGCCCGTCCCAATGGGAACGAGCAGCACGGGCTCCACCTCCTTGGCGATACCCAGATAGATGAGGAGGCCGCCAAGCCCGAGCATGACGGCGGCCTGCCAAGTCAGGGCGAAGACGCCCAGGAGCTCGCCTTCAAGCATCCCGCGCCCGTGTCGGGTGGGCGCCGGCCTCCGGCGTGGGGCGCAGCCAGCGGTTCAGCGCAGTCATCACCAGGACGAGGAGGCTCAACGTGGCGAAGACGATGGCCATGCCGGCCAGGACGAACCAGGTGGCCTTGAGCACCGAGGGATCCTAGGGCGACGCCTCGATGACGGCCAGCGGATCCCCAGCCTCGACCGTCTGGCCAGGGGACATATGGAGCGCCTTGACCGTGCCGCCCACCGGGGCCACCATCGGGAGCTCCATCTTCAACGCCTCGAGAACGCAGAGGCGGTCGCCCGCGGCCACGGGCTTTCCCTCTTCGACGTGAACCCGGAGGATTTTCCCCGGCGCGGGTGCCTCGACGACGTGTTCAGCCATGGTGTCCTCCCTCCTCTCTCTGCCCTACTTCGCCCCGTGGTTTCGCCTCGGCGTCCATCGGGTCGAGGCTCCGCGGCACCGTACCACGCGCGGGCCAGCGAGTCAAACTCGACGCCCTCGCACGCTCCGGATCGTTTGCCCCCCGTCGCCGTGGTATTATCATACCGCCCTTGGCGGACACGCGAACCGGGAGGATCGCCGCCATGCATTTCGAGTTGTCTGACGAACTGAAAGCGCTCGTGCAAATCGCCCGGGACTTCGGCGCCGAGAAGATCGCGCCGTTCGTCAAGAAGTGGGACGACGAGCACTATTTCCCCTACGAGGAAGTCGTCAAGCCCATGGCGCAGCTGGGCTTCTTCGGCACGGTGATCCCCGAGGAGTATGGGGGAAACAACATGGGCTGGCTCGCGACCATGATCTTGTCCGAGGAGATTGGCCGTGCCTGCAGCTCCCTCCGAGTCCAGATCAACATGCAAACGGTGGGGTGCGCGTTTCCGATTCTTCGGTACGGCTCCGAGGCGCTCCGGCGGAAGTACATCCCCGGGCTCGTCAGCGCGGACTCCATGGGGGGGTTCGCCATCACCGAGCCCACCGCGGGGTCCGATGTGATGGCCATGCGGTCCACCGCCACGGACAAGGAAGACCACTGGCTCCTGAACGGATCGAAGACGTGGATCTCCAACGCGCCCCTGGCCGACGTGGTCATCTACTACGCCTACACGGACCGCGGCGCGCGCGGCAAGGGGCTCTCCGCGTTCGTCGTCGAGCTCAAGAACGTCGATGGGGTCGCCACCTCCGATCTGGACAAGCTGGGGTCGCATCTGTCGCCCACGGGGGAGCTCACGCTGACGAACGTGCGAGTTCCGAAAGAGAACATCCTCGGCAAGCCGGGCGACGGGGCCAGGATCGTCTTCGGCTCGCTCGACCAAACTCGCCTCTCGGCGGCCGCCGGCGCGATCGGCCTCGCCCAGGCGTGCCTGGATCAGGTGACCAAGTACTGCAACGAGCGGGAGCAGTTCGGGCAGTCCATCGGCCGGTTCCAGATGAACCAGGACATGGTGGCGCAGATGGTCAGCGAGATCGAGGCGGCCCGGCTGATGGTCTACCGGGCGGCCTGGCAGAAGGATCAGGGCAACCTGGGAAACACGCTGGAAGTGGCCCAGGCGAAGTACCTGGCCGCCGAGGTGGTGACAAAGGCCGCCAACTACGCCATGCGCATCCTCGGCGCCTACGGCTACTCGACCGAGTATCCCGTCGCCCGCTATTACCGGGACGCGCCGACCTACTTCATGGTCGAGGGCTCGGCCAACATCTGCAAATCGATCATCGCGCTGGATCAGCTCGGCTATCGCAAAGCGAACCGGTAAGCGGAGGGGGACGGCGTATGCGCCCGTACTTTGAGAAGATGGATGCGCTCGGCAAGCCCCTCAAACGGGCCGAGCTGGAGGAGATGGCCGAAAACCGCGACCAGATCGCGGCCGTGCTCGAGGAGCTGGACGCCGAGGTGAGCCGCGTGAAGAGCGCGGGGCTGCCCGCCGAGAAGATTCACGAGCGGGGCGAGCTGACGGTCTGGGACCGGATCGAGTACCTCGTGGATCCCGGGACGTTCTGTCCCCTGCACACGCTCTACAATCCACGCCAGAACGAGGAAGGCACGACCGGCGTCGTGGATGGGCTGGCCCGGGTCGGCGGCAAGTGGTGCGCCCTCATCGGGTTCGACAACAAGGTCATGGCCGGGGCGTGGCTGGCCGGGCAGGCCGACAACAACCTGCGGGTCACCGACCTGGCCAAGCGGCTCCGGGTGCCCCTGGTCTGGCTGGTCAATTGCTCCGGGGTCAAGCTGACGCAGCAGGACGAGGTCTACCCCGACCGCAGAGGCGGCGGCACCACGTTTTTCCGTCACGCCGAGCTGGAGAAACTCGGCATCCCGATCCTGGCGGGGATCTACGGGACGAATCCGGCCGGCGGGGGCTATCAGAGCATCAGCCCGACGATCCTGTTCGCCCACAAGAACGCCAACATGGCGGTCGGGGGCGGCGGGATCGTCAGCGGCATGAGCCCCAAGGGGGCGTTCGACGAGTCCGGGGCGGAGCAGATCATCGAGGCCGCCCGGCGGTTCAAGGAAGTGCCCCCGGGGAGCGCCCGCATTCACTGCGACTCCACCGGCTTCTTCCGGGCCGTCTTCGAGAAGGAGACCGAGGTTCTCGACGCGCTGAAGGAGTGCATGGCCCAGATCCCCGCGTATCACCCGAAGTTCTTCCGGGTCGCCGCACCCGCCGAGCCGAAGTACCCGCTCTCGGACCTCGCTTCCATCGTTCCCCTCAACCCGAAGGCCGTCTACAGCCTCGAAGACGTGCTGGCCCGCCTGGTGGACGGCAGCGAGCACCTGGAGTTCCAGCCGGGCTTCGGCCCGGAGGTGTACACCGGTCTCGTCAAGGTCGACGGATTCCTGGTCGGGGTGATCGGCAACCGGCAGGGGCTGCTGGGGACCACCTATCCGGAGTACACCACCGACTACATCGGCATCGGCGGCAAGCTCTATCGGCAGGGCCTGATCAAGATGAGCGAGTTCGTGACCCACTGCGGGCGGGACCGGGTCCCCCTCATCTGGTTTCAGGACACGACCGGCATCGACGTGGGCGACACCGCCGAGAAGGCGGAGTTGCTGGGCCTGGGCCAATCGCTGATCTACTCCATCGAGCAGACCGATCTGCCGATGATGCTCGTGGTGCTCCGGAAAGGCTCGGCCGCCGCGCACTACATCATGGGAGGCCCGACCGCCAACAACCACAACGCGTTCACGCTCGGCACGCCCACCACCGAGATTTACGTGATGCACGGGGAAACGGCCGCGGTCGCCTCGTTTTCCCGGCGGCTCGTCAAGGAGAAGGAGGCCGGGCGACCGCTGAAGCCGGTAATTGATCAAATGAACGCGCTGGCCAGGCAGTACCGCGAGCAATCCCGGCCGATCTACTGTGCCCGGCGCGGGTTCGTGGACGAGGTCGTGCGCTTCGAGGAGCTCCGCCGCTATATGGGCGCCTTCGCCGGCGCCGCCTATCAGAACCCGCCGTCCACCTGCCCCCATCACCACATGCTGCTGCCCCGGCTGATCCGGTCCCAAATCGTCAAAGGGCTGGACCGACCCAAGAAAGGACGCGGCTCGTCAGCGTGAGGGCGCCGAAAGGGACGCGAGGAGGCCAAACAGCTGCCTCGTGAGCTCCTCGTGCTCGATCACGTTGTTCGGATAGATATCCAGCGCCTGCATCTCGTACAGCGGTCGTGTCGCGACCGGCCCACCCGGTTCGTACGCGCTCACATCGAGCGCCTGGAAGCATGAACGCCCCTCTCCGGGCCGATCGGTGACGAAGATCACGTACAGGTTGGGCCACTTCGCTTTGCTCTTTGCCAGCAGGCTTTCTGCCCCTCCACGCTCCTGGAGCGCCAGGTAGCGCGGCAGGTCCGCCCGGTACTTCACCTCGATCATGAAGGTCCCATACACGCGTGGCGCATCGCGGCTACCCAGATTCTCCTTCAACGCCAGGAAGTCCGGGACGAACTCGTCGTCCTTTCCGAGCTTGAGCATCCCTCTGAGGTCGCTCTCCCGCCCGAACCGCGTCATCCGGTAGAGAGCTCGCCGGAACATGGATTCGACGAGCGCCTCGGCGATCCGCCCTTTGATGGAGCGAAGATCGGGACCCTTGCGTCGGCGCGCCATGGGGAGGGCGACCGTCTCACACGTTGGTGGGGATGGCGGGCGCGTCCTCGCCCAGCGCCTGCTCCAGGGCCTGGGCCAGGAGCTGGTCGTGCTCGTGGCTCGCCGCGAAGATCCGGCACTGGGCCACCTTCCCCGGGAGATACCGGAACAGCTCCGTGAGCCGCTCCTTGGAGACCTGCCGCGTGGCCGAGTCGTAGATGTAGATCTGGCGGTCGCCCATCGCCAGCGGGTTCAGGGGGCGCGGGTCCTGGAGCGCCATGTCGATCTTGAAGGGGAAGC
This sequence comes from Candidatus Rokuibacteriota bacterium, assembly GCA_016193045.1. Lineage (GTDB taxonomy): Bacteria > Methylomirabilota > Methylomirabilia > Rokubacteriales > CSP1-6 > CSP1-6. The sequence continues at coordinate 9,557 of JACPSW010000012.1, read as the reverse complement.
GCTTCAGCGGCGCCGGCAGCCGGTTCCGCACGCGCGCCTCCACCTCCTCGGCCTTCATGAAGTCCACCCCGCGCTGGAGCTGGTACTTGTCCAGCACCACCTCGTGGGACATCCGCCACTTGAGCCGCCGGTCCAGGATCTGGCGCCACTCCGCGCCCAGCGCCTTCTGCTCCGCGTCCTCCGCGTCGTGCCACCGCCCCACCTCCTCCAGGAGCGTCCACTCCGTCAGGTGGAGGTAGGGGTGGAGCTCCTTCCTGAGGTCGTACGGAAACACGATCTTCATGGTGTCCCGGAAGATCTCCTTCAGGTGGAGGTCGATGCCGCGCGTGGTCCGGTGGTAGTACACGTTGGTGTACATGTAGAACCGGGCGTTGAGGAACATGATGAAGGCCTGCGTGCCCCCGCGGTCCAGGGTCAGCCCTTCCTCGGTGAAGAAGGAGTAATAGATGATCCGGTCGATGTCGATGGGGCCCACCGCCACGCCGCACATGTAGGAGTCGCGGAGCACGTAATCCATGTTGTCCGCGGTATAGATGCCCGAGAGGATCGGCTTCAGGAAGGCGAGCCACCGGGGGTGGCCGGCCTCCGGGCGGGTGAAGGCTTTCCCCATCAGGTAGCAGATCCAGTCGGGATCGATGGCCTCCCCGGGGGCGAAGGGGGCGGCCGGGCTTCGCCGGAGCGCCCGGACGATGTCGCCCAGCTCCTCCCGGATGATGCGCTGGCCGACCATCTCGTGGGTCAGGTCGAAGTCCACGAGGAAGTTGTCGTCGAAGAAGTGCCCGAAGGGGCCGTGGCCCACGTCGTGGAGGAGGCCGGCCATGCGAAGCAGCTCCTCGACCAGCGCCCCCGACGGGCAGTCGGGGAAGACAGCCTTGAGCGAGGGGTAGAGCTGCTGGCCGAACCGGCCGGCCAGGTGCATGGCCCCCAGCGCGTGCTGGAAGCGGCTGTGCTCGGCGGCGGGGAACACCCAGCGCGCGGACTGCAGCTGCGGGATCCGCCGGAGGCGCTGGACCCAGGAGGTGTCCATCAGGTCCTGCTCGGTCGCCTCCCCGGGCACGCCGTCCGCCCGCGTGTAGAGAATGTAGCGATGGATCGGGTCGGCGATGAGCCCGCGCCCCTGATAGGTGTCCGCCCCTTTCATGCCGCTAGGGCCCCGTGGTGTGGAAGAACTGGTAGCGGTCCGCCGGCCGCACGGTGATGGCCTCGAAGCGCGAGCCGCGCAGCACCATCACGGTGAGCTCCTGGCCGACCTCGGCCGCCCAGAGCCGCATGTAGAACTCTTCCTGGCTCACGACCTTCTCGCCGTTGACGCGCACGATGACGTCACCGCGCTGGAAGCCCGCCCGTCCGGCGGGCCCCACGGGGGAGACGCCCGCGATCACCCCCCCGCCGCCCTCGACGGGCACGGTGTAGAGCCCGAGCCAGGGGCGCGGCTTCCGGCTCACGACCCGGCCCTTCTGGATCAGCTCGTCCTTTCCCAGGAGGAACTTCTCCAGGGGAATGGCCAGGTTCACGGCCGGGCGCTCGCCCAGCCGGAGGGAGGTGATCCCGATGACCTCCCCGTTGACGTTCACCAGCGGGCTTCCCCCGAAGGCCGGGTTGTACGGAGCGATGACGAAGGCCCGGTCCAGCATGTATTCCCAGTAGCCGGCGAAGGCGCGGACCGCCGTGACGCTCCCGCTCGTGACGACCAGGGCGTTGTCCTCATCCACCCCGACGGTGGCGGTGGTCTGGCCGACGCTGACGCCCGATGAATCTCCAACCGCCGCCGCGGGCCACGGCCCGGGCCCGTCGAGCTTCACGACGCCAAGGCCGACTTCCAGATCGAGCCCAACCAGCTTGGCCGGGACGGTCCGCCCGTCGCGCAGGGACACCTCGATGCGCCCCGCGTCCAGCAGGACGTAGCTGACGGTCAGCGCGTAGCCCGCGGGGTCGAAGATGACGCCGCTCCCCCAGCGCTCCGGGCCGAGCGTCAGGACCGACGGGCGGTTCCGCGGGACCTGGACCCTGATCCCCACCACGGCGGGCTCGACCCGCTGGACGTAGGAGGGAGCGGCGGGGGCGGTCTTGGGATCGGGCTTCTGCTCGGTGCCGCGCGGCGCGGCCCCGAGGGCGAGCGGGAGCGCCAGCAAGAAGGACAGCGTCAGGCCCAAGCGCTTCATGGGTCGCCTCCCAGTCTACGCGGAGAGTTCGGGGTGCGCCAGATACTCCCGGAGGGCGTCGCCCCAGGGGCGGAGCGGCGGCCACCCCTCGAGGGTCCAGCAGTAGTTGCGGAGGACCGAGTTCCGCGGGCGCGGGGCCGGGCGCTGGAGGTCCTTCGAGCCGATGGGCTCCAGACGCGTGCCCTTGGGCCCGGCGGCGTCCAAGATAGCCGCGGCGAAGCGGTGCCACGAGCAGGCGCCGTTGTTCGTCAGATGCCAGATGCCGTAGTGCGGCCCGCCGATGAGGCGGGAGATGGCGCGGGCCAGGTCGGAGGTATATGTGGGCGACCCGACCTGATCGTCCACCACCCTGAGCTCCTGCCCCGCGCGGGCTTTGGTCAGAAGCGTTTTGACGAAGTTCTTCCCGCCGGGGCCGAAGAGCCAGGAGGAGCGGACGATCCAGTGGCGGGGCGTCAGGGTCTGGACGTAGCGCTCGCCGGCCAGCTTCGAGGCCCCGTAGCACGAGATGGGGTTCGGCGCGTCGAACTCGGTGTACGGATCGCGCTTCTCGCCGTCGAACACGTAGTCGGTGGAGATGTAGCAGCAGGCCGCGCCGGCTTCCTGGCAGGCGACGGCGACGTTGCGGCTGCCAAGCGCGTTGACGCGCCAGGCGCGGTCCGGGTCGCGCTCGCAGCCGTCCACGTCGGCCCACCCCCCCGCGTGGATGACCACCTGGGGCTTCGCGCGGCCGAGCGCGGCCAGGGTCCGGCCGAGATCGGTGACGTCGAGATCCCCGCGGGTGACGGCCGTGACGTCATGCTCGGCGCTCAAGGTGTCCCCGAGCGCCCGTCCCAGCATCCCCCCCGCGCCCGTGATGAGGATCTTCATGCGCGGCTGGCGTACTGCCTCGCGTAGTAGGCCTTGAACTCGCCCGACTTGATGGGCCGCCACCAGGCCTCGTGCTCCGCGTACCAGCGCACCGTCTCCGCCAGCGCCGCCCCGAACTCGCGAGCCGGCCTCCAGCCGAGCGCCCGGATCTTGTGGCAGTCGAGCGCGTAGCGGCGGTCGTGGCCAGGACGGTCCTTCACCGGCTGGATCAGGCTCTCGGGCTTGCCCACCAGCCGGAGGATCTGGCGGGTCAGGACGATGTTCTCAATCTCCGTCCCTCCCCCGATGTTGTAGATCTCGCCGGGCACCCCCGCGCGGAGGACCAGATCGATGGCAGCGCAGTTGTCCAGAACGTAGAGCCAGTCCCTCACGTTCCTCCCGTCCCCGTAGAGCGGGAGGGGACGATCCTCCAGCGCATTGGTGATGAACAGGGGGATGATCTTCTCCGGATACTGATTGGGCCCGAAGTTGTTCGAGCTCCGGGTGATCAGCACGGGCAGGCGGTAGGTCGTCCAGTCGGCGCTGACGAGCAGATCCGCGCCGGCCTTCGACGCCGAGTAGGGGTTCGAGGGCCGGAGCGGGGCGCTCTCCCTGGCGGCGCCGCGCTCGAGGGAGCCGTAGACCTCGTCCGTCGAGATCTGCACGTAGCGGGAAATCCCGAGCTCCCGCGCCGCCTCCAGCAGCGTGAAGGTCCCCAGCACGTCCGTCTTCAGGAACTCGTCCGCCCCCAGGATGGACCTGTCGACGTGACTTTCGGCCGCGAAATTCAGCACGGCGTCCACGCCGCGCATCGCCTCGCGGACCGCCGGCCCATCGCAGATGTCGCCGCGGACGAAGCGGTAACGCGGATCGCCCGCCACGTCCCGGAGGTTCTCGAGGTTGCCGGCGTAGGTGAGCTTGTCCAGGTTGACGACGGAATCGCCGGGGTACTTCCGGAGGATGTGGCGGATGAAGTGGGAGCCGATGAAGCCCGCGCCGCCCGTCACCAGCAGTTTCACGGCTGGCAGGCGCTGGACAGTCGGCGAGGGCGGCCCGTGGGTGGCGCGGGAAACGGGGCGCCCCACGGCGCGGACCGTACCGCGGCCAAGGCGACACCCCTCCGGGATGCGGAATGGCGACGGGGGAACGCCCCGCGCTGGCGGGAGGGAGCACCGTGGGGCTGTTCCCGGCGACAGGACCCACGGGCCGCCACCACGGGTGGCCTGAGCGACCTACTCACGGGCGATCTCCCAGAGGTCGGCGCCCGCGAAGTCCCAGGACAGGCGCCCTTCGTCCGAGGCCTCCGGCGCGGGGGCGAAGTGCGTGTCCGTGAAGTAGACGATCCGGCCCCGCATCGGCGCGAGGTTTCGACAGCCGTGCGCGACCCCGGGCGGGATCCGCACCAGGCGAGACTGGCCATCGCCCAGGACCAGGCGTATGCGCACCCCTTCAGTGGGCGAGCCGGCCCGCACGTCCACGAGCCCCAGGAGGATCTTGTCCCCGGGCGGGACGAACCAGACGTCGGTCTGCCGCCGGTGAAGGTGAAAGGCCTTGATCGCTCCCGGCTCCAGCTCGCTGTAGTTCACCTGGGCCAGGGCGAACCCCCCAAACGCCGCGCTGACGCCGGCCGTGAAGCGGCCGAGCTCGGTGAAGGAGCCGCCGTCGTCGGTGTGGCGGTGGAGCTCGACGACCTCCACGCCCTGGATCGAGGGTTTCGGCGTGTAGTCCTGGAGTCGGAACCGCCGCTTGGCCTCACCACTCAGCTCCATCGGCGCGCTCCCACTCGGCTCAGACGAGGCCGACCTGCGACCGGTCGCCGAGCATGAGGTTGTAGGACTTGGGCTTGGACTCGGACCGGTAGATCACCACATTGCGCCCCACCAGGCTGGACTCGATGCGCCCGCCGACGTCCGAGATGCTGGAGCCCTCCAGAATGATCGAATGCTCCACCTCGCTCCCCCGGATCACCACCTGATCGCCCACCGCCGTGAAGGGGCCGATGTAGGCGTTCTCGAGGCTCGCGCCCTTGCCGATGATGGCGGGGCCGCGGACCACGCTCCGGACGATCTTGGCCCCTGCCTCGACGATCACCTTTCCGTGAAGTTCCGAGGCCTCGACCTCGCCCTCCACCCGCGCCTCGAGCGTGTCCAGGATGATCCGGTTGGCCTCGAGCAGGTCCTCGAGTTTCCCGGTGTCCTTCCACCACCCCGCGATCACGTGCGGCCGCACCGTGCGGCCGGTGTCGATCAGACGCTGGATGGCGTCGGTGATCTCCAGTTCGCCGCGGGCGGACGGGGTGATCGCCTTCACCGCCTCGAAGACGGTCTGGTCGAACATGTACACCCCGACCAGGGCCAGGTCGGAGGGCGGCCGGCTCGGCTTCTCCACGAGGCGCACCACCCGGCCGTCGGCGAGCTCGGCGACGCCGAATTGCTGGGGGTTGGGCACGTGGGCCAGGAGGATCTGGGCGTTCGGCTTGTCCTCGCCGAAGCGCTGGACGAGCGGCGCCAGCCGCTCCCGGATCAGGTTGTCGCCCAGGTACATGACGAAGGGCTCGGCCCCGAGGTAGGGCTCCGACACGAGGACGGCGTGGGCGAGCCCCAGCGGCGCCTCCTGCTCGATGTAGGTGACGCGCACCCCGAAGCGGGCGCCATCGCCGACCGCCTCCATGATCTCGCGCTTGGTGTCCCCCACTACGATGCCGAGCTCCCTGATCCCGGAGGCGGCGAGGGCTTCGATCCCATAGAATAGGATCGGCTTGTTCGCCACCGGGACCAGCTGCTTGGCCGAGGTATACGTGATCGGGCGGAGGCGGGTGCCCCGGCCGCCGGAGAGGATGAGGCCTTTCATAGAAGTTCGCCTAAAATAAGGCGAGTATAGCAGGGGGCCTTGGGGGGCAACAAGGGCGATCGCTAGAATATACTTGACTTGATCGGAAATGGTGTTATTTTATTTTCGCAAATAGGGCAAGGAGTTAGAGAATGAAGACGCTGAGGGAGATGCTGGCGGAGGCCAGGCAGGCGATCCGGGAAGAGGGGCCGGAGGAACTCCGGGCGCGCCTGGCGTCGGGCGAGCCCCTGGTCCTGATCGACGTGCGAGACCCGGACGAGTACCGCGATGGCTACATCGAGCCGGCGGTGAACATCAGCCGCGGCTTTCTCGAGTTCAGGATCGGCACCGCCGCCCCCGACCCCAGCGTCCCCATCATCCTCTACTGCCAGACGGGCCTCCGGTCGGCGCTGGCCGCCAAGGCACTCACGGATCTCGGCTTTCCCAACGTCATCAACCTGGCGGGCGGCTACCAGCGGTGGATCCAGTCCGGCCATCCGACCGTCAAGGACTCGCCGCTCACCACGGATCAGATCCAGCGCTACAGCCGCCATTTCCTCCTCGGCCAGGTCGGCGAAAAGGGCCAGCGGAAGCTCCTGCGCTCGAAGGCCCTCCTGATCGGCGCCGGCGGCCTCGGCTCGCCCACCGCCTACTATCTTGCCGCCGCCGGCGTCGGGACGCTCGGGATCATGGACGGCGACCGCGTGGACATCACCAACCTCCAGCGCCAGATCCTCCACCGAACCTCCGACATCGGCCGCCCCAAGGTGGAGTCGGCCACCGAGACGATCCGGGCCCTCAATCCCGACGTCACGGTCGTCCCGTACCCCCACCGCATCACGGTGGACAACGTGACGGAGATCATCAAGGACTACGACCTCATCATCGACGGCTCGGACAACTTCGAGACCCGGTACCTCGTCAACGACGCCTGCTACCTCCAGCGCAAGACCAACGTCCACGGCTCCATCTTCCAGTTCGAGGGGATGGCCACCGTGTTCGCCCCCGACCAGGGCCCCTGCTACCGCTGCCTCTACCCCGTGCCCCCGCCGGCGGGGCTCGTCCCCTCCTGAAGCGAAGCCGGCGTCCTGGGCGTGCTCCCAGGAGTGATCGGGCTGGTGCAGGCGACCGAAGCCGTGAAGCTGCTCGTGGGCTTCGGCGAGCCCCTCATCGGGCGCCTCTTGACGTTCGATGCGCTCGGCATGCGATTCAGGGAAGTGAAGCTCCGGCGGGACCCGAACTGCCCGCTCTGCGGAAAGACCCCGAGGATCACGGATCTCTCGATCCACACGGAGAGCGGGGGCCTGGTCTGCGCCATCGGAGACAACGGCCCGACCCATGCGGTCGGCGCGGGCACCCCCGCCGCCGCCGCCGGAGCCCCCGCGGCCAAGCCCGGCGGCTAGCCTTCCGAGCCGGCCGTGTCCCGGAGCCTGGGCCCGAGCCTGCCTGCCGAACTGCTGGCGCGCCTGTCCGAGGCGGACCTCCCGGCCCACCTCGCGAAGGCCATTCCGCTGATCACGCTCGACGCCGACGGGCGCCCCCACCCGATGCTCCTCTCCTCCCTCGAAGTCCGCGCCGCCGATGCGCGGACGATCCGCATTGTGATCGGCGCCGGGAGCCGGAGCGCGCGAAACCTCGCCGAGCGGGGGGTCGCCACGCTCCTCCTCGTGGAGCCCGAGCAGACGGTGTACGTGAAGGCGAGAGCCCGGACCGGCCCCGCCCCGGTCGAGGACCTGCCCGACTGCGGGATCTTCGTTCTCGGAATCGAGGATATCCTCGAGGACAGGCCAGCCGAGTGGGAGCGTGGCCTCCGGATCACCGACGGGCTCCGGTACGCGCCGGCGCCCTCCCTGGACGAGCCCCGGGTCCGCGCCATACTCAAGGCCCTGGCCCCGGGACGGGGCTAGACCTCAGGCACGTCCTCCCCGTGAGGACGCGGGGCCTCGGGCGGGGGGCGCGGTGTCGGCGCGTTACGGGGTCGGGCGAGGGCGGGGTCGAGCCGGGGGCTCCTGGCGGGCCGGGGGCTCCTGGTAGAGCCCGACCGTCACCGAGAGATCCTTCTCCTGCCCCTCGCGCACAACGGTCAGCTTGACGATCTTGCCCACCGGGGCCGTGGCGATCATCCGCTGGAGGTCGCGCGGGGTGTCAACCCGGGCGCCGTCCACCGCGAGAATCACGTCGTTGGCCTTGACGCCGCCCTTGTCGGCAGGCTCGCCCGGCATGACCCGGCGGATCACCACGCCACGGGCCTCTTTCAGCCCGAGCTTGGCGAGGTCCTCCTCGGAGACCTCGTCGATCCCGACGCCGAGCCACCCCCACTCCACCTTGCCCTTCTCGGCCAACTGGGGGAGGAGGGATTTGACGAGATTCACCGGGATCGCGAACCCGATGGAGCCGTTCCGGGCCGCCATGCTGTTGACGCCCACGACCTCACCGGCCATGTTCACCAGCGGGCCGCCGGAGTTGCCGGGATTCACAGAGGCGTCGGTCTGGATGAAATCGAAGCCGGGGGCGGCGACGCGGAGGGGGGCGCCCTTGCGGCTGACGATCCCGAAGGAGACGCTCTGCTCGAGCCCGAAGGGATGGCCGAGGGCCAGGACGAACTCCCCGACCCGCAGGCGGTTGGAGTCGCCCAGCGGCAGGACGGGAAGCCCCCGGGCGCCGTCGATCTTCACCAGGGCCAGGTCCACGCGGGTGTCCTTGCCGACCAGCGTTCCCTGGAGGCGGCGCCCGTCCTGCAGGCGCACCTGGATGCGTGTGGCGTCGGCGACGACGTGGGCGTTCGTCACGAGGAGCCCGTCTTCGCGGATCAGGAACCCCGAGCCCGTCGTGCGCCGCGGCTCGTCGGGCGCCCCCGGCTCCTGCCCCTCGCCGGCCGGCGGCTGGTCCCGCTGGACCCGCACCTGGACGAGCCCGGCCTTCAGGCCCTCGGCCAGCTGACCGAGGTGGTCGTTGAGCCGGGCGATCTCGGCGGGAACAGCCCCGGCGGCGCCCTCCCGCCAGAGCGGGCCCCCGGCCGGCGCGCTGGCCGCGCACCCCGCGAGCAAGAGAACTGCCACGACGGCAAGCGAGCTTCCCTTCCGGCGCATCCCGCGCATCCGAGCCTCCTCTTGAGCCACAGCCGTTGTCCCCCAGTATAGCGCCACCCGCAACCCGCTAGCGCGAGACTTCCCGCAGGAGGTGGCCCAGCTCGGGGAGGATGAGCTTCTCCAGGGCGAGGCGGCAGGCGTTGGGCGAGCCGGGGAGGGAGAAGAGGAGCCGCCCCTGCCGCACCCCGGCCTGGGCGCGGGAGAGCATCGCCGCCGCCCCGATCTCCGCGTGGGAGAGCATGCGGAAGAGCTCTCCGAATCCCGGGAGGCGCTTGTCCAGCATACCTTCCACCGCCTCGAACGTCGAATCGCGCGAGGTAATCCCGGTCCCGCCCGTCAGGATGAGCGCCTGAACGCGCGGATCCTCGCACGCCTGGCTGATCACGTCCCGGACCTGGCCAGGGTCGTCCTTCACGATGGCCGACCTGACGACCTCGTGCCCGGCCCGCGTCAGCAGTTCCCGGATCACCTGCCCGCTCGTGTCGGTCTCGGGCCGCTTCGAGTCGGAGATCGTGAGCACGAGGCAGGCGACCCGCGTGGGCGCCCCGGCCTTGTGCTCGCGTGGAACGGAAGCGGGGTCGGCCCCTGGCGTCACGCCTCCGGCCCCCGCCGGTACGCCGCGTCCAGAATC